>RECD01000281.1 GCA_007694185.1 Planctomycetaceae bacterium
AAGTAGATGGCACCTTCCGTGGGGGCCGGGCGCCGTGTGCGAAAAGTGGGTGGCAGCTTCCGTGTTCCGAAAAGTGGGTGGCACCTTTCGTGGGGGGCCGTGGGGGCCCGAAAAGTGGGTGGCACCTTCCGTGCCCGAAAAGTGGGTGGCACCTTCCGTGCCTTCCTTCCGTGGGGGCCGCACCTTCCGTGGGGGCCCGAAAAGTGGGTGGCACCTTTCGTGGGGGGCCGTGGGGGCCCGAAAAGTGGGTGGCACCTTCCGTGCCCGAAAAGTGGGTGGCACCTTCCGTGCCTTCCTTCCGTGGGGGCCGCACCTTCCGTGGGGGCCCGAAAAGTGGGTGGCACCTTTCGTGGGGGGCCGTGGGGGCCCGAAAAGTGGGTGGCACCTTTCGTGGGGGGCCGTGCCTTGTGGCGAAAAGTGGGTGGCACCTTTCGTGGGGGGCCTGCGTTGGGAAGCGGTCAGGATGCCGAATTCTTGCGTCCGTTGAGGGTTCTGAGGGCGATCATCAGGGCTTGGGTCCCGTCACGGGCGTGACCTTGGGCCGCTACGGCGTTGTAGAGTTGGCTGACCAGCGCCAAGCCGGGGAGGGCCACATTCATCCGCCGGGCTTCCGCCAGCGCGATCGACATGTCCTTGATGAAGTGCTCGACGTAAAACCCGGGGGCGAAATCGGCGGCGACGATCCGCGGTCCCAGATTGGACAACGCCCAACTGCCGGCCGCACCGGAGGAAACGGAACGGAGCACTTCGGTGACGTCCAAACCGGCAGCTTCGGCGTAGAGCAACGCTTCGCAGACGCCGATCATGCTGGCCGCTACCAGCGTCTGATTGACCATCTTGGTGTGCTGGCCCGCGCCAGGGCCGCCCTGCAGGACGATCGTTTTGCCCATCCGTTCGAACAGCGGCAGGACGCGGTCGAAGGCCGCGGGGTTGCCGCCGACCATGATCGACAGGGTGCCTGCTTTGGCGCCGATGTCACCGCCACTTACCGGGGCGTCCAGGGCGGCGACGCCGACACGATTTGCCTGTTCCGCGATCTCCACCGCCAACGAAGGTTCGCTGGTGGTCATGTCGACCAACAGGTTGCCCGGCCGAAGGTTCGCTAGCACGCCGGCGGCGGACTCGGCACCGAAGACGACCTGACGGACGTCCGCCGGGTAGCCGACCATCAGGAAGACGATGTCGGAGCGGCGGGCGACCTCTGCGGGCGAGTCGACGACCTCGGCCCCTCGGTCGGCCAATGACGCCGCCTTGTCTGCCGAGCGGTTGTATACGACCAGTTGGTATCCGCTGTCGAGCAGATGACCGGCCATGCTGCGTCCCATCACGCCGGTGCCGATCCAACCGACCTTGGCTTGGTCGAGCGATGCGGTTACTGATGACGTGTCGGGGCTTGGAGACGAAGTCGGGTGTGGAGATGCGGGGGAACGGTCGGGCATGTCGTTCGGCTTTACCAGCGGTGTTCGGGACGGTCGAGGATTTCTCGGATCAGCATCGCGTTACGAAGTCCGTGAGGCGTTTGCAGCATTCGGAGCAATTCGGGGATCCCGACACCCACGGTGGTCGACGCCGGCGGCGGGGCGGCGTAGGACTTGGCCGGGGCGATGGTGGCGATCAAATCTTCAGCTCTCGCCGTCGCCTGTCCGGATTGTTGCGGTTCGTCACCTCGCGATCCCGAACCGCGGATTTGGGCCGGAGGCGCGTTGCGGGATTGGTTTGGGGGCGAATTGCGGCCGACGGACGATTCACGACCGACCGACTGGTTCGATTGGGCTGCGGCCTGTTTTCGCTTCAATTCCGCTATCCGGCGCGACAGCGGCTCTTCAATCGCCTCCACCGGCACGACATCGACCGAGTCGTCGTCTTCATCTCGCCGTGAAACGTATCGCTCACTCCGCGAATCGGAGTACTCCGGACGTTGCCGTGCCACTGGCGCAGGGGGCGCTTTAGCGGCTTGCCGCTGTTGCCGGCGTTCGGCAGCTCGCCGCAAAAAATCTTCGATGTCGCCGCTCATCCGACTTCGCCTCGCTGACAAACCGTGTGGTCGGGCAGAGAGCCGCACCATCACCGACAACGGCCGGTCTGGTCGGATTCGCCCGAAAATGCTCGTGTCTGTCAGTATACCCTGTCGGCCGGTCGACCGCAGGCTGTGAGGCCGTCAGGCGGCAGGCCGCAGTTCGGTTGGTTCGGTAACCGCGGAACCCCATTCGGGGCGGATATGACGACCCAAGTAGACGAGTTCCAAGCACTCCAACCGTTCGACCAACTGCGTCGCTGTGGGTCGAGCGTGCGGGTCGGGCGCGAGTGTTTCCGCGATCAGGTCGGCGACCGGTTCCAATCGGGCGGTCTGGGCCGATCGGTCGCAGGTGTAGGCGAGCAGATTCCAGAGCAAATGCCCCAGCGCCGCCAAGTCGTCGGCGGTTGTGGGCGAAGGCTCGGAAACCCCGGCGGGGTCCGTCAGCGGCACCGCGGAGCTGAGGTCGAGCAGCGTGAGGGTGCCGTCAGGGGCGACCCAGGCCGTTTCTGGGCGAATGTCGCCATGCATCAGGCCGGCGCGGTGCAACGCCGCGGCGGCTTGGGCGGCTTGTCGGACCCACCACAAGGCGACCGCCAAGGGAGGGCGGTAGTTTGCTGCCAAGGCCTCGTTCAACGTTCGCCCCGTCAGACGCGGCATCACCAAAAACGGCTCGTTCCCTTCGCACGCCGCGTCCGTCACACAGACCAGATGTCGGTCTTGGGCCAGCGCGGCCGCTTCGGCAAACCGGCGAAGCCCCGCGCGAGCCGCTTCCCGATCACCGGGCTGCTTAGGCAAGGTTCGCACGACATAATCCCAGCGAGGATTGCCGCGTGCATCGGCGGGTTGGGCGGCCCAATGTTGCGAACGAGGGCCGGCATGCAGGCACGCGCCCAGACGCCAAATCCCCAGCACCCCCGAACCGGGAACCGAATCCGTCGGCTCGGGGACCGCCCGCAAAGTCAAACCGGTCGAACCAGTCGATCCGGCTTTCATCGACTGGATTCGCTCGCAGAAAAGTTTTGTTATCTTCGGACTCGGCTGGACGTTATCTTGTACTAAGTCGATTTTCACGGATGGAGTTGCCCTTGGTGTCTCGACGAAACGGATGGTGTCGGATGCCGCAGCGATGGTCTCGGCGGGCGTCCGTACTCTGTAGATCGTCCCCCGGCCCGTGCTCCAGCCAATCACTACCCGGTGAATCGCTAAACTCGACCTATCCCCCTCAAGCTTTGTCACGATCGCTTCTCGTCGTCTCAGCCTTCCTACTCCTATCACTTTCCCGTACGCCGTCATGAACATGCCGCTGCTGGTCTCCCGTTTTTTCGCAACTGGTCAGCCGAATCGCGGCACGGACAGGTCATTCTTGTCAGCGATCGCCCTGCTTGCGGTCATGGCGATGCTCGGTTGTGGGCGAAAGGGGGCCGATCAGGCGAATTCCGGGCGGAGCGGCAGCAGTCAGTTTCCTGTCGAGGCGGGCAATTACACGGTCCTCGACATTTTGACGGACAACCAGGACAACGCCAAAGCGAAGGAAAACGCCGAAACGACGATCCTCCGTCATCCGGACATCGCTTGCATGGTGGGTTTGTGGAGCCAGAACACGCCGATGATCCTGGCCGGCCTGCGGAGTTCCGGCAATTTGGGAAAAATCAAGGTGATCGGTTTCGACGAACACGCCGAAACGTTGCTCGGAATCCGGGAGGGCGTGGTCCACGGGACGATCGTTCAGCAGCCCTACGAGTTCGGTTACCGCAGCGTTCAGTGGATGGTTCAGATCGCCCGCGACGAGCCGATCGACGTGCCGGAGTCGGGATTGGTGTTCATCCCTCACCGGGTGATTCGTGAGAGCAACGTCGACCAGTTCGCACAGGACCTGGAAGCGATCCGTTTGGGCAACGGCCCGCTGCTCGCCCCCGATCTGGAACTGGACGGATCGGGCTTGCGACTGGCTTACATCACCAACAGCGTCGATCCGTTCTGGAACTGGGCCAAGTTCGGGTGTTTGCGGGCTGCCCAGCAGTTCGGAACGAGCGTCGACGTGCAGATGCCTTCGTCCGGCTCGGTCGAGGAGCAGAAACGGTATTTGGAGAGCAACATCGCGGCGAAGTTTGACGGGACGGCGATCAGCCCCATCGATCCGGCTAACCAGGTCGCGATGATCAACGACGCCGCCGCCGTGATGCCAGTGATCTGTCACGACAGCGACGCGCCGGCATCCGATCGACGCTTTTACTTGGGCACCAGCAACTACATGGCCGGTCGGGAAGCCGGGAAATTGATCAAGGAAGCCGTGCCCGACGGCGGCAAGGTGATGCTGTTCGTCGGCAAAATGGAAGTGCTCAACGCCCAGGAACGAAGCCAGGGAATCCTGGATGAGCTGGCGGACCTACCGATACCAGAAATATTTCAGTCACTTTAATCGCGTTTAACGGCGTAAATCCACACCTAACGGGCCAGGGCGGCCCCCTTCGCCGGTCGCAGCCCGTGATTCACCGTGGCCTGCGGTATACACTTAGGCAGCGTCGATCGTTTGCTGCGTCGACGCGGCCGGTTGATTTTATTTACCGGTCGGCTCGTCGTGGTCCGCAGAGCCGCTTGCCCGACACCCCTGTTTCGGTCCGGTTTTGATTGTCGGGTGGCGGCGTTCGAGTGTCGTTGATTCGGGACAACCTCTATTCCAACCTAGCGGAGTTGACACCATGAGCGGCTACGGATCGTTTTGCGAAGACTATTACTTGAATCTCAACCTGGGCACGGAGATGGATCTGCCCCAAGGTCGCGAGTCGGTCTTGCACTTCTTCGAGCAGGTTCAGCGTCGTTTTCCGTCGATGGAGCATTTTTACGGGCGGGAAAAGCAGGAGTACGTGCTGGAAGAGGAAAAGGGGCAAGGTCCGTACCGCTGGGTTTCGGTCGAACCCCGCCGGATCAATAGCGGCTACGTCAACCCGGAGCGGCTCGAGGACGCGATCCAACAGCACGAATCGGTGCTCGATCTGATTCCCTACGCCCTTTCCGTCAGCCCGCTCGATTGCGAGTCGCTCGGCGTGGTGCTCGGGTTCGACTTCACCTGCCGCGGCAACCACAGCGAAGTGCTGGCCGAAGCCTTGGGAATCAGCCCCGCGCTGGAAAAATTCTTCTCGATCCCCAACAGCCGGCTGTTGTCGATCGACCCGGCGATCCAATTCGCTCTCGATGAAGAATGTAAGACGCAGGTGCGGATCAGTTTCGAGTCGCGGACGACCGCCTATCACGTCCGGTCCGGCGATTTCCCGGAGGAACAGCTCAGCGTCTACCTGATGCTGCGCCGCTTCGAAAGCCTCGGGCCTGGCGAAAGCTACGTCGAAGAGTTCCAGCGGCTAGCAAAGTTGTGCCGCGAAATCGCGGACGAGCACCTCGTCGGCCAGGTCCTGATGCCGCTGCAGCAAGCCATCTCGCTCCGCTGATCAGCGGGCGGGCAGGCAGGCGGCCAGAAATCTAGTGCTGTGTTCCCATTGAAAATTAGGGTCGGACCGCACGGCTCGCGCCGTTCCGCTAACAAAAAGGTAGGACCGGACGGCTAGCGCCGTTCCGCTAACAAAAATAGTGGCAGAGCGCGAGCCCTCCGGTGTGTCAACCCGAAAATCGAATTGGAACAAAGCACTAACCACTCGTCGAATTTGACGAGTGGCTTGCCTGGGCATGGGTCCTGCTCAGCCGAGCGTCAGGCTTGGCCTTGCCGCAGGATGTCCCAGACGATCTTGCCGTCTTGACCTTCGACGAGCCCATCCAGACCGGTCGGGCGGTTGAAGGTGACGCGGTCGGGGTTCAGCCCGAACAGGTGCAGCAGCGTCGCGTGGTAGTCGTAATGGTTGACGACGTTTTCCACAGCCTTGTGGCCGAAATCGTCAGTCGCCCCGTAGATCTGGCCGTTCTTCACGCCACCGCCCGCCAACCACATGCTGAACCCGTAGGTGTTGTGGTCGCGGCCGATGTTCTTTTCGTTCTGGATCACTGGCAAACGCCCCATCTCGCCCCCCCAATGGACGAGCGTGGTGTCGAGCAACCCACGTTGCTTGAGATCCTTGACGAGCGCCGCACCGGGTTGATCGGTCCGTTTGCAGACCGCCGGTAGGCCTTTTTCGATCCCGCCGTGGTGATCCCAGGTCTGGTTGCCGGTGTGGATTTGCACGAACCGGACGCCCCGTTCGACCAAGCGGCGGGCGATCAGGCAGCGAGCCCCGTAGTCGGCGGTCAACTTGTCGTCCAGGCCGTACATCCGGTGGGTCGCTTCGGATTCCTGCGAAAGGTCGAGTGCCTCTTTAGCCGCGACCTGCATCCGCGCGGCCAGCTCGTAGCTTTGGATCCTCGCCGCCAGGTCGTGTTCGCCCGGGTTCTGTTCGAGGTGTTCGCGGTTGATCCGGTTCAGGTAATCGAGCATCCTCGCTTGGGGGGCTCCGGCGAGTTCCGGGGGCGGATCGAGGTTGAGGATCCGCGGTTCCTTCGGCCGGACGACGGTCCCTTGATAGAGTGACGGGAGCCAACCGGAACGCCAGTTGTCGACACCCAGCACGGGAACACCGCCGGGGTCGGTCAGCACGATGAACGCCGGCAATTCTTGGCTTTCCGATCCGAGGGCGTAGGTGAACCACGAACCCAACGCCGGGCGACCGGCGGTGATGCGGCCGGTGTTCATCGCGTTGATCGATTGGCCGTGATTGTTGACGCCGGTGTGCATCGAGCGGATCAGGCAGATCTCGTCCGCGACTTCGCCCAGGTGCGGCACCAATTCGCTCAGTTCCATCCCGCACTCGCCGTGGGGCGAGAACTTCCAGGGGCTGGCGAACAACTTTGCGGACGCCTCCGCGGCGTTGTCGTACTTGATGTCCCCCGGGTAGCTTTCCAGGTGGCGTTTTTGCAATTCCGGCTTGGGGTCGAACAAGTCATGGTGACTCGGACCGCCCTGCATGAACATCGAGATCATCGCCGTCGCTTGCGGCGGATGATCGGTCGGTTTGGGCAACAAGTCGTAAACCGTCGGTTCGGTAGCCGGCTTGGGCGGGGCCGCGTGCAGCCCCTCTTGCTTCATCAGCCACGCCAGCGCGATGCCGGACAGACCGAAGGCTTGTTGTTGCAGAAAATGGCGTCGTGAATGAAACATAAATCTCAGTCGATGTACAGGAACCGGTTGGAACTGACCAACGCTTGACAAAGGGTCGCCAAGGCGGTGACGCGAGCGGCTTGCAGGGCAGCCTGGTCGGGGGCGGATTCGTCCGCGGCGGCACCGTCGCCGGTCGGCGCGGGCAGTGAGGCGGCCGCGAAGTGCCCGATCTGCTCAAGCAGCATGGCGGTCCCCGCTGCGGCTTCCTCCTCGGTCGGTGCGCAGCCGAGCGCGACCCACCAGGCACGGCGGAACAGCGACGCTTCGTCGGCATCCTCGCCGAGTTCACGAAACAACCGATCGGCCATGGAGCGAGACCGGTCGACGACGATCGGGCTGTTCATCATCAGCAGCGATTGTGGGGCGACGGTCGAGGTCGCTCGTTGTTCGCAATTGGGGGCCAAGTCAGGCATGTCGAACGGTTCCAACATCCCCAGCGGCATCGAACGACGGACTTGGACGTAGAGGCTCCGCCGGAATTCTTCTTCGCCCAACGAAACCTGTTTGCTCGTCGGCCGGCCAGCCGAATCGCGGTTGTCGGCGGCGACGACGATCTGGCCGACGTCATCTGGGGCGACCGGGACGGGCGGGCCGAACATCTTGCTCGACAAATCACCGGCGACGGCCAACAACGCGTCGCGAACCCCTTCCGCTTCGAGCCGCCGCACGGGCATCCGCCCCAGCAGCCTGTTTTCGGGATCGATCGCATCGAGTTCCGCCGTCCGCCGAGATTCCTGACGATAGGCTTGCGAGTGGACGATCAGTCGTTGCAGGTGCTTCAGCGACCAGCCCGACGCGACGAATTCGTCCGCCAACCAATCGAGCAATTCGGGGTGCGTCGGCTGTTCGCCCAGCATCCCGAAATCGCCCGGCGTCGGGACCAACCCGCGGCCGAAGTGGAGCATCCAAAAACGGTTCACCAAGACGCGAGCGACGAGCGGGTGTCGGCCGTCGGTCAGGTGTTGGGCGTAAGCGAGCCGGCGGCCGGTGGTCGGCAATTCCGGGTCGTTTTCAGGGATCTGGACGTCGCCGCGATCGAGCACCGCCAATTCGCCGGGGAGGACCGTTTCACGAGGCGAATTGATGTCGCCACGGGAGAACAGCTTCGTCTCCGGGATACTATCAGGGACCTCGGTCAGACAGTGGATCCAATCGTCAGCCGGACGCAGCGCCCGCGTTTCGGCTTGCAGCGTATCCCACTTCGTGTTGAAGCCACGCAAGCGATCCTTGAGGTACAAGTAAACCGACCCGCGGCTGACGTTCAGGAACGGGTATTCCTTGATCAACGCCTGGTGTTCCTCGGTCCGCTTGTCGGCGGCCGTTTCACGGGCTTCGCGAGCCTTCGGTTGGACCTCTTCAGGCAGCTTCGCCAATTCCCGCTCGAACGTGTCGCTGACGAGCTGATCCAGCTCCGCGTTCCGCTCGTCCGTCAATTGCTTCAACTTCTGATCGATCTCGGCCGCCCGTTCACGGGTCGCGTCGTCCCATTGGGAGACCAAGCGGGCCGAGGACGACCGCCAATTTTTCCAATCGTAAGCCGGCTCGAAGATCGCCCGGATCCGGTGGTAATCGGCGTGCGAAACCGGGTCGTAGCGGTGGGCATGGCACTGGGCACAACCGACCGTCAAACCGGTCAGCGAAGTCGTCACGATTTTGATCGTTTCGGCGATCACGTCGTTGCGGGCGACGTTTTGGTCCGACGCGGAATCGGTCGTCCCGTCGGGCCCCATCCGCAAAAAGCCGGTCGCGATCAGCTTTTCCGCCTGCTCAGGTGTCAGGTTCTCATAAGGCGGCGTGACCAATTCGTCACCCGCCAATTGCTCGACAATGAACTCGTCCCACGGCTTGTCGTGGTTGAACGCGTTCACGACGTAGTCGCGGTACTTCCAGGTCCACAGCCGCTCGGGGTCTTTGGCCGAGTAGCCGTCGCTGTCGGCATAGCCGGCGACGTCGAGCCAATGGCGTGCCCAGCGTTCGCCGTAAGCGGACGAATCGAGCAGGCTGTCGACGACTCGCTCGTAAGCGTCCGGCCGCTGGTCCGCGATGAAATCGGTCACCGCTTCGGGGGTCGGTGGCAACCCGGTCAAGGCGAACGACAATCGCCGCAGCAGCGTCGCGCGATCGGCGGCGGGCGAGAACCCGTCGATCCCCTTTTCGGCCAATTTCGACCACAGGAACGCGTCGATCGGCGTGATCGCGCCGACTTGCGGCGGCACCGACGGCACGGCGGGTCGCTCGACGGGGCGGAATGACCAATGCTCGCGATCTTCCTGTGTGAAGATGTCGCCGACCGCTAGCGATTCGGGCTCCTCGCGAGCCGTATTCGCCCCTTGAGCGATCCAGCGGGCCAAACGTTCGAGTTCCTCGGGTGACACCTTCACGTCGCCCGGCGGCATGTCGCCGCTCGCAACCCGCTGGTAAACCAAGCTTTCCTCGGCGTCTCCGGGCACGATCGCGGCCCCGGAATCGCCGCCGGTCGCCAAGAATCGAGCTAATCGGAGATCCAAACCGGCTTCCGGATCGGCTTCCTCGCCGTGGCAATGCCAGCAGTGGGCTTTGAACATCGGCCGCACGTCCCGTTCGAAGACCAAACGGTCCTGGACAGAGACGAGGGCTTGATCGTCGGCTCGATCATCGGCTTGGTCTTCCGACTCGGGCTGAGTCGAAACCGGAACAGCATCAGCCGGTTCTGCGGCAACGTCCGCCGGTTCGGCAGCCACTGCTTCCGCAGCCTCTACAGGCTTCGCCTCCGCCGGTTCAGCAGGCACCTGATCACCGATCGGCACATCAACCGGTGGCTCATCGGCAAGTGCGGTCGACATCCCCAACGCACAACCAAGTGCGAGGAAACAGGTCGCTCGGCAAACGTCGCCCCCAAACGAGACGAAACGATCACGGCAAGCCGGACGGCGGAACATAGGCGGGGCCCTGTGGCGGGGTGGGAAAGGCGGGACCGATCGATGACCGGCGTGTCCACACATTCCCATGATATCCGATTCCGCCAACCCGCTCCGCCCCGATTCGGCCTGAAACCGAAAAAAACGACCAGAGAACAAGCCGCGACCTTCCCCTGTTCGCTTCGATCGTCAGCGGCGCGAGATCCGCAATTGGCCGTCCGACCACTCGGCTCGGACACCGACCTGGTCCGCGACCAGCTTCGCCAGCTCACGCAGCGTGCGGTCGTTGGCATCGAGCATCACGAGCGTTTGACAGGCGGTTTGAGCATCCGCTTCGATCATCAAGACATGGTCGGCTGTCATCGCCAATTGCGCGAAAACGCTTCCGGCGGGAATGCCTCGCAGATTGAGTGTGAAACGGACTTTATCGAGATCGACTTTACCGGCGGCTTGAGGCGCCAGACGGGTCAGCGTCTGGCGGATCGCCGCGGCTTGGGCGGCAGGCGAACCGCCGACTTCGAGACGGCGACTGGCAGGACTCGGCTTCACCCAAGCTTTGGGGTCAGCCGCCGTCACGGCGCGACGCAGATCGTTGGCATGAGGACCGCTGGGGTGCGACACAACCAAGCTTGCCGGTGAATTCAGCGGCACCAACCGCGGCGACCAGCGGAACGGCTGGGACGGCCGATCGGATTCGGCGTCTTCCGACGGGTCATCGAGTGGGGCGAAATCGGCGGGCAAATTCGCCGCTTCGGGAGCGTCGACGGCAGCCACGGCGGGCTCTTCAATCGTGGCAACCGCTGCTGGACGCCGCGGCTTGGTCCTACCCCCGATCACCTCACCCGGCCGAGTGGCGCTGGAGCCGGCGACCTGCCAGTCCGCCGGCATGCGATCGAATTGCGCCGTCACCAACAGAGTCGCTAAAGGGACCGAGATCCCTTGCCAGCGGACTGCGGGCCACAGGTCATGCGGAAAACTTTCGCCAACGGCCGAGTCGCCGCCGACATGTCGCAACGCTTCCTCCGGCGTCGACGCTTCGGGCCATCCGAGTGTGATCGGCGGTGAATCGAGCGGCGTGGGGTCGCGAGCGGAAAGCAGCAGCCCGAGCAGCGAATGCACCGTTTCGGGCGGTCCGACGAGGACCAAGTCATTCACGACGACCGCTTCGGCGCCGGCCGCTTCGGCGATCGCCGCGATCGCGCCGAACAGCGTCCGCGGTTCGCGGTCGAGCGAGACCAACCGGTCGGGATCGAGCCGCCGGTCGATCCACAAGTTCACCTCCGCCAGTTCGGCGAGTTGCGTCAACAGCTCTCGAACCGGACGGCCTTCGATCGAAGTTCGCAGCGGTGCCGACAAACGCGCCGCGACCCGCGGCAGGACTGGCCCCGATGAAGCTTGAGCGAATCGCGGATTGGCGGAACCGCGCGGCTGCGCCCACAGCGACGCTTCACCCGCCAGCAGGCTGAGCAGGCAAGCCACGACGCACGCGACGGCACGGCCTGCGAAGTGAATCGTGTGAGGGATCGCAGGGTTCGACATCCGCAGCGGCGTCCTAGGAAGGTCCATTGAAGTCGCTCATCGCCCACATCGAGACCGACCCGACACTTTTTTCACGCTCGTAACGACAGTGTACCGTGGTTTCCGGGCCCGGGTTCTCGCCCCCCCGCAGGACTCGGATGCCCGATCGGATCGGCGACAACACCCCCCCCAGTTTGATCCGACTCGGCGTCGCCATCGGGAATTTTGTGTAAAAAGAGGTCAAATCACCGACTTGCTTTTGCCAGCAGCGTTTCTAGGATGGCAATTGGAGAGGCGGAAAGGAAACCGTTTTATCCGGGTCGAAGGATCGAGATTGTCATCGTTCCGACATCGACCAGTCGCTTCTCACCGTGATGGATGCCGAACCGTGAATCCACCCTCTTCTCACCGTTCTCGTTTGATCGCAGCTCACGAGCGTTTTCTTACGGAGCAGAATGAGGCGTGGTTCGAGATAAGCTTACGTCAAACTTACCTGCCTGGCACGTTGCAGGCGATTTTGGAACGCGGCGATGTGGCCGACCGAATTGCGGCGGCCGCGGCACTCGGGTTGGTGGGCAACTGCCAATCGCTGGCCGATTTGGGACGAGCCCTGTCCGATCCGGACCGAGGCGTCCGCTCTGCTGCGGATGCGGCTTTTCACGAATTGCTCATCCGGTCACTCGGTTTGCGTGAACGTTCGCGGTTGCGCCAGGTGATACGACTGAACGAGTCGGGCGAGTACGCCGCCGCGCTCGCACCGGCGCTGATCCTGGCGGACCAATCCGAGCAGCATGCCGAAGTTCATCACCAGTTGGCGATCTGTTGGTACGGGCTGGATCAGCATGACGCGGCGACCGCCGCCTACCTCGACTGCGTCGCCCGCTGTTGCTACCACTACTCGGCCTGGCTCGGTTTAGCCCGTTGCCGGGTCGCCATGGGTGATCTGAACGGGGCGATCGAGGTGTTGAACCGCGCCTTGGAGGTGTCCCCCGATCTGGAATCGGCGAGGACGGAAGTGCAGACGCTGCGTCGCAAAGCGCGACAGGATTCGGCCGAGTGAGTTTTCCGAGGAAGAACGGGAAACGCCGTTCGGTGAGCTGATGCCCAACGCGAGCGAGTGGTTGGTCGGCGGTCTGGCGATCGCCCTGGCCTCCTGGATCGGCATCGGGGCTGTGGCGCAGGCTCCGAGCCTGGGCCGGTTGCGGCGTGTCAACGACATCCGTTCGCGGTTTGGCGAACGGGCCGCCACCGCAATCCTACTCGCCGTCGCCGCCATCCTGCTGGGCGCGGGGCTGATGATCTTGCTGGGTGCTCGCCCGTCCTACGCCACCGCCGGCACCCTCCGACGAGTGCCGAATCAACCGGGCCACGGCACCACCCATCGACCATCCGTCTGGCTGGTGCCCCAACGGGGCGAACGGTGATAGACCAGGGTTTTCCTAAACCCTGGGTACCACTGATGTCTTGAATCCCTTTGGGATATTCGCCGGAAATTCGAGTTCCGAGCTGCGGAGGCCGGTTTTCCGTAATCAGGAAGGTTGGCTGATCGTTTCCTGTACGTCGCGCCAGCTCAATTCGTGCGGCAGGACGTCGCGGATCAGCGATACGGCGGCGGCTTGACCGGCGGCTTCGCCCATCGGGACGGAGTTTCCGGTCACTCGATAGCTCGAATGGGCGATGAAGTCGCCGCTGATGCAGCGTCCGGCCATCAACAGCCCGTCGACATCGGCCGCGATCAACGCGGGGAGCGGGATGTCGTAGGGTTTCGAACCGGCTGATCGGAAGCGGCGGACCAAGTCGGGGTTGGAGCCGTCATCAAATAGGTTGTGGACGTCGAATCCGAAACGTGCTTGGCAGACGGCATCGGGATGTCGCATCCCTTTGACGATGTCTTCTCCGGTGATCGTGTAGCGTCCGTGAATCCTCCGTCCCTCTCGCACCCCGATCTGTTCGGCGGTCGCCACGACCGCCAGCGCGTCCCACGGTTCACCTAGTTTTCTAAGCGTTTCGACGATCCGGTGGATTTCGCCGCGGGCTCGGATCGTTGCCCGGGTCACCTGTTCGGCATCGGTCGCCGGGACGCCGTATTCGTGGTTCGTCATCAACGAGAAGATGCCGCTGTGCAGGTGCCGAAGCGTCGGCATGTTGTAGGAGGGGTCGATCCCCGCGGATCGCATCAATTGCAACAACCGCGGTTTCGCTTCCGGCCCCGATTCGCGGATGAATTCGGGCACCTTCGCCGGGTCGAGTCCGGTTAACAGGGCGATCATCGACATCGGTTGGCATTCGCACTGATCGCCCACACCGACGTCGAATCGGCATCCGGCGTGAGCGGCCAGGTCGCCGTCGCCGGAGCAATCGATGAACCGTTCCGCCGTCCAGGCTTGCCGACCCGATTTCGATTCGGTCAACACCGCGGCGATCCGGTTCCGCCCGTCGGTGACCGCGGCGGCGACTCGCGTGTGATAATGCAGCTTGATACCGGCCTCGCCACACCACTCTTCCAGTACCAACTTGCAGATTTCGGGGTCATAGACCTCGCCTCGAGTCTGTTTCGCGACGTCACCTCCCCGCTGGGCCAAAGTCCGCAGCAGGTCCTTCATCAGCCCGGGCTTGTTTTGTCCGTCGATGATTTTGGTCAACAGGCCTGCGGTCCAGATCCCACCTAAACAGCCGGCCGTTTCGATCAGCCGCACGCTCGCTCCCGCTTTCGCGGCTCCCAACGCGGCGCCGATCCCGGCAGGTCCGCCGCCGACAACCAGCACATCGGTATGTCCCGCGACCGGGATGCGGCGGGCCGCTTCGAGCAGGCTGCCGCTATCGAGCAGTTCGCCGTCGGTCCGCAAGACCTCGCCACGGCTGGTGTCCGGGTTTGTCGCGGCATTCACGGTCGACGGTTCCGTGCCGCTGACATGGCCGGGACGCAGTAGGGTGGGGGCGATGAACCCGCCGGCAGCGACGGCACGAACGAATTGACGGCGACTGGATGAACGTGCTGGGTCCATGGCGTTGACCGATCGAGGGGAAAAGTGGTGCGGATGAAACTTGTGCGGCGGCGGTTTGGGGAGTTGTGAAGAGTTCAACCTAAGCGGCGACGTTCCGGGGATCAAGCTCGGTCGCGAAGAGGGCGAGCGGTCGTGGGAAGGAAGAGGGGTGGCGCTGATGTTGTGTCAGGCGGGTGTTTGTGTTTTTTGCCACAGAGGGCACAGAGATCACAGCGGGAGGCATTTGGTGCCGCGGATGAGGAACACCAGCCCGGTAAGCATCGTGCGGAAAATAGCTGTCTGGTTTTTCCAATCCGTGGGGTACGGCCACCGTCTGGCGACGGCAGCTACGCTCGCCAAAGCGTGGATGTGGCGACAGAAATTTACCTACCGCGCGATGCTAAATGATTGGGCCGTTGGCCCGACGGGCAGGCAATCAGAAATGCCCATAAGAATATTGGTTCACAATAAGAAACCGTCGTTAGCGTAAATCCGAAATCTGCGAAAATCTGCGCAATCTGCGGACCAACCCGACACGATCAAGCACCTCAACAGGATTGTTTGGGTATAATCAGGCGGTCGTTCTCGGCTCCGGCTTTACGCCACCGGCGGGTAATCGGCCCCACAAAAAAACTTTCAGAAAATCCTGGGCGAACGCCCAACGCCGGTGTCGGTTGATGCGTTCGAGTTATGCGGAACAAGACCTGTTGAAGTGCTTAATACGGGTTCGGCTGCTTTGTCCCGCAGTCTTTGTCTGGTTGCCCGTGTTGCCGAGGCAAGCTGGGATGGGTCACATCCTGTCGCTGGTCCCTTTGGTGAGGGCCATGAAGGCCGATTCTAGGTCTAGCGATTCTTCGGCGAAGCCTCGGAGATGGATGCCGTTGTCGATCAGCAGCTTGGGGAGGTCGGTGAAGTCTTCGACTTCGGGCTTCAGCACCAGACGGATGGTGGCGTCGCCGATCGTCATGCTCTGCACCTTCGCGTGCCCTTCGAGCAGTTTGCGGATCGTTGCCAGTTCGGTTGGCGCGGCCGGTTGGACGACCAATACGATGTGCTCGCGGACTTGCCGCAACACCTCGGTCACCGTCGCGTTGACCTTCAATTCGCCACGGTCGATGATCCCGACTTTGTTGCAGACGTCAGCCAGTTCCGGCAGGATGTGGCTGCTGACGATGATCGTCTTGCCGAGCTGGCCGAGTTTCCGCAGCAGGTTTCGCATTTCGATCCGGGCTCGCGGGTCGAGCCCCGATAAAGGCTCGTCGAGCAACAGCACTTGAGGATCATGCAACAGGGTGCGGGCCAGCCCGAGCCGCTGCGTTTGGCCTCGCGACAGTGTGTTGGCGAAGGCGTCCCGTTTGAAGTCGAGGTCGACGATGTCGAGCATCTCGTCGACCTTTCGCCGCCGCTCTTCACCGCCGATGCGGTAGGCCGCGGCGAAAAATTCGAGGTATTCCACGACGGTCATGTCGTCGTAGACGCCGAAAAAGTCGGGCATGTATCCGACCAACCGCCGGATTTCCTTCGGCTGCGTGTGGACCGAATGGCCGCAGACGTAAGCTTCGCCCCAAGTCGGCGTCAACAACGTGCTGAGGATTCGCATCGTCGTCGTTTTGCCGGCGCCGTTGGGACCGATGAATCCGAACAGGTCGCCACGGCCCAAGTCGAGATCGATGGCACGGATCGCGTAGGTGTCGCCGTACTTTTTCGTCAGATCAACGGTTTTGATCACGCGTTGGGTTCTCGTCGGGACTTAGAGGAAGGAGTTGGTGGAAGAGCGTTTCGCGGACGGCAGTGGTCGCGTCAGGGCGGTGACGCCGCTGCCGAACCGGACGCTGCCGAACCGGACGCGGTCGGCAGCGGCGGGATGACGGCGGGGCCGACGGGCAACAGGACTCGCGCGGCCGATACGGTCGGCCGTTCTTGGACGAAGCCGTCTTCGAGGATCTTTTCGGCAACCCGCCCGTACAGGATCGCATGGCCGTGGGCCAAGGCGTGTGACATGTCGAGACTGCCCAAGGCGCGGTTGGACAAGCCGGTGTAATCGCGTCCGCCGACCGACGATTCGAACATCAGGATTTCGGTCAGCCGTTGCCAATCGTCATGCATCTCGACGTCCCAGGCGGCAAGTCTTGACGCGTTGTCGGCGATTTCCCGTTTGGTCAGGTGCCAACGAAAATTCTTTTGCCGCAGGCTGTCGACCGATTCGATCCGCTGGCCCGAGCGGAATCGCGTCGGCAGCAGGTACGACCAATTGCCGTAGACCAAGACGGCGTCCAGCAGGTCGACCGGCAGGGGGTTGGTCAAGCTGCCCGCCAACAATTCGCTGCCACGTCGTTGGGCCAACCCTTCGACCGGGCCGAGTTTTGGTTGAAACGTCCAACGGGTCAACCAAGACTTGCTGCCGATCGGCGGCAGCGGAAATCCGAGCGGGCCGCCGGCGAGCGATGAATCGTCTTCGCCGCCCGCGGCCAAGGCGACGCGGTAGGGCGGCAACGTCAGGTTCTCCCCCGCGATCGTGATCCCGCCGAAGGCCGCGCCGGGATAACCGTGAGTTCGTGTCAACGTCGGCGACATACCGGTCTCGTTCGAATCGCTTGCGGCTGTCCCGTTCGGTCCGACCTCAGCGAAGGCGGCCCAGGTTTCGGTAACGCCGCCGGGGAAATCGATCCGCGTTGCGGGGCGGCTGGAAAGGTGTGTCAGGCCGATCACGCGCGCGGTCGGACGATCGGATGTGGCGCCGATGTCGACGATTTCGATCCGTCCGATCCGCGGGCCGGCATCGACTCCGCCCCACGACCCGTTTAGGAAGATCACCAGGCAGGACACCGAGACGATGGCGACGGGGAAGGAAATCCAGCCGAACAACGGCTTGCCGACCCATCTGCGAACCAGCAGATAATCGAGCGGTCCGACGATCGCGATCAGTCCCAGCAGGATCAGCGAGACGATCGAAAAGGGCAATCGTCGGTGCGAATCGAACCGATCGAGCGCCGTGTGGATTTGGCCTGCGAAATCCTCGTAGCCGACGGTCGATCGGATCCGGACTTCACGCCGCCGGTCGGTGTCGGCATCGAGCAGTCCCGGGTGCATGCGGGTGATCAGGGTCAGCCGATCAGGCCAAGCGGCCAATTCGGCGGTGTGCAAACCGAAGGCGGTGACGCCGACCCGTCCCAGCCCCACAATCCGTTCCATCGCCAACCGCGCCGGTTGACGCGTCGTCGTGCGGCCACCCGGGATCAAGGTCCGGCCCCCTTCCAGCGGCAAGGGATAACCGTCCAAGGTCGGTAGCGGGACTGACGAGGCGACGTAGGTTTCGAGCGCGGCCGGATCGAGCCGAATGAGCGCCCCACCGGGCTGGACCCCGATCAGTTCGGCTATCCACGGGCTGGTCGACAACATTTCCGCACCGTCGCTACCGAGCGAAACGAGCAACCGGCCGCCTTGCCGCACCCAATCGGTCAAAGCGGCGATCTGGCCCGGATCGAGAGTTTGCAGGACCGGCATTCCCGGCGGGTTGATGACCAGCAGATCGACACCTTCCCATCCCGCCAACCGGTCGGGCAGGTCGGCGGCTGTTTCGATCGTTGAAACGGCGACCGTCGCTTCTCGCCCCAGCAACTCGTTTTGGCCGATTCTTTCGATCCCCAACGGCTCGCCGATCACCACCACCCAAGGCGTCGACGGTTCGATCGGGCGGCCCGCGAACCGGCCGTTCCAAATCGGTTCGCCCGACGAATCGAGTAATCGCAACGGGGCGGTCGAGGAACCGGGCACGGCGTAAGACCAAGGTGCCGGGCCCGAAGCATCCGTTGGAGCCGGTTGTTCGAAACGGACTCGAACGCCGTCCGGATCGAGCGTCTCGATCGCGGCGACGGTTGGTCCACTGATGCTGCTGAGATCTCCGTCGTTGCCTGAGCTGACTTCGGTCCAGCGGACGCCGGTCCAGTGACCGATCCGATAGATCTGGTTGATCCCGACCCGCAACTCGGCCGACGAAGTGCCGGACAAGCCGAATGTGTGAATCTCGTCAATCTCGTAAATCTCGTTAGACCCGACCCGCAACTCGCCCCGAAAACCGGCGTCCACGCGGTCCGAGTAGGTTCCGCTTTGGCCAACCGATGGTTGTTGAGCCGGCGCGGCGGTGCAGGCCAAACCGATGGCCAGCAACCAGACGCAGCAACTTAGCAGCGACGCGCGATGCGACGAAAGCGATTGAGCGGGCGGCGCAGCGGCCTGCGGGGCGTTCGGTGAAGCGGCCTGCGAGGCGAAGTTCGGAGTGGGCATGGCGGTCACGGCTTCTCTTCGTTGGGGCAGACGCAGACGAACCGCGAGCAACCGGGGCAACCCTGCCCATATTTGGCTGACAGGGCCGAAGCCAGATCGATGTCGGCGACGTTTGCGATCGTGACCAACCAGGCGATCACGTCCGCGAATTCTTCGGCCAGGTTCTCGCGGTCGTCGCCCCGCAGCGCCGACGCCAATTCGCCGACCTCTTCCATCAGCCACATGAAGGTCCCTTCGACGCCCCGCGCGACATCCTTTTCGTAGTACATCCGCCGGATATGCGACTGCAGGTCGGCGATGGACAGGTCGGCCGGGTCGGGATCAGGCATCAGTTCGGGGGCCCTCGTAAAATTCTCTCGCCGCTTCGTTCGCCATGACGAAAACGCTCGCCCGATTGTAGCCCCAGGGCCGCATTTGGGCAGCCGGACCAACTCGCGGCCAATTGCGGACGGCACACCGAGTGTGCCTGCTACTTTAGCCGCTGTCCGCGACGAGGCTCGCACGATGGCTGGGAAAATCGACTGCTTCGCGATATCCTGGGCCGAGTTCCGGAGTCCGGACACCGGTTTTCTGATGGGAATACCCGCGTTTGCGAGGGCTCCCGGATGGCGAAGTCGATGTCCCTTGCGCCCCGGCGCATGATTGGCTGCCACTTTGCACGCTCTCGCCACCCGAGCCAATTCCGCCCACGAAGATCCGACGTGCCGAGCGAAAAACTGAACCGCTACCCGTTTTACACCCCTCGCTTTTGGCACGGCATGCGGCCGGTCGCCTGGTGGAAACTGCTCCGTTCGGGCCGATTTCGCATCTCCCCTTCGCGGTGGGGGATGGCGATCGCGGTCACGTTCGCGACGCCGGTCAACGCGTTGCTCGGGGCGTTGCAAACGCTGTTTTGTCGCGGTCGCATCGAACGTTCCAGCTTGCACGGCCCGCCGGTTTTCATCATCGGGCATTGGCGGAGCGGCACGACGCTGCTGCACGAATTGTTGGTGGCGGACGAGCGATTCAGCAGCCCGTCGACGTTCCAGTGTTTCGCGCCGCATCACTTCCTGTTATCGGAATGGTTCTTCCGCACGTTTTTCGGATGGTTGCTACCGGACCGTCGGCCGATGGACAACATGGAAACGGGTTGGGACCATCCGCAGGAAGACGAATTCGCCCTCTTGGTTCTCGGTTTGCCGTCGCCCTATCGCCGGATCGCCTTCCCCGGCCAGCCGCCGGTCGATCTCGATTATCTCGATACCGAAACGCTCGATGAAGCGGCTCGCGATCAATGGGAAAATGGGTTGCGAGGATTTCTGAAGGCGGTTTCCTGGCGGACCGAACGGCCGTTGATCGTCAAGAGCCCGACGCACACCGGCCGCGTCGCGACGCTCGCCCGCGCCTTCCCAGGGGCGAAGTTCATTCACTTGAGCCGCAACCCGGCTGAGCTGTTTCCTTCGACCGTGCGGTTGTGGCAGAGCCTCGATCAGGTGCAAGCGATCCAGGTGGCGACGGACAACGACTTGGAACCGTACGTCGTCGAATGTTTGCGGCGGATGTACGACGCGTTCCACCGCGACCGCGACCAGATTCCGGCAGAAAACTTGATCGACATCCGCTATGAGGACCTGATCGCCGACCCGGTCGAGCAGGTCGAATCGATCTACTCGCGGTTGCGGCTGGGCGATTTCGATCATGTCCGCGAGCGGCTCGAAACTTGGGCTCAGACTCAGCACCGCGAATACCGCGCGAACCGGCATGAGTTGCCGGAAGCTCAAGCAGCGTTGATTCGCCGCGAATGGGCTGACTACTTCACCCGCTACGGGTACTGAGACCGCCATGTCGGGTACCGCCACGCGGCCGGTCAGCCGTTGGACCGCCATCCTGATGCTGGTTTCCGTCAACCTGCTGTGGGGGTTGTCGTTCCCGTTGACCAAGACGATCAACTTGCAAGTCGACGAGCAGTTCTCGATTTTGGCGGAAGACTCGTCGACCCCGCTGCGATTGTCGGCCGCCGCCTGGCTGATCTTTTGCAGGTTCCTGACCGCCTTCACGCTGTTCGCGATCTTCTTCCGGCCGCTGTTCCGTCGAGCGGGCCGCGCCGAATGGGTCGCCGGAACCTACATCGGCGCGTTTTTTGTGATCGGGTTGGTGTTGCAAATCATCGCCCTGGCGACGATTCCGGCATCCCGCAGCGGGTTTCTGACCAGCCTCGTGGCCGTCTTCACGCCGCTATTGACGGCGATCTTGTGGCGGCAGAAGCCTCGCTTTCCGGTATTGCTGGGGGTCGCCGTCGCGCTGTTGGGAGTCGCGGTTTTGACGGGATTGGTCGAAATCTCCGGGGGCGGAATTCATATGGCGGCCGGGGCCTGGCAGGCGTGGACTCCCGGCGACAGCTTGACGACGCTCGGTGCGGTCTTCTTTGCCGGCCAGATCATGTTGGTCGATCACTACGGCCGGCGGCTCGATGCGGCCGCGTTGACGCCCGGGATGTTCGCCAGCACCGCAGCGTTCGCGCTCGTTATCTTCCTGGTCGCGCGGCCGTTCGTTACCGAAACGCCCGTCGGCGGCTGGTTGGTGATGAGTGCCCGGCCCGACTTTTGGACGCTGATTTTGGCCCTGAGCGTCTTTTCGTCGGTGTTGGCGTTCAACTGGATGAACACTTATCAACATTACGTGTCGGCGTCGCAAGCAGGCATCATCTACACGCTGGAACCGGTATGCGCCGCCGGCGCCGCAATGGTCCTGCCGGGGGTGCTCAGCCGGTTGTTCAGTGTCGAGTATGAGAACGAGCGGATCGTCCTGCCGATGTTGGTCGGCGGTGGGCTGATCATCGTCGCGAATCTGCTGAGTCTCTGGCCGCATTCCCGCAACCGCAAACCGAACGCCCCGGCGGAGTCTGGTCATCCGGTTCCCGTTCACCAGTCGACCGGCGAGGACGTGGATGAAACGGACCGCACTCCCCCGTTTGGCGGCGATGAAAAGTCGCCTTCGGTGGCGATACCCGATGGCGGGACCTGATACGATGACGCGTCCCGTTGCCACAGCGAAACCGGAGCCGATGCGAATTGCACGGGGCTCGATGCGAACCGCACGGGCCTCGGTGCGCACCGCATGGGGGCCGATCCGAACCGTTCACGAAGCCCTTTTGACAGCATCCTTTTCGCCATACCAGGGGGCCTGATGTCCCGTTCCGACCGATCGCCGATGCCGGACTTGGACGACCTGCTCCGACCCGTCCTTTCCGAGGACGACGACTCGGGCGAACTCGATCGGCCCTGGAACCCCAGGATGATCTTGTTCTGGTCGTTCTTCGTCGGACCGCTTGCGGGCGGAACGCTGTTGGCGATCAATTCCAGGCGGCTGGGCTTGAAAGATCGGTTTTGGCCGCTGCTGATCGGTACGATTGTCGGTACGCTGGTGTTATACGCGTCGGTGATGTCGGCGATGATCACGGCGTTTGCTGACTGGGACGCGGATACTCGGCGGACGACCGGCCGGATGACGATTCGGGCTGTCACCGTGTTGGCAGGTTGGTTGGTCTCCGGGCCGCAGCGTCGCCGGTATCGGCTCGCCGAAGCGGTCGACGCCCCGCTGGGAACCTTGTGGGGACTGGGGACGCTGATCTGCATCGTCGGTTTTGTGATCGAACTGTTCCTGGCGGTCGGGATCGCCGCGATCGTGGTGAAGTTGTTGTTACCCCTTCCCGAGGCTGGCTAACGATGTCCGGAGATGCAACCGAAGGCTTGTCCGCGGAGGACCAGAGCCGCGTTTCGATCTTCCAAAAGGTCCAGGTTTGGGTCGATGCGGAGCGGTTCGATCTGGCGGAACGGACGCTGATCCAGGGGTTACGCGAACACCCCAATGACCCTCACCTGCACGCCCAGTTGGCGTTGATCTTGCGGCGGCTCGAACGGACCGAGGAAGCCGAAAGCCACGTCGCCCGTTCACTCGCCCTCGCCCCGAACGATCCCTATTGCCTGTTCGTGGCCGGGCAAACCCATGCCGCGTTGGGACGGCACCGCGAGGCGGAACAGTTCTACATCGAAGCCCTTCGCCAGGACCCGACCGACGCCGCGACGCTGATGGCATACGGAGCCTTGATGCAAAAGACCGGGCATTTGGACAAGGCTCAACAGTTGGTCGAAACCAGCCTCCGGTTCGCGCCGGAAAACGAAGCGGCTCACGGGATGCTCGCGGTGATTCACGCCGAACGGCGTCGTCCCGGCGGCCAGGCGATGGCCCATGGCAGCCAGTCGCTGCAATTCAGCCCCGATTCAGAGTTTTCTCATAGCGCGATGGCATACGCCTGTCTCCATTCCTTCCGACCCTTCCAAGCTCGCCAACATGCCCGCGAGGCGCTGCGGCTGAACCCCGCCGACAACGACACGGTGCAACTGTTCCAACACTGCGACTTCGTGTGCCGTTGGACCTACCTGCCGATGTATTATCTGGCCGCGATACTCAGCCGCCTGCCGGGTGAACAGTTCGCTTTGTGGGGCGCCGCGATCGTTCTGATCATCTTCGCACCCAAGATCCCCTTCTTGGCACCCTACGCCGGCTGGATCACGCTCTCCTGGGTGATCCTTTGCGTTTATACCTGGATCGCTCACCCGCTGACCAAATTTTGGATGAAGGTAGTCCCGACCCGATGAGCCAAGCCGCCCTGATCACCGCCCTGCGTCAAGCCCTCGCCCTCGATTCGGCGAACGGGCCGCTGTGGGCCCACCTGGCCGAATTGCTGATCCGCGAAGCCGACGAACCGGCTGCCCTGGACGCGCTCCGCAAGGCGATCGAGTTGGGGCAGACCCAGCCCGCCGTGATGGTGAGCTTCGTCAGCCTGCTGCGGCGGACCGGCGCGATGTCCGAGGCGTTGATCCGCGCCGAAGAGGCGGTCGCCAAATCGTCCAACCCGTCGCTGCGATGCGAATTGGCCCGCATCCTGCTCGCTCGCGAGGACCTGCCGGCGGCCCGTCGGCAATACGAACAGGCCACCATGGACGACCCGGGCTTGCGCGACAGCCTGTTAGCACAACAATTGGGGCTGCCTCCCGAACCGCCTGCCGAACCCATGCCGCCGGCGACCGCAGAGTCCATCCTCACCCCGCCGCCAATACCGGCGTTCATGAAGGATCATGACCCCTTCGATCCCGATGATTACGACGATGATCTGGAGCTCGACGACGAGGACGAGGACGACGACGATTCCCTCGATCCGGAAGAGGAACTGCTCGCGCTGCTGGCCAACGCCACGGACGAACCGTCGCTCGACGATTTCGATTGGGCCCACGACGAGGTGACGTTCAAGGATGTCGTCGGGCTGGATGACGTGAAACGCCAAATCCACCTGCGGATCATCGCCCCGTTCAAGCAACAGGACATCTTCAAAGCCTTTTCGCGCAAGGCCGGCGGCGGCATCCTGCTGTACGGCCCTCCGGGCTGCGGCAAGACCTTCATCGCCCGGGCCACGGCGGGCGAGGTGGGGGCCCAGTTCATCGCCGTCGGGATCCACGACATCATCGATAAGTACTTCGGTGAGAGCGAGAAGATGGTCCACAAACTGTTCGAGGAAGCTCGCCGTCGCGCTCCCACCGTGCTGTTTTTTGACGAATTCGACGCGCTCGGCGGTAACCGTCGCGGCGGCGAATCGCAGTTCTGGAAGACGTTGGTCGACCAGTTGCTACAGGAAATGGACGGGATCGGCAGCCGCAACGAAAACGTGCTCGTTTTCGCCGCCACGAACGCCCCTTGGAACATCGATTCGGCCTTCCGCCGACCAGGTCGCTTCGACCGGACCCTGTTTGTCCCCCCGCCCGACCGCGACGCGCGCGCGGAGATGTTGCGGCGTGGCATGCGGCAATTGCCCGGCGGTGAAAACATCGCCGTCGACTCGTTGGCCGAAGCGACATCGTTGTTCACCGGCGCCGACCTCCGCAGCCTCTGCGAACGCGCTTCGGAAAGCGCACTCCACCGCTCGCTCGAATCGGGTCAAGTTCACCCGGTGCAGATCGACGACTTCCGCCAAGAATTGCGGGCGATCCGCAGCTCCGCCGAAGAATGGTTGGCAACCGCTAAAAACTACGCGCGGTATTCCAACGACGGCGGTCAATACGACGAGCTGACCGATTTCCTAAAACGCGCCAAACGCTGGTAAAGATCGTGCGGGAAATCCGTGTCCGGTACCTTTTGCGAGGAACTCGCCCTCCGGGTGCTTCGCACAAAAGGTACCGGACACGAATGGCGTTGTCGCGTGATCGAAATGGGCGACCTTTCCGGATAGGGCAACGGAAAACCGGACTCAACGGCCCGGGGGTTGACCGCCGGAGCAGGCAGCAAATATCCCGCAGGGATTAAAGCTTTAAGCCGGCGGTCGAGCGGAGCGAACACCGCCGGTTACGAATGACCGCCCAACACCCTCCCGACCCCGCCAACACCCTCCCGACCCCGAAGGGTCGCAGATCTTCTCCTGCGCTTCCTCGCTGCGACCCCTGCGGGGTCGAAATCTTCGTTTCTTCTTCTATCCCCGGGTGCGCTGCGCGACCCAGGGCTTCAAGCTTTAATCCCTCCGGGATAAGGAGTGGCAGATCGCTCGCCCGCAGAGTTCGTTCCGCGGACGGCATTTCCCAACAATGCCATTTGTACCGGATACTTTTTTACCGTACGATCCTTAGGGAGGGCCGA
>RECD01000207.1 GCA_007694185.1 Planctomycetaceae bacterium
GTTCCCGTCCGCGGCGGCGTGGCGGTATTGGCTGCTCGCAATTCCCTCGCGATGCTCCGCGGCATCCCCGGCTGTGTGGCCAACATCGCCAAGTACGGCAGCAAGGGCAGCAGGAAGAAAGCCATGGCGAAAGCGAAGTGCCTCTGCCAGTAGCCCATCCCTAGCTGGCGGTCCATCCAGCGACGGGTCATCAGGCGGGTCGCTACCAGCGGGATCAGCAGTACCAGCCAGCCCAGCCACAGCGGCGTGCCGAACTGAAAGAGGACCAGCGAGCCGTAGGCAAATGTGAGTAGGGAGGCGATCGGCGCGGAAATCCCCGCCATGATCGGGCTCGGCATTGCCTGCGCCACCCACTGCGAGACAAAGTAAATCAGCAATACGACGGTCAACATCAAGGGCCAACCTTCGGCGAATGACGCTTCGCCGCGTTGATTCGAATGAAACGAGCCGAGATGAGAAAACGTTTGCAAGGTCAACATCGCGAACACGAAGGCGGCCAACAGGGCCGCCGGTGTCGCGTGCCGGGTCCACCAGATTTCACCCGGAGAGATGCCCCGGTCAGCCAGGAAGCGAATCCGTCCGTTCGACACGTCGCCCTGGAACACACTCGTCCCTAGCCAGCTCACCCCCAACACCGTCGCGATCAGGGCGAAAATGCCCAGTCCCGGAGGTGCCAGTGCGAACTCGGTCGCGCCGAAACCGATTACCGCGAAGGTCAACAGACACAGGATGCCAATCAGGACGGAGCTGGATTGACTGCGGAATTGCCAAACCAACGCGGCGAAGCGTGATTGGATATCGTCTCGGAAAACACGACCGCTTGGCGGTTGATCACCGTCGAAACCCAGCGACGCGAAGGTGAGCCGTTGACCCCGTGCCCGCTCAGCCGACAGGTGTCGCACTCCGAGCCGATGGGCCAGCCATCCCGCCAGTAGGATCAGCACCGATTGGCTGACGATCAGGCTGGTCGGATTCGGGTCGGACCAGATCCGAGAGTCCCAACGGATTACCCCGTCAATCAGTTGGGCCAGCAAAAGCGGAAGGGTGGCGACCGGAACGACCCACAGCATCGCGGTCAGGGGTGAACGTGCCCACCACGCTAGCGCGAAGCCGGCAAGCAGTAGAAACAGGGTGTGCAGTGGCCAGGTTACCCAGCCGAGTTCTGGCGAGGCCAGGGCGTCCCCCCATTGACTGGCGAGGCTCAACCCTAGGCTGGCCAAAGCCCACAGAAGCAGCAAGGCGAGCAGCGCGGCCGCCAACTTAACTCGAACGATTCGAAGCCGCTCGATCGGCAGACTTGACAACCAGCCGAGGGTGCGTTGCTCCTTCTCGATTCCTACCGACAACGCCCCGACACCCGCCGCGAACAGCCCCGGGATCGCTGGGAACACCACCGCCCAGCCGAACGGAAACGAGGTGCGGGGCAAGCCACCCAGCAGCCAAGCGATGAGTGGAAAGAAGCAGATGGTGACCGGCAAGACGATCACCAACGGCAGCAGTTGCCGAAGTTCCTTCCACCACAATCGGCCCAACGCCAGTCGTCCGTTCATCCCATCGCTCCCGCTCGTTCGTGCGTCCCGTCCTGCATTTTCAACTGGTCCATTCTTCAGCCCGCCGACCGTGTCTCACCGGTGCTGCCGGCCACGTCCGCGGTCGCAACGCCGTCGTCTTCGATCGCTTCGCCGGTGACCGGTCCCCCACGCACGCAGGCCGCGAACAGCTCTTCCAAGCTGGCCGGACGCACCCGCACCTCAGCGACACCCGGACGAGCACGCCAGGCTTCGATCGCCTGGTCGTCGATCCCGCGGACGATCAGTCGGCGTTGTCGACCTTCGGTTTGTTCACTGAGCACCTTCGTCGGCGGTGCGGGAACCGGCAGTTGCGCGAGCGAATCCACGAGGCTGACCGTCACCTCCTGCACGGAATCGCGGAGGTCGGTAAGCGAATCGATGATCTGGAAACGCCCCTGGTGGAGGATCGCCACCGAGTCCGCCACCCGCTCGACCTCCGCGATCTGGTGACTCGACAGCAACACGGTTCGGCCGGTCGCCACGCGATCGATCATGCTCTCCAAAAATTCTCGGCGGACCAACGGATCAAGCCCCGAAGTCGGTTCGTCGAGGATCAGCAGTTCGGGGTCGTGAGCGAGCGCCAAAGCGAGCGCCACCTTCGCGCGTTGCCCCTTGCTGAGGTGTTTGAGTTTGCGGTCTTCCGGAACTTGGTACCTGCCGATCAGGTCGCGGTACCGGTCGAGGAATCCCGCCGGATAGAACGACGCCGCAAACCAGCCGATCTCGCCGACCCGCATCCACTCGTACATCGCCGGTGAATCGGAGACGTAGCCGATGCGTCGGCGGATTTCGATCGCGTCGGTCAGCGGGTCGAGCCCCAGCACGCGACAAGATCCGGCGGAGGGTTGCAGGAACCCGGTCAGACAACGGATCAGCGTCGTTTTCCCTGCGCCGTTCTCGCCCAATAGGGCAAAAACGGTCCCGCGGGGGACCTCCAAGTCGACTCCCCGCAGCGCGTCGCAGCCGCGAAAGTGAACTGCCAAATCCTTGACGGAGATGGCCGAAGTGGGCGAATTCTGGGACATGGCGAAGCACCCAAGAAAGATGAGGAAGCGGAGTCGGTCCGGATCAAGAAGGGGATAAGTCGGCCGCGTTAGGACTAGGCGAGGAGACGCTGGTCACCGTGCCGTCGAGCTGAGCCAATTGTTCGTCGACGAGTTGGTGGATCTCGGCGGGTGACAAGCCGGCGTGCAGCGCTTCGGTCAATGCGGAACGGAGCCGCAGCGCGATCAGCTCGCGACGCGCCTCCACGCAGGCGGCGGTCGCGTCGGCACAGACCGCCAAGCCGCGACCGCGGAGCGATTCGAGGGCGCCATCGGCCTGCAATTGCTGGTAGGCCCGTTGGATGGTGTTGGGGTTGATCGCCAACTGTTGTCCCAGCGACCGGACACTCGGCAGCAACTGGCCCGGCCGGAGCGTTCCCTCGGCGATCGCGAACTTCACTTGCCTCACGATCTGCTCGTAAATCGCCACCCCGTCGTTGGGTTCGATCGAAAAAAACATCCCGCCCTCCCCCGAGTCGAACTCACAAACTTGTGTACTAGTGCATTAGAGCACTAGCAAGATGTGGTGTCAAGTGTTTGTGATCATTTTTTTGAAAGATCGTTTGGTCGGGTGTTAGCAACCTCCGCCCCCTGCCCTGCCCTGCCCTGCCCTTGCCCGCCCTGCCCTGTCTCGCCCTGCTCGGTGGCGGCATCGCCAAGTCGGCGTCGCGGGGTGGGTGGTATTCGGTCCGGGCCAGCTGCCGAGCATCCCTGCCGGAAATCGGTCTGGACTCCTATACTCTTGACCCAGATCGGCGACGGGGAATGGCCTCGCCTTGCCGAGCAACCAACGGACTTTCTTCTGGCGACCCATGAAATACGCCATCATCATCCCCGACGGGTGTGCCGACCTGCCGATCGAAGGATTGGGCGGGCGAACGCCGTTGCAAGCGGCCGACCTGCCGAACCTCGATCGGCTCGCCACCGCCGGGCGAGTGGGCTTGTCCAACAACACGCCGGCACACCTCCCGGCCGGGTCCGAGGTCGCCAATCTCTGTCTGCTCGGTTACGACCCCGATCGCTACTTCACCGGTCGTGCGCCTTTGGAAGCGGCTGCCCAGGGGATCGAATTGGCGCCGGGTGATTGGGCGGTGCGATGCAACTTGGTCACCATTTGTGACCAGATCATGGCCGATTTCACCGCCGACCACGTTAGCACCGAGGAGGCGACCGAGCTGCTGGCGGTTGCACAGCGAGCCCTGATCGACGAGGCCGACCCGGACACCCTGTCGGGGCTGCTGCCCGAGCAGTGGAAGTTCGTGCCGGGCGTCAGCTACCGGAACCTGCTGATCTTTCGTGGCCGTCCGGATCGACCCGCGCCGTTCTCGCGCCAGACCCGCACGAGCGCCCCGCACGATCTGACCGACCTGCCGGTTGATCATGACTACCCGCGCGGCCCGGGCAGTGATTTGTTGACGTCGTTGATGGACCGTTCGTGCGAACTCTTTGCTGACCACGAGATCAACCGGCGGCGCGTTGCCGAGGGCTACCATCCTGTCACCAACGTCTGGTTGTGGGGGCTGGGCGAAGCGCCGCGGCTGCCGAGTTTCGAGTCGCTGCATGGCGTGCGTGGCGCGATGATCACCGCCGTCGACTTGTTGCGTGGCATCGCTGCGTTGGTCCAGTGGCCTCGCATCGTGGTCGCCGGCGCGACCGGGTACCTCGATACCGACTACGAGGCGAAGGGGCGGGCGGCGGTCGAGGCGCTCGACGAATACGACCTGGTTTGCGTCCACATCGAAGCCCCTGACGAGGCTTCTCACGAAGGGCGGCATGACGCCAAGATCGAAGCGATGCGGCGGATCGATGAGGCGATCGTCGGCCCGATCGCTGACAAGCTCCGCTCGTGTGGCGAGCACCGGATCCTCGTTTCCCCCGATCACCCGACCTTCTGCGCGACGAAGAAACACAGTCACGGTGACGTCCCCTTCCTGGTCGCCGGCACGGGGATCGAACCCGATTCTCAGACCGCTTACGACGAAGTCCAAGCCGCGGCGAGCGGCTGGCGGCTACCCCAAGGATGGGACCTGATCGGCCAGTGGATTCGCTGAACGATTTCGCTGCCCCGTCCGATTCCCGCCACGATCGCACCCGCTTCACCGAACTGGCTTGGCGCCCACGTCGCCAGGTTTTCAACGTTTTCTCAACCGACTTTCCTGCCTAGACCCCATGTCACTGATCGTTCAAAAGTTTGGCGGCACGAGCGTTGCCGACCCGGAAAAAATTCGCGCCGCGGCCCGCAAGGCGATCCGCGCGCAGCGCGAGGGGAATCAGGTGCTGATGGTCGTCAGCGCCATGGGGCATCACACCGACCGGCTGGTCGAATTGGCCGAGCAGGTCAGCCCGCGGCCTCCGGCGCGTGAGCTCGACATGCTGTTGAGCACGGGCGAGCAGGTCAGTGTGGCGCTGGTCGCGATGGCGATCGACGCGTTGGGGTCCAAGGCGGTCAGCCTGACCGGTGGCCAGCTCGGCATCCTCACCGACAACACCTTCACCAAGGCGCGGATCCGGTCGATCGACACCGCCCGGATTCAAGGGCTGCTCGATTGCGGCTTCATCGTGATCGCGGCCGGCTTCCAGGGGATCGATGACGACCTGAACATCACGACGCTCGGTCGCGGCGGCAGCGACACCACGGCGGTCGCGTTGGCCGCGGTGCTGGGGGCGGACGCCTGCGAGATCTACACCGACGTCGACGGCGTCTACACGACCGACCCGCGGCTGTTGCCCGAGGCCCGTCGGGTCGGCGTGATCAGCTACGACGAGATGTTGGAATTGGCCAGCTTGGGGGCGGGCGTGATGCACAGCCGGTCGATCGAGTTCGCCAAAAAGTTTGGCGTGCCGATCCACGTTCGCAGCAGCTTTTCGGACATCGAGGGGACGATGATCGTCGCCGAGCCGGAGTCGCGTTCGGTCCCCGTCAGCGGTGCGGCGCTGACGCGCGCCGAAGCCCGGGTGACGATTCTGGGCGTCCCCGACGTCCCGGGGACGAGCCTGCAGATCTTTTCCGCGATCTCCGACCGCAAGATCGCCGTCGACATGGTCGTGCAAAACGTCGGCCAGCAGGGTCTCGCCGACGTGTCGTTCACCGTCCCCGGTGAGGAACTCGAAGCGGTTTTGGACGCGGTCCGCGATCCGGCAGAGCGGCTCGGGGCGGCCGGCGTTCTGCATGACGATCGGGTCGCCAAGGTGTCAGTCGTCGGCTTGGGAATGGCGACCCAGACGAACGTCGCCTGGCGAATGTTCCGAGCCCTGGCTGATGCCGGCGTCAACATCCAGATGATCACGACCGGGGAAATCAAGATTTCGGCTTTGGTTTCTCGCGACCAAGCCGACGCGGCGCTGCGGGCGGTCCACCAAGCCTTCGGGCTCGATCAGACGCCGCCCGAAGCCAAGACCTGGGTCCAGATCCGCGCCGAGCGGGCCGCAGCGGCCGACCTGCAGACGCTCGTTTCGCGGCTGCGTGACGACGCGTTGGAGGGGCTGACCTTGACCGGAATCTCGGTCTCCGGGCCCCAGGCTCGCGTTACCCTGCATGGGGTTCCCGACCATCCCGGGATCGCCGCCGACGTGTTCGAAGAAATCGGTCGGGCGGGAATCTTTGTCGACATGATCGTCCAAGGTTACGATGGGGCCGAGGGTTCGACCAGCATTAGCTTCACGACGGAAGAATCGGGCCTGGCGGACGGCTTGGCGGTCGCCGAGTCGATCCGGGATCGATTCAAGATGCGATCGGCCAACGCGGCTGGCGGGATCGTCAAGGTGACTGTCAGCGGGATCGGTTTGCGGAGCCACACGCAGGTGGCGGAAATCTTGTTCAAGACGTTGGCTGATGCCGAGATCAACATCCAAATGATCAATACCAGCGAATTGCAGGTGAACACCGTGATCTCCGCCGATCGCGCCGAAGCCGCGCACCAGCAGATCGTCAAAGCCTTCCACCGCTCGCTCGATCGAGGCGATTGACGACGGGGTTGATCTGGCGAGCTCGCCCACCCAACCGCTCCTCCCACTTTTCCGAGGTACTCATCATGCGAGAACGAAACGAATTCGCCGAGTGCGGACCATCGCCCCGAGGGCCGCTCGCGACCTGGCCGCTGTTCGCGTTGGTCGGCTGGCTCAGCGCCGCTTGCCTGATCCTGCCGAACGCCCCGGCGCTTGCCCGCGGACCGAACGTCGTGGTGATCTTCGCCGATGACCTCGGCTACGGTGACCTGGGCTGCTACGGGCACCCCACCATCCGCACGCCGCACCTCGACCGGATGGCCGCCGAGGGTGTGCGGTTGACGCAGTTCTATTCCGCCTCGTCGGTTTGCACCCCCAGCCGGGCGGCGCTGTTGACCGGGCGGCTACCGATCCGCAGCGGCATGTGCAGCGACCAGCGGCGGGTGCTGTTTCCCAATTCCGGCGGCGGGCTTCCCGCCTCCGAAATCACGATCGCCGCAGCGCTCCGCGATCGGGGCTACGCGACGGCCTGCATCGGCAAGTGGCACCTCGGGCATCTGCCGCCGTTTTTGCCGACCAGGCACGGTTTCGACCAGTATTTCGGCATCCCTTATTCCAACGACATGGACCGGGTGAACGACGCCCCGGCGGGTAGGGAAGCGTTCTGGAACCCGGAGGTGCGATACTGGAACGTGCCGCTGATGCGGGACGAGGAGATTATCGAGCGACCGGCTGACCAGACGACGATCACGCGTCGTTACACCGAAGAAGCGGTCGGCTTCATCCGCAAAAACCGTGAGCGACCGTTCTTCCTCTACCTGCCGCACAGCCTGCCGCACGTGCCGTTGTTCCGTTCCGCCGAATTCGCGGACAAGAGCGCAAGGGGGCTCTATGGCGACGTGATCGAAGAGATCGATTGGAGTGTCGGTCAGGTCCTCGAAACGCTCCGCGAGCTGGAACTCGATCAGCAGACGATCGTCTGGTTCACCAGCGACAACGGCCCGTGGCTGTCCTTCGATAGCCACGGCGGCTCGGCGGGCCTGCTCCGCGAAGGGAAGGGCATGACCTGGGATGGCGGCATGCGGGTCCCGGGCATCGCTTGGTGGCCCGGCACGATCCCCGCCGGTCGCACCGAGCTCGGTCTGGCGACCACGATGGACATCCTGCCCACCAGCATCCGGATGGCCGGCGGCGAACTGCCGACGGATCGGGTGCTCGACGGCCACGACCTGACGGGGCTGCTTCGTGGCGAAGCCCCCAGCCCGCGAGCGGAGGTGCTCTTCTACCGCGGCACCCGGCTGATGGCGATCCGCAAGGGACCTTGGAAAGCCCACTTCGTCACCCAAGGTTCCTACGTCGGCAACACGCAACCGCAAGTCCACGACCCGCCGCTGTTGTTCCAACTCGACGTCGACCCGTCGGAAAAGTGGAACGTGGCGGAGCGGTATCCGGAGGTGATCGCCGAATTGAAAGCGGCCGCAGAAAGCCATCAGGCCGCCGTCGAACCGGTCCCTTCGCAATTGGAAATCCCGCTCGCGGGCCGGTGATAAGCCGCTCGACATCGCGACCTGTGTACCCCGCGCGGCGGCGGTCGACTCGGCCGGCGGCTGCGATCTTCGGCATGCGGATTTCCGTCTGCGTGAGGGTAGGTCGGCCGATGCCGGTTTGGTAACTTGAGTACGTTAACCGGCGTTAACCAATAGGGGACGACGTTTCGCTGACCGTGCGGGACTCGTTCCTGACTTTCGACCTGTCACCGGCATTGGCACGAATCATGGACGACCTGTTGAGCGGACTGACCGAGCCGCAGCGGCAAGCGGTCAATCACATCGATGGCCCGCTGTTGATGTTGGCCGGACCGGGCAGCGGCAAAACTCGCGTCGTCACGCACCGGATCGCCAACCTGCTCCGTCGCGGCATCCCGGCATGGCAGATCGTCGCGCTGACCTTCACCAACAAGGCGGCCGAGGAGATGCGTTCGCGGGTCGAAACGCTCGCCCCCGGCCAGGCCGTTTTCATGGGGACGTTCCACCGCTTTTGCGCGCGGCTGTTGCGGCGCTACGCATCGCTGACGGGGCTCCAAGAAAACTACTCGATCTACGACATGAACGACTCCAAGGCGGCGATCAAGCGCGCCTGTGACCTGGCCGGCGTGACGCTGTCGCACACCTCGCCGGACGCGATTTCCGCCGTGATCAGCAAGGCAAAAAACCGGCTGGTGACGGCGGAGATGATGAGTCAGATGCAGGTGCGGCACAACGAACGTGTGGCGGCGCAAGTCTACCCCGTCTATCAGCGATTGCTGATCACCGCCAACGCGGTCGACTTCGACGACCTGCTGCTGCACACCGCGATGCTGCTCCGAGAAAACCCCGAATTGCGGGGGGAACTCGATGCCCGCTACCGGTACATCCTGGTCGACGAATACCAAGACACCAATTTGGCCCAATACGCGATCGTCCGGGCGCTGTCGATCGACCATCCCAACCTGTCGGTGACCGGCGACCCGGACCAATCGATCTACGGTTGGCGGGGGGCCGATTTGAACAACATCCTCGACTTCGAGAAGGATTACCCCAAGGTCAAGACCGTCCGGCTGGAACAGAACTACCGCAGCACCCCCAACATCCTGCGGGTGGCCGATGAGCTGATCCGCCACAACCGTCGGCGAAAGCACAAGGAACTCTTCACCGACAATCCCGAAGGGGAACCGGTGGTGCTGAAGTGCTATGCCGACGGGCGGTCCGAAGCGGACGACATCGCCGACCAGATCGCACACGCCGTATCGAATGGGGAGGCTCGCCCCCGCGACTGCGCCGTCTTCTTCCGGATGAACTCGCTGACCCGGGCGCTCGAGCACGCGATGCGTCGTTGCGGCCTGCCCTACCAGATCGTCAACGGCGTCGAGTTCTACCAGCGGAAGGAAATCAAGGACGTCTTGGCCTACCTGCATCTGATCAACAATCCCGCCAACGACGTCGCCTTGGAGCGGGTCATCAACGTCCCGGCCCGTGGGATCGGGGCGACGACGATCAAGCGGCTGCGTCAGGCGGCGGACCACCACCAGCTACCGCTGTTGGAGGTGGCCCGGTCGGCGGGGCTGATCGAATCGATCCCCAAGCGGTCGGCAACTCAAGTCGCCAAGTTCGTCGCCCTCTACGATTCGTTGTGCGTCAAAGCGACCGCGGCCGTCGAAGACCTGATCGAATTCCTGCTGGACGAGACCGCGTACCGGGCGCATTTGGAACAATCCGGCGACGACGAACAGGACAACGACCGATTGGCGAACGTGGACGAATTGGTCACGGCGGCGGCCGAGTACGATCGCCAGCATCCCGACGACGGGTCGCTCGATGAGTTTCTCGAACAGATCGCACTGGTCTCCAGCACCGACGGTTGGGAGGACGATGACGATCGGGTCACGCTGATGACGCTGCATGCCTCCAAGGGACTCGAGTTCCCCCGGGTCTACGTGATCGGCGTCGAAGACAACTTGTTGCCTCACAGCCGCAGCCGCGAGAGCGAAGACCAGATCGAGGAGGAGCGACGGTTGTTGTTCGTCGGCATCACCCGGGCTCGCCAGCGGCTTCAATTGAGCTACTGCCAATGCCGCAGCACCCACGGCGATTATCGCCCCGCCGTCGCCAGCCCCTTCTTGATGGAGTTGCCCCGCGGAGAACTGAAGCAGGTCGAAGCGGCGAGTGCGGACGAATTCTTTGAAGACGACCCCTACCCCGAATCGTGGGACATGGACGTCGATGAGGACGCGGCGGACGACCCCTGGCAGGACGAACCGGCTGCCACCCCGCCCGCTCCGAAGCGGGCCATCCCGACGCCGATCGCACCCGTCCTGACCGCCGCCCAATTGTTGGCTCGCTCGACCGACTCTCAACCGGGCGGCTGGTCGGGTTCCGCCGATCAACTTCGGGCGGGCATGGCGGTCCATCACCCGCGACACGGCGACGGCGAGATCCTCAGCCTCAGCGGTCGGGGCTCCAAGTGCATCGCCAAAGTCCGGTTCGATCAAGGCGAAACCAAATCGTTCCGGGTCGCCCATGCCGATCTGAGGCCGCTCGCCTGATGGCGGGCCCGGACGCGGACGGGATGACGTCGTTGGCCTACCACGAAGCCGGGCACGCGGTGGTCGCCGCTTGGCTGGGCGCCGAAGTGCTGTTCGTGACGTTGGAACCCGACCCGGACGACGGGCCGAGACGGGATGGCGACGCCGCGATCCGCTGGCACCACCGCGGCAGCACGCCACAGGAATTGGCCTTGCGAGAATTGATGGCCGTGCTTGCCGGACCGGTTTGCGAAATGATCCACGAGGGCGTCGAGCGGCCATTGGACCGCTGGTCGCCCTGGGCCGCCGACTGGCAATTGGCGGTCGAATTGGCGGATCGCTTGGTCCCGTCGCCGGGCCGCATCGAGCGGCTGATCGAAACGACCGTTTGGCAACTCCGTGCTTTGGCCGAGCGGCAGGCGTTTTGGCAGGTGATCGCGGAGGTCGCCGACTTACTGGAGGCCCACCAATCGATCGAAGGCGAATCGGTTCACGAGTCGCTGGGACGTTGGTTGGGGGACTGACTTTGCTAGCAAGGCAGCTAGAAATGAATCAGATTTCGGCGTTTTGGGGCGACTTTGTCGGTCCGATTGCTTGTCGGGATGTCTGTTTCGTGGCTAAACTTTAGCGGTTGCGATGAGTCGTTGACTCGCCCATCTCGTGCCGCACCTTTAAGGATCTGTTCACCATGCATCGCTTTTCGTTACCTTTTCGTCCGCGACTGGCGGCAGTATTCGGAATCTTGTTGGTCGGCGTGACGTGGATGGCGTCGGTCGCTCAGCCGCTTCGTGCCCAAGATGGCTCTGTGCCCGGCGCCGACAGGGAACCGGTCGTGGTGGTCACCGTCGCATCGCTGAACAAGCTGATCGCCGACGTCGATTACGTGACCGGTGTCGTCGGACAACCTCAATTCGGTGGCATTTTCTCGATGATGGCGGCCACCTTCAGCCAGGGGCTTGATACGTCCCGTCCGGTCGCCGTCATGGTGCCGGTGATCGACGGCGTTCCCGCGCCGATCGGTTTGGTCCCCACGACCGACGTGGAAATGATGCTCAAGCGGAACGAAGGGAATATCGGTCCGGCTGACAAACTGGACGACGGAACCCTGGTGATCGCGGCTGGCAATAACCTCGTCTACATCCGCCAGGTCGGCACGTGGGCGGCGGTCGCCAGCGACCGTGACATGCTCGATCAGGTGCCTGCCGACCCCGATGCCACGATTCAGGGGATGGGTGACAAGTACGACATCGCGGTCCGGTTGAACGCGTCGCAAATCCCGATGAACGTTCGGGAAACCTACGCCGACCAGTTGCGTCAGGGTTTAGAACAATTCCTGGAAAGCCAACCGGGCGCGGATCCCCAGTCGCTGCAATTGGGCATGAGCCAATTGGAGCAGTTCAAATCGCTGATCCTAGAAACCGACCGGGTGCTATTCGGGCTGAACATCAACCCGGCGAAGCGTCTGATCAACATCGACACGGCGTTCACCGCCACGCCGGGCAGTTCGCTGGCTTCGCTCTATTCGGGCCAGAAGGCGATTCCCTCTGCCTTGTCGGCCGTCTTGCGAGCCAATTCGGCGATCCGTTACCACGCCGCCTCCTCGATCGCTCCCGAGACGGCGGAGATGTTCGATTCCAGCCTCGACACGGCGATGGAGAGTATCGCTCAACTGCTGGACGACCAGGACCAAATCGGTGAGGACGTGAAGGCCGAAATCGAGGAATTGCTCGAGGGCCTGCTGGAGATCGCCTCCAAAACGATGAAGGAAGGCAAGAGTGACGTTGGGTTGGCCGTGGTCGCGGACGATGGCGTCTTCCGGTTGGCCGGTGGCGGCTTCCTGTACAGCGGCGAAGCGTTCGCCGATTGGCTGCAGAAGCTCGACACGAAGTTGCGTCAAATCCCCAACCCACCCGTGTTTCGCTTCAACGAGTCGACCTACAAAGACGTGGCGATGCACTCGATCACGATCGACATTCCGAATATGCCGAAACAGGCCAGCGATCTCATGGGTCCGCAAATCGTGATCCACCTCGGCACCGGCCCGCAATCGGCCTACTTCGGGGTCGGGAAGGAATCGCCGGCCATGATGAAGCGTCTGATCGACACCGCGGGGGCCGATGAAGGCGATTTGGCAGACCGGCCGCTGGGCCAAATGCGGATCCGCGTCTTGCCGTTGCTGCGATTGTCGCAATCGATCCGGTCTTACGACCAGGTCGCCACGATGCTCGATGCGGTCGCCTTGGCAAGCGAACACGATTTCATCCAGGCCTCCACGACGTCGATCCCCAACGGGCAGGCCTCCTCGCTCGAAATCGGCGAGGGCTTGCTTCGGTTGATCGGTGTCGGTATCCGTGAAATGCAGAATGCCCAGCTGCGGCAAGTGCAGCAGGGTGGGTTCTGAACGCATCCATGGCAGCCGAAATTCCCACCAGGCGAGGGCGTCGGACGGCTTGGTGGTTTGCCCTCGGCCTCTGTTTAGGTTTGATGGGCGGATTTCTGCTCGGTTCCCGACTCAACGGTGGGCGGGAAACGGGGGCCGGTGACGGGTTACGGGTCGACAGAGGCGATCCGGTCGATGGTCAACCGGCCTCGCTGACGATGGCAGAAGTGCTCGAGATCGCCGAGGAAGCGCTCGAGCGATTTCGCGCGAACGTGGATGACTACACCGCGACACTCGTCAAACAGGAATCGGTGCGAGGCTCTTTGGGTGAAGCCCAGCGGATCGCACTGAAATTGCAGTGCCCGCACCGCCGGGATGCACCCGGGGAAACGTTCCCGCTGCGGGTCTACCTGCGGTTTGAAAGCCCGGACAAGGTTGCCGGTCGGGAGGTGATTTGGGCGGAAGATCAGAACGACGGCAAGCTTGTGGCTCACGAAGCCGGGCTGCTCGGTCTGATGTCCGTCCGGCTCGATCCGACCGGCATGATCGCGATGCAAGGGCAGCGATACCCGATCTACGACATCGGGATGACGAACCTGCTCGAAAAACTGATCGAGCGTGGGCGTCGCGATCTCGACAACCCCGATGTCCAAGTCACCCTCACTCCAGGGGCGGAACTGAACGGCGTGCAGTGCGACCTGATCGAAGTGCGGCGGCGACAGCCGTCGGGTCAACCGGACGATTTTTCCCGCGTCGAGATCTGGTTCGATTCCGCAGCGGGGATGCCGATCCGGTACTCCGCCTGGGGTTGGCCGACTGCGGACCGGTCTGCGTCGGAGCCGGTTTCCGACGAGGACGCACCGCTGCTAGAATCGTACACTTACCTCGATATCCGAACCAACGTGGGACTGACCGAGTCGGATTTTGATCCGGCGAATCCCGAATACCGGTTTCGCTAGGGCGTCCATGTTCGGTCTCAAGAAATCCTCGGCAGGTCCGGAACCGCCCGATTGGCGGCGATTGTTAGCCCTGTTGGAAGCGACCGACGAGCGGGCGGCGGTCCGCCGAAGCTTTCCGGATGACGGGTCGGAAAGCTTTCTGACGACCCTTCGCCGGGTCGAACCGGAGGCGGCGGAGGCGGTGATCGCGGCCGGCCATGCCTGGCATGGTGCGGCGGAACTGGTCAAGCATCCGGTGATCGCCATCGCGGGGATGCTCAACAGCGGCAAGACCAGCCTGGTTTCGAGCTTCCTCAGCCCCACGGGGCGGGCCCGCACGCTGCGTGGCGTCGGCAACGCGCAGGGGACCCATCGCTTCGTGTTGTGGTTGCCCGAATTGTGGCGCAAAGACCCTTGGCTGTGGGACCTGTTGCTGGCGCGGCTCGGTGAGGCCTTGGGCAACGTGCCCGAGCTGTTGGCCGAGACGCCTGAGGGGGCGCATCGGCAATATGGCAACTGCGACGGCGGACCCAAATCGCTATCGATCCCGTTGGTCGCGACCGACCCGGCGTTGGACCAGGCGGGGGTCGGTCTGCTCGATTGTCCCGACATCGTTTCCGATGAGACGCTGGGGCTCGGTTCGCCCGCCGACCGTCGGCGTTTGTTGGGCCGCGCCGCGACCCTCTGCTCGGCGTTCCTGGTCGTCGCTTCGTCCGAACAGTGCCGCGACATGACACTGGGCGAACTGCTGCGGATCGCGGAGGAATTGATGCCCGGGGTCCCCCGGATGTTGGCGGTGAACAAAGTCCGTTCCCGTGAACAGTTGCCCCACCAAGTCTGTCAGACGTTTCGGCCGCTGATGCATCAACATCAAGTCGAATCGATCTACGTGGCCTACGACTTTGACGTCCCCGGCAACGCCCCCTTCATACCGCGGAAACTGCACGATTCCGTCGCCCCGCGGATGGACCCGAAGGACCCGTTACCGATCTTTTTCGCGGTCTCGGAAAATCCGGATGACAACCCGCCCGTCCAATGTTCCGGCGAACGGCTGTTGGCGTCGTTGCCCAAGCGGCTTGATCGGGGTGAGCTGTTCGAACGGTTTCGGGCGGCGTTGGAAGCCAACCTCCGGGTGGCGGTCTGGGATCGTGGCCGTGTCCGCATCCTCGAAGAACTCGCTGCGCAGCAGCAGCGTCAGCGTGAAGCCCGAGCCTGTCTGACCGGTGTCGCGTTGGAGGTCTTCGCCCAGCGGGGTGACGGTGGCGAGATCGAACGTTTGCGGTTGCATCAGAACCAACGGATCGTCGATCAGCTGACGGCGGCCTTCGCCGAAACCGCGCCGTGGTACGCCCGCTGGAGCGTCGGCTTGAACAACAAGTACCGGCGGGTTGTCGGGGGCGCGGGCGATTGGTTTCGCAAGTGGCTGCCGACGCGAGCGTTGGAGGACAAGGCGGAAACGCTCCGTGGCCAATTTCGCCGCGGCGAGTATGGCAGCCTGATGACGCCCGAAAAACTCAAGACGCTCATCCGCCGTCATGCCGACGCTCACCCGATCGCCCATTGGGACGAATCGGCCCCCTGGGACGAGGCCTGCCAGGCGGCGATTCATCGTTACGAACGGGATGACTTCACGGCGTTCGACCCGTACGAACTCGAGCGGGCTTGTCGTGACCTGTGGGCTAAGGTCTCTTGGTTCGAGAAGGGAAAACTGACCACGATCCCGCTGGTCGTCATGCTGACCTCGTTTTCGGCGGTCCTGATGTTGCCATTGGACATGGGGGCGATGGTGTTGGCCTCGGCATCGGTGTCCGAACTGTTGGCCGCCGGCGGCTTGACGGCCGCGGCCTCGATCTGGGCCGGGGGCAAAACGACCTCGTTGGTCGAGCAGCAGGCGGCCAAGCAGCAATTCGTCGATCTGGTCGCCGTCCTGTGTGACGCTTTCGGGGTCGCCCGCGAGAGCCATTCGCCGAAATTACGGATCGGCAAATCCGACATGCCGCTGCCGCCACCGCAAATCAAAGTCCGGCCAGGCGTCGGTCCGGCCCTGCCGATCGAGGCCTGGTCACCGGTCTTCGAAGCGGAGCTTCGCAAATCGCTCGAGTTGTCCGAATCTGCCTAGGGCTAGCCCGGCAGTCGATGAGCTATCGGCCGGGCATCGTGGACGATTCGACCTGACGGGATGAGACCGACGATGAAACTCACCGACGAAGCGAGCCTGATCGACGGCATCGCCTCACCAAAGCCGCTGTACACCCGCGCCGCCCGCGCGACCCTTGTCGGCTTGGTCGCGAACTTCTCTTTGGGTGTGACCAAGTTGATCGCCGGACTGGTCGGTGGTTCGTTCGCGCTGGTCTCCGACGCCATCAACTCGCTCGGCGATTCGCTCTCGTCGGTCGTCACGCTGGGGGCGTTATGGTACGCCCAGACGCCCGCCGATGACGAACATCCTTACGGCCACACCCGGGTCGAAGCCGTCGCCGGGGCCTACATCGCGGTGTTGATACTCGTCACCGGTTTGTACGTCGGGATCGAGGCCTCGCAAAGGTTTGCGGTCACCCGTCCGATACCGCCGGTGTGGACCTTGTGGATCGCTGCCGCCAACGTGATCTTGAAAGAGGCCCTGTATGCGTACAACCGCCGCGTCGGACGACTGACCGGCTCGACGGCGATGCTCGCCAGCGCCTGGGATCATCGCTGCGACGCGCTGACGTCGCTAGCGGTGCTGATCGGACTGGGGGTCGTTCGGTACGCGGGACCCAGTTACGGCTGGGCCGATTCCGCCGCGGCCCTCTGTGTCGCCGTCGCCATCCTCTGGTCAGGCAGCCAGCTGCTGAAACAATCGACCGGCGAATTGCTGGACCCCCAAGCGGACGGCGACCTGGTCGGTCGGATCCGGCGGGAATCTGAAGCCGTGGTCGGCGTCTTGGCGGTCGAGAAGTTGTGGGTCCGCAAGACCGGCATCGAGTACCTCGTCGACATCCATATCCAGGTCGACCCGGAGATGTCGGTCGATGCCGGTCATCGGATCAGTCACGAGGTGAAAAACCGCCTGATCGCCGGCTTCGCCCTCGTCAAGGACGTCCTGGTTCACCTGGAACCGTACCACCGGGACGAGCCCGACGCCGCGGCTCAGTCCAGTCCGTAATGTTCGACCTCTGCCCAATAGTCATCGAACGCCCCGTCCTTGTGGAAATCAGGGCTGTTGTCGAGATCGTGGCACTGCAGGCATTGGTCTTTGGCTTTGTCCAACGGCAACCGCATCGCCATCCGCAGCAGGTCCCGCTGGTCCTGAGCGACCTGGGAACCTTCCTGCTCCGCCGCGACATGTTTGGCTCCGGGGCCGTGGCAGTTCTCGCAACCGTTGCCACTCAGGTGCGTGTCAGCAGCCAATGACAGGTAACCCGACTCGTACGGATAGTAGTTCTGAGGGTTCCAGCCGGTAACGTGGCAACTGAGACATTCGGGATCGAAGTGTCGCGGCACGTCGCCCCGTTCACCCGGTTGGACGATGTGATCGGTCGCCAGGAAGTGGGGCGTCCCCTCCCAGATCGCGTAGGCGGTGGTGTGGCAATCGCCGCAGGCTTGGGATCCGACGAACCGGTCGCCGCTGGGATGCGCGATGGGGCGAAGTCCCAGCCCCGCCAAGCCGATCGCTTCGAGTTGGTTTTGGTAGGTCGCCATCAATTGACGCATCGGAGCGGCGTCTTCGAAATCGTGAGTCATCGCGACGCGAGCGTATCGGAACGGTTCGTCGGGATAGAGCCCGATGATGCCGGCATACATCCCTTTGTTTCCGGTGACGATCCAGCGGGTCGCCGAGCCCTCGATCGCTTGGGGACGGTAAGTCGGTTCGCCGAAACCGCCGGCGACCACGAGCAGATCAAAACCGGGCACCTGACGAACCGCCTCGATCGCCGCCGCCTCTTCCCCATAAAACAGCAGCACACGGAAGTCGGTCTCTTGGCGGCTCATCTCGGCAAGTGCTGCCGTGATCGAAGGCACGACTTCGGCGACCTCGATCTCGCCACCCGGTTCGCCCTCCAATGCCGCCGGATCGATCACCGAGGTGATCCCGACCTTCCGGCCGCCCTGTTCGATCAGCTTGTGTTGCGCGGTGAGCGACGGGTCGATCAGCGTCACGTTGGCGGAAACGAACATCCCCTGTTCCGGGTCATCGGACGCCGCGACGGCGACCAATTCGCCCACGCCCAATCGCAAGTCGTTGGGCCCAAACCCGACGGCGCCGTAGCCCATCTGTTGCAATCCATCGGCGGTGGTCTGGAACTTGATTTCGGCCTGTCGTCCGAACCGACGGACTTGGTTGCCGGCATCGATCGGCAACACCGACCACTCGGCATCCCGAAGCTGGTCGATGAAAGTCATGCGGCGAGCCAATCCGCCCTTTTGGTTATCCAGGCCGGTGCAGCCGCAAGGTTCGATGTAGCCGAACTGATTCCCGGTCACCACGATCGCCAATTGAGGTGACGGCCAACTGCTCCAGGAGTCGGGCGTTTCGCCCGCCGGTGCTGCGGCCGCGATGGACGCCTCCGACGCGGGTGAGGAAGCGGCCTCGGTCGACGGCGGCGTTTCCGTCGGCACCGGGACCGACGCGGATTCAGCCGGCATCGGGCTATCGCCGACGGCAGGTGTTTCGGCAGGCGTCGGCAGGTCAGGGTTGACAGCGGTGTCGGCGGGCTCAGCGGTCGGCTCCGCAGCGCTGGTCCCGTTGTCCGCTGCTTCGGGTTGCGGCTGCGGCTGCGGCTCCTTCGCCGCGGGGCGACAGCCCCCGCACCAGCCCACTGCCAGGCAGGCTATCAACAGCCAAGGCAACACCGACGATCGGCGGCGAAAGGTTGAAAGCGGTCGATCAGTGGTCATGATCCGGTTCCGTATGCGATGCACGAGTCGAGGAAATGCACGGGTCGAAAAAACGAAGGAGCAATGAATGCGAAGGCCAAGTGGGAGGGCAAAGCCGCCCCGTGGCGGGTCGCAGGACAGATCACCCCAGCACCGTCGTGTTGTTGTCCGGCTGCTGATGACGAAGCTGGGACATCGTTTCGACGATGGCCCCGGCCTGCAATCGGACGACGTCGGCAAGTTGACCCCGTTTTCGCAGTTCTTGATCGCCGGCCAGGATCGAGTCGACACGGCCCCAATCGATCTTCCAGCGACGTTCCAGGGCCGCTTCCCGCAAGGCGACGAGCACTTGGTCGAGTTGTTTTAGCAGCTCGCCGGTCGGTTTGGCGCGGGTGCTACGGTAGGGCGGTGAACGTCGCGGGCCTGACGATTCCGCTTGGCTGTCGCCCCGCAACAGCGACCGTGTCGCGGAGGATGCCGACTTGGGTTTGCCCGCCGGGAAGAACCCAGGGTACGCGAACACGGCGGCGATCAAGCTTACCAGCAGAACGACGGACATCGTCGGCCACTGCTCGCTCAAGCCCAGCCAGATGGCGACCGCTAACCCGACGGCGGCGGCGGTGGCCAGGCCCAAGGATTCCCGCGGGATGGTCGCTTTGGGAACCGGGGGGGGTGGGTCCGGTTTGCGGTGTTCTCCGACGTCGACCACGATCACCGTGATGTTGTCGGGACCGCCGCGGAGGTTTGCCAAGTCGACCAGCACTTGTGCCGCGACGTCGGGCGTGAGTACGGCCAACAGCGGTCCGATCTCGGCGTCGTCGATCTGGCCGGTCAACCCGTCGCTGCAAAGCAGAAAGCGGTCGCCGGGAAGGATCGCAAAGGGCCCCTCCACATCGACCTCGACCGCCGGCGCCGGGCCCAACGAGCGGGTGATGATGTTCTTCGGGATCGAGCCCGACAATTGGCTGTCCGGCTTGATCTGGCCGGACGCCTGCATTTCCCAAACCAAACTGTGGTCGAACGTCAACTGCTCCAAGCGGCCACCCCGCAGTCGGTAGACCCGACTATCGCCGACGTGAGCCACGATCGCCCCTTCGGGCAAGATCGCCAACGTGCTGACCGTCGTTCCCATGTTGTGGAACTCACGGTTCTGTTGCCCCGACTGATGGATGTCTCGGTTCGCCCGCTCCACCGAGTCGCGCAGCGCTTCGATCGCCTCGCACCCGGATTGCCGCAGGTAATAGAGCGGCACCCGTTCCGAAGCGATGCGGCTGGCCAACTCTCCCGCCGCGTGGGCGCCCATCCCGTCGGCAACCAAGAACAGATGCCCTCGTGAACGCAGTCGCTCTTCCGAGTCAGCCGGAATGGCGGCGTGGGCATCCTGATTGTTGGAACGACGCATCCCCACATCAGACACGGCGGCGAAATCGATCGAGGCTTTCCAGGATGAAGTCACGATCTCGGTCGGGTCGGATGGGAGCGGTTACGAAGACTCTTTTGTCATTGTGTCCACGGGGCGCACCCCTTGGCAAGACGGAACGGCTCCCTTCGACCAGAAGTCCCCTTGCCCGGGTGCGGCAGCGAATGTCGGGCAGCGAAACGCTCGGGCTTGGGAAAAATCGTCTTCTCGAGGGGCATTCATGCCCATTCCTGGGTTGCCAGTCACGCGATCTTCGGCCAGAATCTAGCTCGCTCGACCGGCCCCGCAGGGTCGCAACCGGGTAGAGGAGCGGTGGCTGAGTGGTCGAAAGCGCCGGTTTGCTAAATCGGTGAACTGGGAAACCGGTTCCGCAGGTTCGAATCCTGTCCGCTCCGCTTTCGGTGTTCCCGAAAGCTCTTTGGCACAAGACCGTGCCGTCCGTCGCCTTACACGGCCGCAGCCCACACCGCATGGTCGGCGCTGATTGTCTGCGCCCGTTCCTCCGGCAACCCACCTCGGCTGAACCGTTCGATCGCGTGACCGCCGACCCTTGGTCCACGGTCAGGCTCGCCCCCTTCGTTCACGCGATTGCATCGCCCGAAGTGTCACGACTGCGGCATACGTGAATCTGGCGATGAACCAGACACGCACCCTCCATTCAAGCTATGCGCTGGTCGAGGCAAAACGGATTTCTCGAGCCATGAATCCCAGCAGGTTCGCCGCTCTACGCCTAAGCTGATTTCGCTCCCAACCACCCCCGTCCCGGCGCGGTACCCGTCACGTCCATCCAAAACAGCCTTGTCGCTAAAAGCCGGCAACAGGCCATTGCCAACGTCCGACGCGTGTAAATTTGGCTCTTCTCGGTGCTAGATCGAGGTGAAACTCCGGGATCACATCTGGCGGAGCTGCGGCGGCAGTGGGAATCGATGGTCGGACGACTGGGAGGTGAGAGCTTGCCCGATTTTCTCCGAGTGCATTGGAACAGTCGCCATCCGTTCGCGAGGCAATCGGACCTCTTCAAGACGGTACGCAGTCGCATCCAAGAACCCGCTGATGTTTTTAATCTCTTGGGAGCCATGGATGATGACATTGACACCTACCTGGCGTTAACACAACCCGACGCGTCCGCATGGCAACCGGACTGGAGAATGCATGCCAGAGAACTGAGGATGTTCTCGGTCCGGCAGCCCTATCCCATGTTGATGGCCGCGCGCCGAAAGCTCGGCGAAGAAGACTTCGGCGGCCTGCTCCGCGCGACGACGGTGATCGCGTTTCGTTATAACGTGATCGGCAGTCAACATACGGGTGAACAAGAACGCGTGTACCACCAAGCCGCGATGCTGGTTCAGAAGGAAGCGTCGCCGCGATTGCGTGACGTTTTGGAGTCGATGAAGAGCATCTATCCGAGCGGCTCAGCGTTTCGCCAAGATTTTGCAGACAAGTCGATCAAAAGTACGCAATCCCGAAACGCGAAAATTGTGCGATACATCCTTCGCAAATTGGAGAAGCAGGCGGGGGCGTCGAGTTCGACGCGGAATCTCCGGCCTACACCATCGAACACGTGCTGCCGCAAGCCCCGATCGAGGGTTGGGAACAGTTTGAAGATCGGGACTTAGAAATGTCCATTTTTCGGCTCGGCAACATGGTGATGCTGGAAGCGACAAAAACAAAGGTATTGGTAACCAGCCGTTCCTTTCGAAGCGGTCTGTGCTTCAATCGAGTAGCATGCTGCTGACGCGTTCATTGGCAGAAGAGAATGACGAATGGACACCCGCACGCCTGAATCAACGTCAGGGAAAACTGGCGGAAATGGCGACTTCGGTCTGGCGAGTGGAGCAGCCATCTGATTTGCGACGATAGATGCGTCCCGTGATTGCCAAGTTCCAAATTGAAATGACCCGGTAGTGCCCCGCTGCGGCCTGATCAGGGCGGGTTGAAGTTGCCGAAATCGGAGGCGTACTCGAAATCGCGAGGCTTGCCGCTATTCAGGACAAGTTCCCGATCCGATCCGATCGCCAGCCTAGATCCGCAGCGCCTTGCTGCGAGGGCTGTCCGGCGATTCGGCCGAGAGGCCACAACGTGGCGGTCAAATGCTGCTTGATCGCCAGGGGCGAGCCCCAGCGGCATGTGGGATGCCGTCCACTCAGGCGGATGCTGTCGACGGGGGGGAGTCGAGGTGCAGGCCGGTTGCGAACTGAACCGACTGTCCGGTTGGCGGCATCGGTCCGTAGTCGAACGGCGACCGACCGGCCGCAAGCCCGAGACATCAACCACTCCCTGCCGAGTTCGGCCGGGAGTGGTGGTCGCAAAAGTGAGGGCGCTGGGACTCGAACCCAGGACCAACGGATTAAAAGTCCGTTGCTCTACCGACTGAGCTACGCCCTCGTACTTGTTTTTTCCCTATTTCGCGAAGGTGAACGCACTGCTGAGCTACGTTGCGATCGGTACTCCGTCCACAGGCGATCGGATGCCCGCTTGCCAGTCGCATGCCGGAGCAAACCGCCGGAAAGTCGCCCGGTGGCCGCATCCGGCACCTTAACACAGGCAAATTCTCCGTCCACCCGTTGTCGCCCGGTAAGGTGGAAACGGAGCGGACGGTGAACCCGGGAATACCCGCAGGCACGGAGTCTACCGCAACCGACAGAAAAACAAAACGGGCTAAATCAGGTCCTGGCTCCCGCATTTTTCCGAAGTTTGCGACTCGGAAGTTCAAAAACGGCGGGTCGGGCAGTCTGGACGCGGACGCAGTTAGCGAGTGGCTGGGCCGACGGGTAGTCTCGCCGAACGGGCGGCTGGGAGGCCTGGGACAAGCCTGTTTGCCGCTCGACGCCCGGGCCACCACCCGATACGGGGGAACCCCTCGTGGCGACCGATGACGAAACCCACGACGGCGGCCGGGTTGGCCCGACGCCTCTGGCTCCTCGTTTGTTGTCGGGCATTGTGCATGTCACTTTTTCCGCGCAAAGCCCACGGCCGGTCGGCTCCGCGACTGCACACCGTGGCCCGAATTTTTGCAAAACCGAATTCGCCGCTGCTGGCACGTCGCCATGGAGCGGATTCGCGGGCTCGCTTGGGCCGCGTTGAAATAGTCCTCTGACGGGTTACAATCCGGCGGTCATGAGAACGACGCTGCGGTGAACCAACGGGCTTCATCAAATCTTCACATTGCCCGCGATTGGCACAGGTGACTCGTTGGAAATTTCAGCCTTGATCTCGCTCTTTAGCGAGTTTATCGGCGGTCTCGGTTTGTTCCTGTTGGGCATGAAGAGCATGTCGGACGGGATGCAGGCTGTTGCCGGCGCCAGCCTGCGCAAGATGATCAGCGTGGTCACCAAGAACCGGCTGATGGCGTTGATGATGGGGATCTTGGTGACCTGTGTCGTCCAGTCGAGTTCGATCACGACGGTGATGACGGTCGGCTTCGTCAACAGCGGCTTGATGACGCTGCAGCAGGCAGTCGGAGTGATCATGGGGGCCAACATCGGGACGACGATCACGGGCTGGATCCTGGTCCTGCAGATCGGCAAATACGGCTTGCCGTTGGTCGGCGTCTCGGCGTTCGTGTTCCTGTTCTCCAAGTCGGACCGCTGGCGGTATTGGGGCATGGCGTTGATGGGTGTCGGGATGGTTTTTTTCGGTTTGGAATTGATGAAAGACGCCTGTGCGATCATCAAGGAAAACCCGAACTTCGAAGAGTGGTTCCATCAGTTCCAGGCGAACAATTATTTGGGTGTACTCAAGTGCGCGATGGTCGGCTGTTTGTTGACCGTGTTCGTGCAGTCGTCCTCAGCGACCTTGGGGATCACGATTTCACTCGCGTATCAAGGGGTCATTTCTTATCCCACGGCGGCGGCCCTCGTCTTGGGGGAAAATGTCGGCACCACGGTTACCGCCTTCTTCGCGTCCTTGGGTGCCACGACGGCGGCCCGCCGGGCGGCTTACTTTCACATCATTTTTAACCTGATCGGCGTCTTTTGGATCACGCTGATCTTCGCCTTTTACATCCGCTTCATCCAATGGTTGCTCGGCGGCAACGTCACCGAACCGACGGAAACGTCGGCCGGCATGACGTACCCCAATACCACCGCGGCGATCGCGGCGACCCACAGCATTTTCAATATCGTCAACACGATTTTGTTTTTTCCTTTCGTGCCGCTGTTGGTGCGGATGCTGGATCACATCGTGCCGGCGAAAGATTTTAAAGAAAAGCCGCACCTGACCGATCTCGACATTCGGATGTTGGACACGCCTGCGTTGGCGATCCAGCAATCCCGCAACGAGATCGAGAAGATGGGGGACGGTTGTGAGAAGATGTTGAATTGGCTCGATGACCTCCGCGACCAGACGGAACCCAACAAGGCGTTGGCGGATCGTTTGAAGCATCGCGAACAGGTTTTCGATTCGGTCCAGGACGAGGTCGCCGCGTTCGTTACCAACCTGTTGGCGAATACCCTGCCCCATTCGGTCGCCGACGAGGCCCGGCGGCAATTGAGTTTGGCGGACGAGTACGAATCGGTGAGCGATTATCTGTTGAGTTTGGATAAGTTCGACCGCAAACTGCGACGGGACGGGTTTCGCTTCACCGACCGCCAACGACACGACCTTGGCGAATTGAACCGTCATACCGCAGATTATCTGCACGCGGTCAATCTGGCCCTGGGCAAGAACAATCGCAACGTGCTCCGTGAGACCGATGCCCTGACCAAGCGGATCAAGGTGGAAATCAAGAATTTGCGGAAGACGCACCTGGAGGACCTGTCCAGCGGTGAAATACCGCCCCAAGTCAGCGTCGCGTTTCTGGCGGCGCTCAACGCCTACGCTCGGGTTCGCGATCACATCGAAACGATCGCCGAAACGATCGCCGCCGAGCGTTGAGCGGTCCGGATTGGCCGAGCGGGCTCGCCGCGAGTTCGTACCGGACTCAGCGCGGCGGGGTGCGATCGGTACACCGACTGAAAGCTGGGTTGAGTGCGCTGGATAGGAGTTTTCTGGCGAGTGGCGTGAAACCGAGAATCGGGCGGGAAAAGATTGGAAAATTCCTCGACCTGCAGCCCGGGCGGGATCCCGGCGACGGGATCGAGACAGGATTTGGTTGGCGACATGGAAATTTAAGCTGAAGGCCTGCGCAATTTAGGCAAGCGAAAGCTCGGAAAATCGGGCGGTTTCAGAAGTCGCTCGACCGGTT
>RECD01000118.1 GCA_007694185.1 Planctomycetaceae bacterium
AAACTACCTCGCGCAAGTCCTTGGAATCCCAAGGGTTTAGTGTGCGTTGGCCCTGATGGTGCAGGCCAGGAGGCCCTGGGGGCGTTGGGAACAGACGCTCGCGGGAAGCTGGGAGCCACCTCGGCGGCAGGCTGGGCATCGCCGGATGCGGCTGGGGCTGCGGAAGGTCACTGCGGTTTGCGGTTGCCCGGAGACCGGGTTAGGCTTGGGTGCCCGTGTGAGCTCGGGCAGTAAGTTCGGCTAGCCCCGCGGCACCTGCGGTTGCCGAGTTGGTTGTTCCCGTGTCGCGTTTGCTTCGGTCAGTGCTGAAATGAAAGCTGCAACCTGTCGGCCGTCGTTCCGGAGTCTCTCGATGTTCAGCCACTTCCTTCCGTGTCCCGAGCGGAACGAAGTTTTCGGCGTGGGCGGGTTTGAACCGTCACGGATCTCTCGCAGCGTCCGACATTGGGCGTTCGGTCGGTTGATCGTGATGCTGGTGCTGCTGTTGCCTGCGGGCGTCGGCGGCGGGGACGAGCCCGAATTGGCGGATGCGGTGGCGGCCGATGTTGAGGCGATTCGTGCCCCGATCGTGATGACGGAACGGGCGGCGGAGTTGCATCGGTCGTTGTTGATGTTCGACGGCCACAACGATTTGCCGTGGGAGGTCCGCAAGCGGGCGGGGCGATCGTTCGACAACCTCGACATTTCGAAGCCTCAGCCCGAATTGCAAACCGACATCCCGCGGTTGCGTGCCGGCGGGGTGGGGGCCCAATTTTGGTCGGTCTATGTGCCGGGCGAAACGATGCGCCAGGGGCAAGCGTTGACGCAGACGTTGGAGCAGATCGAGATCGTGCTCGCGATGATGAACCGTTATCCGGAAACGTTCGAGTTGGCGTTGACGGCGGACGACGTGGAGCGAATCCGGGGCGAGGGGAAGATCGCGTCGTTGATCGGGGTCGAAGGGGGGCATTCGATCGAAAACTCGATCAACGTCCTCCGCCAACTTCATCGGTTGGGGGCACGGTACATGACGTTGACGCACAACGTGACGCTCGATTGGGCGGATGCCGCCAATGACCGAGCGGTCCATGGGGGATTGAGCGAGTTCGGCGAAGAGATCGTGCGTGAAATGAATCGGCTGGGGATGCTGGTCGACCTGTCGCACGTTTCGCCGGACACGATGCGGCACGCGTTGCGGGTCACCGCCGCGCCGGTAATCTACTCCCACAGCAGCGCGCGTGGGATCGCTGATCACCCGCGGAACGTCCCCGACGATGTTCTGCCGCTGGTCGTGGCGAACGGCGGGGTGATCATGGTCAATTTTTATTCGTCGTTCATCGTGCCGGAATCGGCCGCACGGGACGCCGAGTCGGCCGCCCTTCGCGAACGGTTGATCGAAGAAACGGGAGACGAGCAGGCGGCGGACGCGGAGGTCCGTCGTTGGCGGCGGCAGAATCCGGCGCAGGCCGGAACGATCCACGACGTGCTCGACCACATCGACCATTTGGTCCGGCATGCTGGCGCCGACCATGTCGGCATCGGTTCCGATTTCGACGGCGTCACGATGCTCCCCGATCAGTTGGAAGACGTCAGCACCTACCCGCTGATCACTCAGGGGTTGCTCGATCGCGGCCACGACGAGGCGACCATCCGCAAGATCATGGGTGAAAACGTGTTGCGGGTGATGCGTCGGGCGGAGGAGGTTGCCGCGAGCGGGCGGTGAGGAAACATGCCGAACTTCAGATGGGATTTCGCCAGCAGCTGGCGACGGTTCGTGGCGACGGTAGCTGCGGTTTTCGCGGTTTTCGCGGTGGCGAGTTCCGGTGCCGAATTGGCTGCGGTTGCCGATGAGCCGGATGTGACCGTGTCCGGGGCAGTAGAAGTGGCGGCGTCGGGCGCGGAAATTTCGCCGCCCGCGATCGCCGGATTCGATCGGTTCGCGCGTGCGGGTGAACTGGATGCTTCCGTCGCGGGCCGGTTGTTGGTGACGGAACTGAGTTGCACGGCATGTCACACCACCCAAGATCAGGAATTGACGCCGCGGTCTGGACCGAACTTGCAGGGGTTGGGCAATCGCGTCGCCGACGATTGGGCGCGACGTTTTCTGCTCGATCCCGCTTCGGTTCACCCCGGCACGACGATGCCCGACATGGTCGGTCGGCTGGAACCGGCCGAGCGTCTCGAGGTCGCCGAGACACTGGCTGCGTACTTGGGCAGTTTCCGTCAACCGCTCGCCGACATCCAAGGCTCGGGGGCGCGGCCTGTCCCGCACCGATTTTGGGAACTGGGTGACGTCGATCGTGGGCGGACGCTGTTTCACCGCGTCGGCTGCGTCGCCTGTCACGCCGTCGATCCGGACGAACCGGAAGCGGTCGCCGGCTCGATGGGACTCGATCCGCAACTCGCGTTGCTCGATCCGGAAGAGCTGGAAGAGTTGGGGTTGGGAGGGATCACACGGCCCGGTCCGGTGCAGCCGATGGGGCGGCCAGCAGAAAAACATTCGCTCCGTTCGTTGGCGTTATTCCTGTTGAACCCGGAAGCGACCCGGCCGGGGTTGAGGATGCCGAATCTGAAGTTGTCGGTCGTCGAGGCAGCCGACTTGGCGATGTACCTGATGCGTCGCGATGACGCGTCCTCGATCCCTGTGTCGGACTTCAGCGACTTTGATGTGACGGGCGTTGAAGCGGCGCGGCACGACGAGCAAATCGCGGCCGGAAAACGTCACTTCACCCGCTTGGGCTGCGTGAGCTGTCATGCGACGCCCGAGGGTGCCGCCGTGCGTGGTAACGCCACGCCGCTCGATCAGCTCGATCCCAACTCTGTGTCGGCCTGTTGGCGATCGGCGACGGAAGGGGAAGCCAGTGGCGGGCCACACCGGCCGTGGTACCGGCTGGATGATGCGCAAGTAGCCAGCTTGGTTGAATACCTGGAAGGATCGGGCCAAGCCGCAGCGGATGAAGCGAATGCGGGTGAGCTGCGTGCAGCCGATGGGCAATTCGGCGAGGCGGCGGGGAAGTTGGCAGAGCGGATGTTGCGAGCGAATTGCTATGCCTGTCACTCGCGAGACGGCTTGGGTGGCGTCGCTCCGGACCGCAGCGGCCACTTCGCGACGGTCGGCAGCGAAGACTTGGGTGACGAAGGTCGCTTGCCGCCGCCGTTGGCCGGTGTGGAAGGGAAGTTGAAAGCGGCTTGGTTCGGGCGCGTTTTGAGCGGCAACGGCGACATCCGGCCCTATCTGCTCGCGCGGATGCCGAAGTACAACGCGGCGGAAGTGAAGCGGTGGGTCGAATTGTTCGAACAGGTGCAACGGGAAAGGGAAACCTCATTCGCGGGTGGCGATGATACGCCGGGACTGGCAAATGCAGCGGCGGGTTGGCCGGGCCGAAACGACCTGAAGGATTTTGACGCGGGGCGTCAAATGATCGACGCGGGGTGTGTTCAGTGTCATCGGTTTCGCGGTGAGTCGCTGGCGGGCGTGACCGGCATCGATTTGGCGGGGATCACCGACCGGGTTCGTCCCGAATGGTTTCACGACTTCGTGCTGCACCCCGCGGGGCTGAAGCCACGCACGCGGATGCCGACCTTTTTTCCGGACGGGATCAGCCAGAATCGAGAGTTGCTCGGCGGTGACGCCGGCCGGCAGATCGCCGCCATGTGGGGATACTTGGGCGACTTGAAGCGGCAACCGCTGCCGGACAAGATCGAGCAGGCTCGGGGTGAAGATTTCGAATTGAAGCCGACCGACCGGCCGATCCTGTTGCGGACCTTCATGCGTGACGCGGGGCCGCACGCGATCGCCGTCGGATTCCCGCAAGGGGTTCACTTCGCCTGGGACGCCGAGCGGTTGCGGTTGGCGAACGCTTGGACCGGAAGGTTTCTTGATGCCCAAGGGACGTGGTTCATCCGCAGCGCCCCGCCCGCCGATCCGCTGGGAGAACGGTTGATTCAGATCGATACCGCCGACGCCTGGTTGCTCGGAAATGATTCGGCGACTGAATTGCGGTTCGGCGGTTACCAGCTTGATCGTCACGGCGTCCCGACGTTCGGTTACGAAATCGGTCCGTGGCGGATCGAGGACCGGATCGAACCGATCGGCGCCGGCGAAGGCGGCGGGGCTGGTGTCGTCGATGCCGGATTGCGTCGACGATTGTCAGCGAGGTCAACGCGGTCAATTCTGTCCGTCGACAACGCGGCGGATGAGGGCGACGTCGAAACTGAACGCAAACGCCTACGTCTCGTCGTGCTGCGAGGTGAACGCTTGGAAAACGTCGTTGCTGATTCCGATGCGTCAACGGGTGAATCGACCGGCGAGGTTTCGATGCGAAATGAAGCCGGCTTGGTCGTGACGTTGTCGCGGGAACTGGCTCGACGCACGCGGGTCGAACCGCTCGACGGCGGGTCAGCCTGGGTCGTGAGCTTGGTGGACGACGCGGCACCGCAGGAGGTCGTTTATCGATGGGGACGCGAATGAACGGGGCGAACAGGGCATGGCGGATCGCGGCTGCCGGATTGCTGGTGGGACTGGTCGGATCCACGTCGCCGGTTGCGGCGCAAGGGCTGCGGGTGCAGGCGGCTGACACCGTTCCCTACCGAATCGAATCGATCGCGGTCGCGGGGGCGGCGACCGATTCGCGAGCGGAAATCTGGAAGCCGGGGCAAGCGGGATCGGTCGGAGCGGAGCCGGTTTTGGAAATCAGCGGTTTGGCGCCGTTGGCTGATGGCCGGTTGGCGGTGGCGATCCGCAAGGGCGAAGTCTGGATTTTGGAGGGACTGGAAGGGAGCGAGGCAACGTCCGGCCCGGCGGCCGACTCAACCGGAAACACCGGCACCGGCACGAGTCCTAACACCGGCGGCCTGCGATTTCGCAAGTTCGCGTCATCGCTTCACGACCCGATGGGGTTGTTGGAACAGGGCGACGGCCTGTTGACGGTTCAACGATCCGAAATGACGCTGCTCCGCGACACCACGGGCGACGGCGCGGCGGACGAATACCGGACGCTCGCCGCCGGTTGGGGGCTGACCGGTCACTACCACGAATACGCTTACGGGCCGAAGCGGGACGGCGCCGGCAACCTGTGGCTGACGCTCAACATCGGACTCGGTTTGGCAGGCGATCAGTTGACGCGGGCGTTGACCGATCCGGTGCTGGGGTATCGCCAAGCCCGTTGGCGAGGTTGGGGGATGATGGTTCGTCCTGACGGGCGGTTGGTCCCGATGGCTGCGGGGATGCGGTCACCCAGCGGCTTGGGGGCGAACCTCGCCGGCGACATGTTCTACACGGACCAGCAGGGGAACTGGGTCCCGACCAATTCGCTGCATCACCTGCGGTCGGGAGTCTTCTATCACCATCCCGAATCGCTCGCGTCGCAGAGTTTGCCCGAGTCACCTTTGTCGCCGATCGAATCGGTCCCCAATGGCGTTCCCTACCCTGTGGCGCTCGAGCGGTTTCCGGCGATGCGTCCGCCGGCGGTCTGGTTCCCCTACAAGAAGATGGGGCAGTCGACCACCGACATCGTCGTCGACGCCAGCGGCGGCAAATTCGGCCCGTTCGCGGGGCAATTGTTCGTCGGCGAGTTCACGCAAGCGTCGATCCAGCGAGTGCAGTTGGAACGGGTCGAGGGGGAATACCAAGGTGCCTGCTTCCCGTTTCTGTCGGGGCTGGCGTCGGCCGTCCTGCGGTTGGCGCAAGCGCCCGATGGCAGCCTTTACGCCGGTTTGACGAACCGGGGCTGGAGCAGCTTGGGGACGGCATCGCACGGGTTGCAGCGGATCGTTTGGAACGGCGTCGTGCCGCTGGAGATCCTCGAAATGAATGCTCGCAGCGACGGTTTCGAGTTGACGTTCACCCGCCCGATCGACCCGGCGACGGCAGGCGACGTCGATGCTTATCGCTTGGCCAGTTACACGTACCTGTATCAATCGGCCTATGGCAGCGACGAGATCGACCGGCGTGAATTGGTGATCCGAGCGGCGCAAGTTTCGGAAGACCGGCTGCGGGTTCGGTTGCGGGTCGACGGGCTGCGGCCGCTCTACGTTCACGAGTTGCGAGCCGCGGGCGTCACGGACGCAGGCGGCGAACGGTTGCTGCACTCGGACGCCTACTACACACTGAACCGCATCCCTCGGGAATGACGCACGGCGATCGGCGGGACTTGGCACAACGCTTTCGCGGTGCGTGCTGTCGGTGCATTCGTGCTGTCGGTGCATTCGTGCTGTCGGTGCAAGCGCGACGCGTGATCGCCGTCGTCAGCGGCTACACGGTCATTCGGCGGCGGGGTCGAGCAGTTGGATCAGGTGTTGCACGCGGAACGGCTTGCGGACCGATCCGTCGGAGGCGGCCGAGTGCCACTGCATCATGCAGACGTGGTTGGTCGTCACCAGGCAGACGGGATCGCCGGCGGCTTCGTTCAAAAACGCCGCCTTGCGAGCGAGGATTTCGCGGGCGTTGTCCGGTTTGCGAAGGTGGTAGACGCCGCCGGAGCCGCAGCATTCGCGGGCCAGCGGTGCCGGTTCCCACTGGTATCCGGTGGCATCGAGCGCCCGCTCGGGAACTCGCTCGACGCGTTGCCCATGGATCAGGTGGCAAGGCAAGTCGACATACAGCCGCGTCTGTGCGGCCGTCGCCGTGCGTTGCCGCTTGATCGGGCCGAGTTCGTTCAGGAAATCGATCACGTCCCGCACCGGCGGATGGGGACCGAGCGTTTTGGCGAGTGCCAAGCCGCAGCCAGCCGAATTCGTCACGATCGCGTCGCAGTCCTCGGCCGCAAAGGCTGTGCGGTTTCGCTCCCGCAGCGACTCGACGCCGTCGAACCCGGCGTGTTCTTGGAACGCGCCACAGCAGGTTTGGCCGGCGGGCACGAAGACGCGGACGTCGTTTTCAACAAGCACCCGGATCGTCGCGAAATGGATCTCGCGAAAGACGGCGTCCATCAGGCAACCGGTCAGCAGCGCCACTCGCGGGCCGCTGGGGCGATGGGTTTGCATCAACCGCTGGGCGTAGCGGGCGGTCGATTCGAACAGGGCGGGACGGCCGGGGAACAGGTTGCGATGGCGAAGCCAACCGAGTCGCCGTAGCAGCCGGATCGGCAACATCGCGGCGCCGAACCGACCGGGGTGGCGGGCGAATCGGTCGGCGAGCCGTAATCGCCAATCGGGGCGGTCGCGACCTTGAGCGACATGTTGGCGGCGGACCGTTTCGAGCGCCAGCCCGTACGGGACGTTCGCCGGACAAACGGGCTCGCAAGCCAAGCAGCCGACGCATTCCTGCGTGTAAAAGTCGGTCCACGGATCGGCCGGCAACCGCCCTTCGGCTTCCTCTCGCCACAACCTCAACCGTCCTCGCGGCGAGTTGTTCTCGTCACCGGTCAATCGATAAGTCGGGCAGGCATCGAGGCAAAAGCCGCAGTGGACGCAAGCCGTCAGCGGGTCGCGCTGCGCGTCGTGCTGCGCGTCGTGCGGGGGGCTTTCCGTCACGCCAAGATTTCCTCGATCACGCGACCGTGATCGATGTCCAACCGCTTGCGACCTGGGATTTCCAGCCGCCGGTTGTCGAGCCCCAGCAGATGCAGGACCGTCGCGTGCAAGTCGGTCACGTAATGGCCCTCGCCGAGGGCGTTGTAACCGAGCTCGTCCGTTTCGCCGTGGACGAAACCTTGTTTCAGCCCCGCGCCGGCCATCCAGATCGTGAAGCCGTTGGGGTGATGGTCACGTCCGTCGGTCCCGCCGCCACGCAATTCCAACCCCGGCGTGCGACCGAACTCGGTGCAGAACACCACGACGGTATCCTCCAGCAGCCCACGCTGTTTCATGTCGGCGATCAGCCCCGCGACCGGCAGGTCGACTGACGCGCAGAGCTTCGTGTGGTTCTCTTTCAATTTTTGGTGCGAATCCCAAACGCCGTAGGCTGACGGGAAGACTTGGACAAACCGGACGCCCCGTTCGATCTGGCGCCGGGCCGCCAGCAGCCGGCGTCCCGCGACGTCGGTCGCCGCCTCATCGATCCCATACAGTTTTCGCGTCGCTTCGGTTTCGTCGGCGAAATCGATCGCCTCCGGCACCGTCGATTGCATCCGAAAAGCCAACTCGTACGCCCGGATGCGAGCGAGCAATTCTTGATCCTCGGGGTAGGTGACCGCCGTCAGCGAATTGAGCTGATGGATCAGTTCGAATTCTTCCTGTTGCTGCCGCTCTGATTGGCTGGGATGCCGTTGGCCGAACGGCAACGGGTTGGCCGGGTCGAGCGCGATCGGGACGCCGGCGTGTTGAGGGCCGAGGTAGAGCGAATCGATCGACAGACGGGTGTCGGAACGGGTCGGGCCGCCGAGCACGGTGAACTTCGGCAAGTTCTCGTTCAGCGACCCGAGTCCGTAATGGGCCCACGCCCCGATGCTCGGTTGCTGTTCGTCCAAGCGGTGGCGGCCGGTATGGATCTGGTTCTCGGCCGCGTGATCGTTGTCGGTCGTCCAGAGGTTGCGGACGAAGCAGAGTTCGTCGACTTGGCCCGCTAGGTGCGGCCACCAATCGGTCATTTCGATCCCCGCTTCGCCCCGTTTCGACCAGCCGACCTGCATCGGGTAGATCGTCGGGTAGACGTCGCGAACGTTGATCTCTTCGGCCGGGACCGAGCGAAATCGTTTTTTGTGCAGCGGCGAGTCGACCGGATTTTCGAACGGGGTTTTGTCGAACGTCTTGCCGGCGTGTTCGTTCAGCGCCGGTTTCGGGTCGAACGTCTCGACGTGGCTGTAGCCGCCTGACAGGAAAATCCAGATCACCGACTTGGCGCGGGGCGGGTGGTGGTAACCGCCGGGCGGGGCACCAGCCGGCTTGTCCGGCGTCGTGTCGGGATTCGCCCCGTTCTCGGCAGCCGGTTGGTCAGCTCGTAAGCGTCCGTCTTGGGCCAGCATCGCGCCGAGCGTCAGGCCGGTGAAGCCCATACCGAGATCCGACAGGAAGGTGCGTCGTGGTTGTGGCATCGGCGGCGGTCCGTGGGTGGGTGCGACGGGCGGATCCCGAAATGCTCGTTCAAGCCGATTCGCGGGGCCGCGAACGTTCTCGGGAGTTCCATCAAAATAACGCATGACGACGCCGTCGACGACTTTCGATCCGTTGGACGAGCCAAAAAGTTTGCCGGAGGGATGGCGAGGACAGGGGGCAATGACGCCAGGCTGGTCGCGGCGTCACGCGAAGGGCCAGCTAGCGGAGGGCCGCAGGGGTGAACGGGCGGCGGTCACCTGTTAAAGTAAAAAGTTGCTCCGGCAGCGGCCGCCAAGGATCGTGCGGTAAAAAAGTATCCGGAACCTTTTGTGCAAAGCACCCGCAAGGCGAGTTCCTCGCGAAAGGTTCCGGACACTTTTTTTCCGCTCATCACTGACCTCGGCACCGTTCCGTTCGACTCTTCAATCCTCCCCTCTTTGATCAGGCACTCATGACGCCAATTCGCAATCAAGCGTCGTCGCTGACGTCACGCCGTTCATCCCGATCCCGCCAACTGCTCCCCCTCCTCGGCTGTCTGGTCGGGATCTGCGGCGCGTTGGTCGCCAGCTCCGGGTCGGCGGATGAACCGGCAAAGCGGCCGAACTTTTTGATCATCCTGGCTGACGACATGGGCTTTTCGGACGCCGGCTGTTATGGCGGTGAGATCGCCACGCCGCACCTGGACGGCCTGGCCGCGGGGGGGCTGCGATTCAGCCAGGCCTACAACACGGCGCGGTGTTGGCCGAGCCGGGCGGCGTTGATGACCGGGTATTACGCGCAGCAGGTCCGTCGCGACAACCTGCCGGGGTTCGGCGGCGGTGGCGGCGCACGGGGCCGGCGTCCCGGCTGGGCGAAGCTGGTTACCGAATACTTACGTGAATTCGGCTATCGCAATTATCACTCCGGCAAATGGCACATCGACGGGAAGGTCTTGGACAACGGGTTCGACCGCTCGCTCGACATGCGAAACCAAGGCAACTTCTTTTCCGCCAAGGGGAACATGATCGACGATTCGCCGGTCCGGATCGAAGGGGACGAAAGCGGTTATTACGCGACGACCGCGACGGCCGACCACGCGATCGCCTGCCTGCGGGAACATGCCGAGCAGCACGCCGACCGTCCGTTCTTTCACTACGTGCCCTTCATCTCGCCGCACTTTCCGTTGCACGCCTTGCCGGAAGACATCGAGCGGTATCGTGACCGGTACCTGGCGGGATGGGACGAATTGCGACGGGAGCGGTTTGCGCGGCAACAGGAGCTCGGTTTCGTTACCGGCAAGCTGTCGGATTTGGAACCGGAAATCGGGCCGCCTTACCACTTCCCGGAGGCCCTTAAAAAGCTCGGGCCGAATGAGGTCAATCGGCCTCATCCCTGGGAGACGTTGACGGCAGAGCAGCAGCGGTTCCAGGCGACCAAGATGGCGATCCATGCGGCGATGGTCGATCGGATGGACATCGAGATCGGTCGGATCCTTGAGCAGGTCCGCCAGATGGGCGTCGCCGACAACACCTTCATCCTGTTCGCGTCCGACAACGGGGCGAGTGCCGAGATCATGGTTCGCGATGGCGGGCACGACCCCGAGGCGCCGATGGGTTCGGAGGCGAGCTACCTCTGTTTGGGGCCAGGTTTTTCGAGCGCCGCCAACACGCCGATGCGGCGACACAAGACTTGGGTTCATGAGGGGGGCTGCACCACGCCGCTGATCATCCATTGGCCCGCCGGGATCGCCGACCGAGGCGTCTGGCGGCACACCCCGGTCCACTTCGTTGACGTCGTCCCGACGATCCTCGAATTGGTTGGTGGCAGTTTGCCGGAAAAGTACGGCGACCTGCCGCAACCGAAATCGCCCGGCGTCAGCTTGGTTCCGGAATTGGCCGCAAGCGGCAGCGTGAAACGGGAAAGCCTGTGGTGGCTGCACGAGGGGAACCGCGCGATCCGGGTCGGCGACTGGAAATTGGTCGCGGCCAAAGACGATCCCTGGGAACTATACGACATGTCCGTCGACCGATCTGAAACGAACAATCTGGCGGATACTCATCCCGACAAGGTCCGCGAAATGGCAGCGGCGTGGGAGGCTCAGGCCGAAGCGATCGGGCGGGACTTCGTCATCGATTGATCGGCCGGTGAAGGCGGTTCGCCGAGCACGCCCGCAGGACCCGCCTCTGGCGCGCCCGCAGGAGCGGCTGCGGACACGCCTGCGGGTGCGGCGATCGGTCACAGCCCCTAGAAAAACGCTTGTCGGTGATCAGACTTTGCGGCGTCGAGCGGTGGCGGTAAAGCGACGTCGGGCGGCAGATCGGAGATGACTTGGATGGGATCAAATGAGCCCGGTTCGAAGCGACCTCCGAGGCTGCCGGATAGCGACGCGATGCGGTTTGCCGGCGCAGGTTTGGAACTGGGCGGTTCCGCGATCTTGTTCGCCGCGATCGGTTATGCGATCGACGCCCAAATGGGGAACACGACGCTGGTCGCGACCGCGTTGGGTTCGGTACTCGGGTTCACCGCCGGCATGTATCGGTTCATCCGCTTGGCGATGCGAGCCAATCGGCAACCGGGAAAACCACCGTCGCCACAGGATGGCCCGACCGAGTCTGACAAACGAGTCTGACCAAAGCGGCCCGTGACACGAATTTGACCAATCGAGACTGATGAACAGACCGGCTGACAACGAACCGAAGAACGACGCCGCCGAGCGGGATTCCGCGGGCGGGTGGTTGCGATTCGGATCGATCGCCACCGGCTTGTTGATCGTCTGCTGCGGCGTCCACTGGTTGGCCGCCGATCGGCTGGTCGCAGCCGACACGCTGTCGTTCGCGTTGACGGGGATTTGGTTGGTCGCCGTCACGGCGGTGGCGCACGCGCTGCTGCATCGGGGCGGACAGGTCGAGCCGATCGTCGGTATTCTCGGGTCGATGGCGATCCGAGTTGCCGGAACATTCGCGATCTTGGGCGGATTGTTGCTTTTCTCGTCGTTGGAACGGCCCGAGGCGGTTTTCAACGTTTTGTTTTGGTATATAACGCTCACTATCTGGGACGTGTGGGGCACCGTTCGCAGCCGCGGCGCTGTCGGTGATTCATCGAGCTCGCACGCCCCGTCGATATCCGGTGTGGCGTCAATGGCCGGTGTTGCGACGATTGCGGGCGGCGATGCGAAGCCCGAGCCGTCGGGAGTCACGTCGCCTTGAGCCGCTGCGATATTTTCCTTGTCTGCCTTTTGAAAGCCTCGCGAATCACTTTTTCCGAATGACCGTTTCCCGCCTGGATTCCGCCGAGTCGAGCGATTCGAGCGGGAGCTTGATTTTGAATCCCCCCTTTTTGATTTGCTAGTTGAAGCTGCCATGCACTTCCCTTTTCAGCCGATCCTCGCGGCTGCCAGCAGCGAAGCGAGTTTGACGGAGCAGGCGGTCAGCCACGTGTTGCCGCATGCCTTGCATAGCGAACCCCTCTTTACGTTGCGTGTCGGTCAGGAGACCACCAACCTGCCGGTGCTCGGGATTTACAACGGCGAGTACCAATTTTTCATCACCAACCACTTGGTGATGACGATGGTCACGGCGGTCGTCGTGTTGTTGACTTTTTTTTACGTCGCGATGCGGATCCGGATCGGGGGCGAGGGGCTCGAGGCGTATCGGACCAAGGGGCGAGTCGGTCAGTTGTTCGAGACGATCTTGACCTTCATCCGCGAAGAGGTCGTGCGCCCGAACCTGCACGGTTTGACTGACAAGTACATCGGCTACATTTGGACCGTCTTCTTTTTTGTGTTGTTCGCCAACCTCTTGGGGCTGATCCCGATCGGCTACATGGTGCAAGCCGGGACGCTCGACGCGCATTATTCGCATTGGGGCGGGACGGCGACCGGGAACTTGTCCTTGAACGTGATGTTGGCGATCGCCAGTTTCGTCGCGATCATTTACATCGGGATTCGCGAGGTCGGTGCCAAGGCCTTCTTTGCCCATTTCAACCCGATCGGTTGGGACAACCCGAAAATGTTGGTGATCGGGTTGCCGCTCTACTTCCTCGAATGGATGGGTTTGGTTATCAAGTGCGTCGTGTTGGCGATGCGTCTGTTCGGCACCATGATGGCCGGTCACTTGGTGATCGCCGCGTTCGTATTGTTGATTTTCATGGCCGCGAAGCAGTCGACCACGCTCGGCCTGGGTGTCGAGTTGGCGGTGGTGATCGGCGGGATGGCGTTGACCCTGCTGGAACTGTTCATCTGTTTCCTGCAAGCGTTCATCTTCACCTTTTTGACGGTGTTGTTCATCTCGACCGCGGTCGCGCACCACGGGGAACCTGGGCACGACCCGGATCATGACCCGTTCGACCACGAATCGCAGATGGAAATGGATAAGTTGATTTCTCCGCAGAAGCTCAGTCCTGCGGTTCATCGATAGTGTTGTTCATCGGTTTTCAGTCGCTCTGGAATGATGGCCATTCTTGAGCCTCGGTAAGTCCCCTCCCTGTTCCTCAGTAATAGTTCCCAGGAGCGAAGCGAAGATGTTTGATTTTGCGTTGTTACTTGCACAAGCGGCCCTCGACCTCAGTACGTTTGGTGCCGGATTGGGCATGGGGTTGGTCATCATCGGCGCCGGCTTGGGGATCGGGCGGATCGGTAGTGCCGCGGTCGACGCGATCGCCCGCCAACCCGAGGCGAGCGGCACGATCAGCACCCAAATGTTGATCTCGGCGGCTCTGATCGAAGGGGTTACGGTCATCGCGTTGATCTTGATCCTGATTAGCTGATTCGTTTCCGGTCCGCACGTCCCTCGGGGTGATTGGTGTTTTCGATGTTGCGATTTTCACGGCGATCCGGATCGTCTGGCCCATGGCGGTCGGCGGTCCGATTGGTGCTGGCGGTTTTGCTGCTGGTGATGGGCGGCTCGGTGGCGTCGGCGGCGGATGACGCTGTTGACGAGCGGGGCACACCGCCGCTGTTGCAGTTCGACGCCGGGTCGGCGATCGTCAACATCGCGATCTTCATCGGCGTCTTCATCATTTTGTCGAAGCTCGTTTGGCCCGTGGTCCTTCGCGGGCTGGAGATGCGGGACATGAAGATCCGTGACGACTTGCGGGACGCGTTTCAGGCGAACGAGGATGCCAAGGCGTTGTTGAGCCAGTACCAGGCTCAGCTCGCGGAGGCTTCGAACCAAGTTCAAAAGATGCTCGCGGACGCCCAAAAGAACTCGGACGCGGAGCGCCAGCGGATCGTGGCGGACGCTCGGGTCGAAGCCGACAACCAGCGATTGCGGGTGTTGGCGGAGATCGAGCAAGCCAAGAAGGTCGCCATTTCGGAGTTGGCCAACCAGACTTCGGACATGGCGCTCGCGGTGGCTTGTCGGATCGTCGGTCGGGAATTGCAGCCGGCGGACCATGCCGACCTGATCCGCCAATCGCTCGATCGGTTGCCCAGCAATAATTGACCCTTGTCTTCCAGCCCCCAGTTCGAATGCCGTCGACGGTCGACGGGCGGAGCGAAATGAATCAGGTCAAACTTCACGACACGGTCCTCGATACCGGCGCCGAACAACTCGGCAAGGTTTACGCGCGGGCGTTGGTCGGTGCGGCTGACGCGGCCGGTGTCGCCGACGAAGTGATCGGGCAACTCGATCGTTACGTCGACGAATTGCTGAAGGAGCACCCGCCGTTGGCCTTGGCGCTCGCGTCACCCCGGATTTCCGAAGAGGAGAAAGGGAGGATTCTCGATCGACTGATCGGCGAATCCTGCCACCCGGTGTTGGTGCGGTTTTTGAAGATCATGGCCAAGCGTGGCCGGTTGGGTTACGCACCCGCCGTTCGCGATTCGGCTCGTCAGTTGCAGGACGAAATCCTCGGCCGGGTCACCGCCGAAGTTCGCACCGCGCTGCCGCTGACGGATGACCTGCGGCAGGAGGTGTTGCAGCGGATCGGCGCGTCAACCGCCCGGCAGGTGCGACTGGTCGAAGTCGTCGATCCCGGGTTGGTCGGCGGGATGGTGATTCGGTTGGGTGACACGATATTTGACGGCAGCATTTCGAACCGGATCCAGAAGTTGTCACGGCGAGTTCGGGCGGGGTTCTCGCGTGAACTGGTCGAGAAGTTCGCGTCGTTCGCCGGCGACACGGCCTGAGCCCGCGGATTGTGACGTTTCCCATTCAGCATTTACCTTGGCGATCGAGACATAACCGTGAAGTTTAGCAGTGACGAAATCGCATCCGTGTTGCAAGCGGAGATCGAGCATTTTGATAGCAAGGTCGACGTCAGCGAAGTCGGCACGGTGCTGGAAGTCGGCGACGGGATCGCCCGCGTCTACGGACTGGCGGGCGTCATGGCGGGGGAAATGGTCGAATTCCCCAACGGCGCGATCGGCTTGGCCTTCAACCTGGAAGAGACCAGCGTCGGCGTGATCATCCTGGGTGATTACTTGACGATCCAGGAAGGGGACGAAGTCCGGTCGCTCGGCACGCTGCTCAGCGTCCCGGCGGGCGACGCCGTCATCGGCCGCGTGCTCGATCCGCTCGGTAACCCGCTCGACGGCAAAGGCCCGGTGCAGAAGGCGGTCAGCCGTCCGGTCGAAATCATCGCCACGGGCGTGGCCGAGCGGAAGCCGGTTTCGGAGCCGTTGCAGACCGGCATCAAGGCGGTCGACGCGATGACGCCGATCGGGCGTGGCCAGCGGGAACTGATCATCGGCGACCGCAAGACCGGCAAGACGGCGATCGCGATCGACGCGATCCTGAATCAGAAGGGAACTGGGGTCAAATGTTTCTACATCGCGATCGGCCAAAAGGACTCGGCCGTCGCTTCGGTCGTCGAGGTGCTGCGTCGCGAAGGGGCGATGGACTACACGACCGTGATCGCGGCCGGTGCGAGTGCTCCGGCGCCGCTGCAATACATCGCGCCGTACGCCGGCACCGCGATGGCGGAACACTTCATGTTCAACGGCGGTCACGCCCTGGTCGTTTACGATGACTTGTCGAAGCAAGCGACGGCCTATCGACAGATGTCGCTGTTGATGCGGCGTCCGCCCGGTCGTGAGGCTTACCCCGGTGACGTTTTCTATTGCCACAGCCGGCTGCTGGAACGCTCCGCGAAGCTGTCGGACGAACTCGGTGGCGGCTCGATCACCAGCCTGCCGATCATCGAGACGCTCGAAGGGGAAGTTTCGGCGTACATCCCGACGAACGTGATCTCGATCACCGACGGTCAGATCTACTTGCAACCCGACCTGTTCTTCTCCGGCATCCGTCCCGCCATGAACGCGGGGATTTCGGTGTCGCGGGTCGGCGGTGCGGCTCAGACGAAGGCGATGAAGAAGGTCGCCGGCGGTTTGCGGCTCGACTTGGCCGCCTTCCGGGCGTTGGAAGCGTTCGCACAACTGGGCACCGACCTCGATTCCGCCACCCAGTCCCAACTCGATCGCGGTTATCGGATGGTCGAGTTGCTGAAGCAGCCGCAGTACCAGCCGATGAAGATGACCGACCAGGTGTTGAGCCTGTTCGCCGGGACGCGGGGTCACCTGGACGACGTGCCGGTCAAGCAGGTTCAACAGTGGGAGCGGGATTTCTTGCAATTCGTCCACAGCCAGTACAACGGGTTGGTGGAAGAATTGAACGAGAAGCAGGAATTGACCGACTCGGTCGCGGAGCAGATCGTCGCGGCGATCAAGGACTTCAAGACCGGTTACAAGCCCGAGAGCAAGTGAACCGTGATGGCCCCCGGGCCGGTCGATCGGTCGTACGAACGTCGAGTTCGATGCGGCCTTTGGACCAACGATTGTCTTAACCGAAATCCTTCAACGACCGCCCTTACATGGCCAACGCTCGAGCCCTCGACAAACGCCGCAAATCGATTCGCAACATCCGCAAGATCACGCGGACGATGGAACTGATCGCGACGGCCCGCTACAAGAAAGCGATGGACCGGGCTGCGGCGGTCACGGCGTATACCGAGCAGATCACCAAGGTCGTGTCGCGATTGGTCGCGGCCGGGGCCGAAGTTCGCCACCCGCTGTTGGAAGTTCGCGACCAAACCAAGACGGCTCGGGTACTGGTCCTGGCCAGCAACCGCGGGTTGTGCGGCGGATACAACTCGGGGATTTTGCGGACGATCGTCCCGCACCTCGACTCGTTGAAGCAGACCGTGCCGAATCGGATCGTCGACGTCAGCGGCAAGCGGGGGATCAACGGGTTGAAATACCGCGGGATCGCCACCGACAAGACCTACACCCAGTTCGAAGACCAACCGCCGTACGACGAGATCGAGCGGATCGCGATGGAATACCTGCGGCAGTACGCCGTGGGTGAAATCGATCGGCTGGACGTCGTCTACACCAAGTTCATCAGCACCAGTCGGCAGCGCCCTGTCGTCGAGACGCTGCTGCCGTTGGGGGCGCTGCAAAACGACGATGACGCCGCTGCGGACGGTGGCGCGGACGCGGGGGGCGAGTTCGAATTCTTGCCGTCCGCCGAAAGCATTTTGGAAGAGATCATCCCGACCAGCTTCAAAGTCAAACTGTTCAAATGCTTCCTCGACGCCGCCGTCAGCGAACAGGTGGCACGGATGATCGCGATGAAGGGTGCGACGGAGAGCGCCGGCGACATGATCAAGCAGTTGTCGATGACGTATAACCGAGCCCGCCAATCGCAGATCACCGGCGAGATCATGGAGATCATCGGCGGGGTCGAGGCATTGGCGAAATGATCCCATTTGTCACCCGAGCCGTCTTTTAGGCTGCCCCTTTCGAACCGATTTCGTCACCCGACCCAAGAACCCTCATTCGTCCATCCACCAGCAAGTTTCTCATGGCCACCGCAACTGAAACTACCGTCGGTCACGTCTCCCAGGTCATCGGATCGACTTTTGACGTCGAATTCCCCACGGGACACCTGCCGCCGATCTACAACGCGTTGAAGATCAACTCCGAACACAAAGGGGTGACCATCGACCTGGTCGGTGAAGTCCAGCAGCACCTCGGTGGCGGCAAGGTGCGAGCGATCGCCTTGGGCAGCACCGAAGGGATGATGCGGGGGATGGAAGTCGTCGATACCGGCAAGCCGGTGACGGTCCCCGTCGGCAAGGCGACGTTGGGCCGGGTGTTCAACGTTTTGGGCGATCCGATCGACAAGCGTGGTCCCGTCGACGCGGACGACCATTGGCCGATCCACCGCCAAGCCCCTCCGGTCAACGAGCTGTCGACGAACACCGAAGTCTTCGAGACCGGGATCAAGGTCGTCGACCTGTTGACCCCGTTCGTTCGGGGCGGGAAAGCCGGTTTGTTCGGCGGTGCCGGATTGGGCAAGACGGTCATTTTGACGGAATTGATCGCGCGGATCGCCAGCAGCCACGGCGGTTATTCGGTGTTCGCCGGCGTCGGCGAACGGACCCGCGAAGGGACCGACCTTTGGTTGGAAATGCAGGAAACGGAAATCGGCGAAACCGGCCGGAAGGTCATCGAGCAGACCTGCATGGTGTTCGGCCAGATGAACGAGCCGCCGGGTTCGCGGCTTCGCGTCGCGTTGTCGGCGTTGACGATGGCCGAATACTTCCGCGACACGACCGGCGCCGACACGCTGCTGTTCATCGACAACATCTTCCGCTTCTCGCAGGCCGGTAGCGAGGTTTCCGCGTTGCTCGGCCGGATGCCTTCGGCGGTCGGTTATCAGCCGACGCTGGCGACCGAAATGGGTGCGTTGCAAGAACGGATCACGAGCACCAAGAAGGGGGCGATCACGTCGGTCCAAGCGGTCTACGTGCCGGCGGACGATCCCACCGACCCCGCCCCGGCGACGGCGTTCGGCCAACTCGATGCGTTCATCTACCTGGAACGGTCGATCTCGGAAAAGGGGATCTACCCGGCCATCGACCCGCTGGCTTCGAACTCGCGAATTCTCGACCCGCAACACGTCGGCGAGCGGCATTATGCCATCGCCCGCCGGGTGCAAACGATCCTGCAGCGGTATCGCGAGTTGCAAGACATCATCGCGATTTTGGGTGTCGACGAATTGAGCGAAGACGACAAGCAGATCGTACACCGCGCCCGGCGGATCGAACGGTTCATGTCGCAGCCCTTCTTGGTCGCGCAGGTCTTCACCGGCAAGGCGGGTGAAATCACGCCGCTGGCGGAAACGATCCGCAGCTTCGAAGAGATCTGTGATGGCAAATGGGATCACCTGCCCGAACAGGCGTTCATGTACGTCGGGGTGGTCGAACAGGCCGAGGCTCAAGCCAAAAAGATGGCGGAGGGTAAGCGATAATTCCCATGGCGATTCGCTGCGTAGTGGTCACTCCCGAGAGGACCGAAATCGATCGGGTGGTGCAGGAATTGGTCCTGCCGATGTATGACGGTGAACTGGGCGTTCGGCGCGGCCGGGCGGCGATGATCGGACGGTTGGGATATGGCCAAATGCGGCTGCATACCGATACCGGCATCGAATCCTATTTCATCGACGGCGGGTTCGCGCAGGTCGAGAAGGACGTCGTCTCGGTGCTGACCTCCCGCGCCCTGCCGGCCAAGACGCTCGATTCCAAAGCGGCCCAGCAAGCGTTGGAGCAGGCCTTGGCGTCGCCGGCGACGACGCCCGAGCAACAACAGCTTCGGAAGGCGGCGATCATGCGCGCCCGTGGCTTGCTCCGCACGTCCGTTCGCAAATCTTAACCGACAGCCGCCACGAGCCGATCGATGGAAAACCAACCAACCGGCTCGCCCCCGCTGCGGATCGTCGTCATCGGCGGCGTCGCCGGTGGGGCATCGGCCGCGACCCGGGCCCGCCGCGCGGACGCTTGTGCCGAGATCGTCGTTTTGGAAAAGGGGCAATACGTCTCGTTCGCCAACTGCGGCTTGCCGTACCACCTCAGCGGTGAAATCGAGAGTCGGGACGATCTGCTGGTCACCACGGCAGAGCTGTTTTGGAAGCGGTTTCGGATCGACGTGCGGACCGGCCATGAAGTCACACGCATCGATCGAGATGGCTGCTTCGTCGAAGGGACCGATCATTCGAGCGGCAAAAGTTTCCGCATCCCCTACGATCGGCTGATCCTGTCGACCGGTTCGGCGCCGGTCTCGCCGCCGTTCATGCAGCCGCCTTGCGAGAACGTCCGGCACCTCTGGACGCTCCCCGACATGGATGCCGTGATCTCCCAATTGCGGGACCACGCGGTGAAGCGGGCGGTCATCATCGGCGCGGGGTTTGTCGGCTTGGAAGTCGTCGAGCAATTGGCTCACGTCGGCATTCGGGTCGCGCTCGTCGAACGGGGTGACCAGGTGCTCAAGCCGCTCGATCGGCATCTCGCCCGGATCATCGAACGGGACATGGCCGACCGCGGCGTGTCGTTGCATCTCTCCGCGGACGTCACCGGTTTGCGACGCGATGGCGACCGTGCGACCGCGGTCGAATTGGCAGATGGCACCGTTTTGGAAACGGACTTGGTCGTCGTCGGGGCCGGGGTGCGTCCCCGCGTCGATTTGGCGGTCGCCGCCGGATTGCCTGTCGGGCCGAGTGGCGGGTTGGTCGTCGACCGGCAGATGCGTACCGAAGACCCGAAAATCTACGCGGTAGGCGACATGGTCGAATGCCACCACGGGGTGCTCGATCGGCCGCTGCGAATCCCGCTGGCGGGACCGGCGAACCGGGCCGGCCGGATCGCCGGCACGCATGCGGCGCTCGGCGAGTCCCAACCGATGGGGTCGGTGCTCGGCACGTCGGTCGTGCGAGTCTTCGACTTGACCGCGGCCTGTACCGGGATGAGCGAAGCGGCGCTCGATGCGAACGGGATCGCCCATCGGTCGGTCATCATCGCCGCCGGGCACCATGCGGGTTATTACCCGGGGGCGGAGACGATGCAGTTGAAGGTCGTCTATTCGCCGACCGACGGGAAGCTGTTGGGAGCTCAAGGTGTCGGCGGTCAGGGTGTCGACAAACGGATCGACGTGATCGCCACGGCGATGCACTTCGGCGGCACGATCCATGACTTGGCACAGCTCGATCTCGCCTACGCACCACCCTTTGCCAGTGCGAAGGACCCGGTCCACATGGCCGCATTCGTTGCCGAAAACGACTTGGAATCGCACCCCGGCATCGTCGCGCCTGGCATCGACCTAGCTGGCTTTCAAGTCGTCGACGTCCGGAATCCCCGAGAACTCGTCGACCTGCCGCTGGAAGGGGCGATTTCGATCCCGCTCGACGAGTTGGCCGATCGCTGGCAAGAACTCGACCCGAACCTACCGACGATCACCGTATGCCATTCCGGCAAGCGAGGGCATGTCGCCGCCTGCTGGCTGCGGGGCAAAGGTTGGCGTGACGTCCGTAATCTGACCGGGGGCATGGCGATTCGCATGCTCGAACGCGAATCCTGAACCGCTCGCAGTCGCCGCTGGGGAGGCGGGTCTGATGACGCCAGAACGCGACGACATGGAGATTCAAGCATCACCGACCGGGTCCCCGTTTGCCGGTTGCTTGGCATCGCTCGGTTGGACCGTCGTCGCCTGCCTGGTCCTGTTCATCAACGGCGGCTTGGCCTTGGCGCTGACCCGCAGTTGGGAAGATCAGGCAGGGCCATGGCTGCGAGACGATCGCGTCGTCCAAATGATCGTACTGCTCGGGCCCGTCGTGATGTTGGTCTTCCAGTGGTGGTTGTTCGATCAACTTCGCGACCGGTTCTGGTTCAGACGTTCCCCGTCATGACACCCGCGTTCGGGCCCTGTTGCCACTCGACCCGAATCGACGAATCGATCCACCGAATCAAGACGGGATCGATGATGCCGCGATCGGTCGCCTGCTGCAAACTGAGGTCAGCCGCGACCGGAGTCGACTTGCACAACACCAAGTGTTTCGAACCGAGCTTGTGGGCCAACAGTCCCGCGATGCTGTCCGACGTCGACGTCCAATCGCAAGGCAACGAGTCGCCGCTGGCAGCGTGATAGAACGTATCAGGTACCACGACGAACCGGCCGAGAGGACGCGTGGATAGATACCACTGCCACCGCTCGGCCGTGTCGATCAACCCCGCATCCGGTATCCAACTCGCCAGCAACTCAGCCGTATGCCGCAACATCCGGACGCAAAGCCAGTGCGTCGGGACGGGATCGAGCCGATGGATCGCATCGAGTCGGCGGACGGCATCGATCATTTCGCCCCCGCCAACAACGACAGCAACCCGCTCGTATCCGGCTAGCTGCCCGGCGAGCCACCGCGGCAGATGGGGATTCGTCAGCAGGCTGCCACCAACCTTGAAAACGGTGATCGACATCCTAAGTGACTCAACCGGGAAACGGACGGGTGTCAAAGCAGGAGATCGCCGCTGAACGAAGAACGATTCGCCGCGTCCTCGCGGAGCGATCAATCACGGTTGAACTGAGCCGCAGAGTCGTGATCGATGCAGTTTGAATTTCTTACCGACAAGCCCGCCGATTGTACCGCCCTGCCGGTAGGGTACCAGCTCCGGTCTTACCATCGCCGACGTACCGGACGGCTCGCGCCGTGCCGCTACATTATTCCGACCGACGTCCCGGTGCCCTGTCTGTGGGCAGGTTGCACAGTATTCGCGCGGGCAGATATCACGGCGAACTCGTCCCAATCGATTAACGGCGACATCTCCGCCATGAATCCGGCTCGCCGGAAATTGGTCGCACCGTGACAGGGCGGCCAAAAAAAAGTTTGACATTGGTTCGAGAAGTGCATACGTTGCGAAACGCCCTTTCGGTCTAGTGCTTTCGCTTCGATTCGTCAGCCCGGCGGAGCTTGCTCCGCGACCGAGCGTCGGATTCCCACCATCGCTCCTACCCGCTATCCCGCCTTCCCTCCACCAATTTTCCGATTTTTCGGTTTTGGCGTCTCGGATGGTGCTGCGCGTTCCGGAGTGACCGGGCCGACCGGGCATCGTTTCTCCGTCTTGATTTGTTTTAACTCTGCCATCAAGGAGATGGGTTATGTTTCGTCATCATCGGACCACGCGAACGGGCTTCACGCTCGTGGAATTGTTGGTCGTCATCGCCATCATCGGCGTCATGGTCGGGCTGTTGTTGCCCGCCGTCCAAGCGGCTCGTGAAGCGGCTCGGCGGATGCAGTGCCAGAACAACATGAAGCAGCTCGGGTTGGCATTGCACAACTTCGAGTCGTCCTTCAAGAGATTCCCCGCGGCCGGGGAAGGTTACTCGATGTGCCCCAGCGCCGCCGGCGGTGCGGGGGATACGGAAATCTACGATTCGAACGGCTTGGTCAAGCTGTTGATGTACATCGAACAGCAACCGCTGTACGACTTGTTCAACCATAAGGAAGCTTACGCGTTCGTGCCCAACGCGATGCGGAACAACAACGGCGTGCGAGTCGGCGACCCGAACACGAACGGCAACGCGGCCTTGGCGAGCACCGTGGTGGAAACGTTCATCTGTCCGTCGGACAACACCGGCCCACTCGATCGGCTGACCGGCGGCCACTACGGCCCGGGGACCGGCTTGCGGGGTGCCGCGACGAATTACGACTTCATCACGAGTCAGAGAGATTTCGGCATCTGCAACAACTGGCGGACCGCCGGGATCGCTCGACGGATGTTCGGTGAGAACAGCAAGACCGCGCCGCGAGATGTGATCGACGGGTTGACCAACACGTTCATGGTCGGCGAAACGACCAAATGGCACGTCAACGGCAACGCCTTCGCTTGGTCCTATCGCGGCTGGGTCATGACCGGGGTCGATCCCGGCACCGGCAACCCCGGCATCAACCTGTGGCACCTCCCGCTGGTTCACCCGACTTGGGAAAACCCGCCCTACGTCCCCGTTCGCGGTCGCATCCGGACTTGGTGGTCGGCAGCCGGCAGCCTCCACCCCGGCGGTTGCAACTTCACGATGGGCGACGCTTCGGTCCGCTTCGTCTCGGAATCGACCGACGTCGTGCTGCTGGAAAACCTCAGCCGCATGGGTGACGGCCAAATCGCCTCGCTGCCGGACTGATCGCCGCCGCCGGCACGATCGTGCGAATCCGCCTTACCACGCGATCCACCGGGCTGCGTGGTCCGCGGATAGCACCTTTTAATGAAGTGATCGACGCAGCCGATGTCTCCCGTGAAGCCAACCAAGGTCGCTCGATTCGGCGGACGAGCGTTCCCTTTGTGGCAGTCATCAAGCCGGCGTGTGCCCACCACCTGGTGACACGTCGATTCACTCCCGACCCCGCTCGCCTCGCTCGCACGTCGGAACGAGGCGAATTTTTTTCGGTTTTCCGCGACCTTCCGTTGGTCACTAACCACGGATTCGCAAAGTCCGATCGCGATCCTTTCCCGCCATCCTGTTCCAAGTACGTTATTGAAGGAGTTTTTCGATGATCATTCATCAACTGTTGCAGGACCGCATCGCGAGTCGGTCGGCGAGTCCCAGTCTGGCGATTCGGTTCGGCATGTTGCTCGGCCTGCTCGTCACCACGATCGGCTGCGGACCTTCGGGGCCCGACCTGGTGCCGGTCCGAGGCACCGTAACGCTCGACGGCCAACCGCTTGGGCAAAAGAACCTGTACTTTTCACCTGAAGCGGGGACGCCGGGCTTGGGTGCCGGCGGCAACACGAAATCGGACGGCTCGTTCGAACTGCTGGCCGTCGTAGGCGGCGCGCTCAAGGACATGAAGGGAGCGCAGGTAGGCAAGTACCGAGTCGTCGTCTCTGAACCGATGTTCCCGATCGATACCGATCTGGAAGTCCAGGGTCGAGGAAGCGAGCCCGAGGTCGCCATCGGGTTGCCGCAAGCCCCAAAGCGAGGCGAAAAAGCGGCGATCCCGCCCGCCTACTCGAAAAAAGAGACCACACCGCTAGTGGTCGAAATCAAAGCCGGCGAAAACGACCTGGTTATCGAGCTGACCTCCAAGAGCTAAGTCACCGCGTTTTCATTCGCAAGGCTGAGCCGCCACCCGGTTGAGCCGCCACGCCGCCGGCGCGGTCGACATCCGGCTGCGCCGGCACACCGACGCGGCCGCATCCCCGGCCGATGTTTCACCGGACCGATCGTTCGGTATCACGCCAGTCACGAAATCACGCCTGAACGACCGTCCTTCACCGGCGACCACATCGGCTAGGCCAGATCCCGGCCGGGGGCACCGCCACCCAAACTGAATCATCACCCCCTCGACCCAACCCCCCGCAGGACGCGGGCCCGCACGGCACCGCCATCCCCCCTCCCGTGCGATTTTCGAGCCGAATTCGGCTGTCGGCAAGAATTCCGAAATGGCAAAACCATCGGCCTGGCGTGCGGTCGGTTCCGGTGGTACGATTCCAGCAGACGTGAGCGTCCCTCGGGGGAGTTCACATCCGGGGCGTGGCGCAGCCTGGTAGCGCGACTGGTTTGGGACCAGTAGGTCGCAGGTTCGAATCCTGTCGCCCCGA
>RECD01000075.1 GCA_007694185.1 Planctomycetaceae bacterium
TTCAGTTGAAGTGCTTAGGCCCGATCGAGTACCGCGTACGTACTGCGGAGGCCGGTTGATGTCTCCCCACCCGACTTAGTGTCCGCGTAGCACCGGATGGCGCCATCCGTGTTTTGCCCTCAGCCACGAAGCCTGTTGACGATTCACGATCCGGAAACGACGGGAATCCATCGCCCCAAAGGGGCACACGTTGATGGCCCAGGGCGACGCCCTGGAGGCAGTGTGCGAGATAAGGGGGCTTCTTACCCCGGCGGGGCGAACGGGGGTACACCTCGCCATGTGTTGTTCACGGGCGGTCACCTTGTTTGGCTTCACCGGCCGAATGGGAGGGGACCGTGTGCTGACACAGGTTGCCCCGTTGGGGCAAACGTTTTTTGGGGCGTGCCAAAAACCAGGGCCTTGTGATGGGCTTCCAGCGTTTGTGCCGTTGGCCCACGTTCGGGCTGCGGATAACGGCCGGGAAGCGAGTTGCCTGCTCTGGCTATATTCTCCGGCTGCTCGCTTTGTCGAACTCAAACCGGCCGAATCGGCCTTTACAGAGGCACCGCCGATTTGGCAAAGACTGCTGATCGGTTTCTGTTTCCCCGTTCATGGTGTTGCACGATGAAAGCGACAATCCTCGGTCTCGCGATCGCCATCGGTTCGTTCGGTGTATTAACGACACCCGCGTTGGCGGAACCGCCCATGACGAGCGGTTCGTCTTGGTTTAAAGCCCCTTCGTGGTCGATGCCGACCATGCCGTGGTCGCAACCGAAGCCGGCGAAAAAGAAATCGCCTAGCATGGTGAGCCAAGTCAACAAATCGACTCAACAAGGGTGGGCTCGCACAAAACGGGCTCTTGACCCGTCCTGGATGATGCCCTCGAGTTCCAAGTCGAGCAAAGCCGCCCCGACTCGCAAACAATCGGAAAGCGGCGGCCTGTTCTCAGGCTGGTTCGGCGAGAGATCTAAAAAAGAGGACGTCAGCACCGTCCCCGATTTCTTGGCCCTCCCCAGGCCCAAGTGAGCTGACACTCGCGACCTCCCTATCTCTGCGGCAGGCAGCCCCACCGGGCGGTTGTTCGTGGCGACTGCATGCCGGTCGGGCGTTGACGCGCGGTAAACTGGGCGTGGTATAAAATCGGCGCTGGGCTATGGCGGACAGGATGCGAAGCATCCCGAACCGCTGTGGTCCTCGGTTCGTGCCCGTGGCGAATCGATTTGCCGATGGTTCTTCGCCCGTCCGCCAACCGGTCTCAAGTCCGATGTTCGCTTTCTCGCCGTTTTCCGCCACTGCACTCCATGCCGGCACGCTGTTGAGCGGTTGCATTCTGATCGGCTTGTTGTTGAGCGACCAAGCTTTCGCCTCCGAGCCGCTCGAACCGGCACCGGAGGGTTCGTTCAGCATCGTCGTGCTGCCGGACACCCAGGCCTACCGTGGGATGGGAACGAAAGCGGAACCGGACAGCACCGCCCCGGTGACGAACCGGATCTTTCGAGACCACGTCGATTGGGTCGCCGGCAACTTGCAGCGGCAACGGATCGCCTTCGTCAGTCACGTTGGCGACATCGTCGACAAGAACAACCGCTCGGAGTGGCAGGTGGCGAGGGAGTGCATGGACGTCTTGCACGGCCGCGTCCCTTACGGCATCTCCGTCGGCAATCATGACATGACCAGCGGGGGCGATTCGCGGCTGTTTCAAGATTTTTTTCCCGCCAGCCGATTCGATGACTTCGATTGGTACGGCGGCTGCTTCGACGGTTCCGCCGCCGGCCCGCACGTCTCGGGCAACAACGCCAACAGCTTCCAACGGTTCTCCGCCGGCGGACTCGATTTCATCTTCTTACATCTGGAATGCAACGCGCCGGACGACGTGCTGCGGTGGGCGAATCGCCGACTGGAAGAACACCCGAATCACATCGCCCTGATCACGTCTCACATGGGTTGGGGGCCGCGTGACAAGCCGCGCGAGGCGGCTGAGTTTGTGACCGGCGACAAGGGCCGCATGACGTGGTCCAAGATGCACGGGGCCCGAGGCAACACGCCCCAGCAGATGTGGGACAAGTGCTATCGCCGACACGAAAACTTGATCGCCGTCTTTTCAGGCGACCAAAGTCGCACCGTGGCTTACCGAGCCGTATCGGAGGGCGATCACGGTAACCCCGTCCATGAGTTGCTGCAGGATTACGGAACCGGCTACCTGCGGGTTTACCGGTTCACCCCGACCGATGACGAACTGCTGATCCGGGTGATCACGATCCATTCGGCTAGCAGCGAACTCTGCGACGGCGTGCCGTTGGTGCCCGATCGGGACGAACACCAGTTCGAATTGCGGGTGCCGTTGCCGGCGACCGTGTCGCTCAAACGTTGACCGCCGAGCGATCCTGAAAACGACGTAGCGACAAAAAGTCGATCGGCAACTCCGAACCGCCGTCGATCGCCAAATCCGCCAACGCCTGCCCCAAGACGCTGGCGAACTTGAAGCCGTGCCCCGACAACCCGGCGGCGAAGGCAACCCGCTCGTCGCGAGGATGCCGATCGAGCAAAAAGTGTTCGTCCGGCGACATCGTGTAGAGACAGGTCGCGTGGCGGGTTCGCTCCGTACCGACATACGGCAAGTAACAATCAAGAAAGTCACGGACCCGTCGATCGTCTTCCGGATCGGGGCTGCGCGACACGTTCAACGGGTCGTCGATACGCTCGCCACCCGTGTGTTCGGCGACCTTCAACCCCAGCGAATCGAATGCGGGAAAACCATAAAAAATCCCTTCGGGGACTTCGAACATGAACGTCGAAAACCCGTTCGCCTGCTGATACGCCGAATCATCCACGGCGTACCAATGGAGATGTTTTCGCAGGACGCGAAGTTGCACGCCGAGGTCGCCGAGCAGATCGCCGGCCCAAGCCCCCGGGGCGAGGATCAATCGATCGGCGCAAAACGTTTCGCCACCATCCGTTCGGACGACGACGCCGGTGGGTGTCGATTCCCAGCCGACGGCTTGCCGGTCGGTCAGCGTCTGCGCGCCTGCCTGGCGGGCGGCACGCAAATGGGCGTGGACACAGCGTTCGACCATCAGGTAACCCGCCTGAGGTTCGAACAGGCCGACGTCGTCAGCCCCCACGGCAACGCCGGGAAACCGCGGACGGATCGCGTCGGCGTCGAGCTCTTCGATCTCCACCCCATGCGTTTGGGCGGCCTGGCGGACACCGGAGATCACGACACCCTCGGGCGAGCCGACCTGCAGCAACCCCACTTGGTGAAACAGCCGCTCGTCGACTGTCGCTTCCAACCGATGCCACCACCGATAGGCCTCGCGGAGCAGCGGGACGTAATCGGGATGCTCGAAGTAGGCCTGGCGGATGACGCGAGTCTGCCCGTGGGAACTGCCGCGGTCATGCCCGTCGGGGAATCGATCGATCCCGAGCACACGCTTGCCGCGGCTGGCGACGTGGTGCAGCGCGGCGCTGCCGACGCCACCCAAACCGAGCACGATCACTTCGGGTTGTGCCATAAACGACTCCCCGAGCGGTTCACCAACCCCGTTCGTCTTCGGGCGAATCGATCTCGGGATCGCCGCACCATTCGTTGAGCGCCTTCAGCACGTGATCGCGTCCGCGTAGGCCGGTCCAAATCGAGTCGTCGACATCCAACCGGATCTCGTACTGGCCTTCGCGGGTGCAATCCGGCTCGCCACAAAAATGCGGCAGGTCGGCCACCCAGACGATCCGGTACAAAGGGAGGTGCTTGTCATCAACCAGGACGATGGGTGAATCCATGAAACCGTTGGGTGATTGGCTGGAGGGAAGTGAATCAGCCGAGTTCCTTGGCGCGGGCGGTGGCGGCTGCCACCGCTTCGATCAAGGCGGCTCGGAGCCCATTTTGCTCCAGGGCTCGCAATCCGGCAATGGTCGTCCCGCCAGGGCTAGCGACGGCGTCTTTCAACTCCGCAGGATGACGCCCGGTCGACGCGACCATCTCGGCCGTCCCCAGCACCGTCTGCGTGGCTAATCGCAGCGCCACGTCGCGAGGCAAGCCGGCCAACACGCCGCCGTCGGCGAGCGCCTCGATGATCACGCAGACGTACGCCGGCCCACTGCCGCTGAGCCCGGTGACCGCGTCGAGCTGCTTTTCCGTGACCTCGACCGCGATCCCCACCGCCGACAGGATTTCGTTCGCTTCCTGCCGGTCGGCCGTGGTCGTCCCCGAACCGCAGACGAACCCGGCGGCGCCCCGGCCGACGAGCGCCGGCGTGTTGGGCATCACGCGGATCACGCGGTCGGTACCGAGCCACTGCGTGAGGTCTGCCAACCGAATGCCGGCGGCGACTGACAGCACCAATTTGCCACCCCAACGCCCCGCAGCCTGACCGGCAACGACGCGGATCAAGTCAGGCTTCACCGCCAAAATGACGGTCGAACAGGCGTCCACGGCGGCAAGCAAGTCACTTCCCACGTGAGCTTCCGGATGATGCTCGCGCCACCAATCGGCTGTCGCGGGATTCGGTTCGACGACCCACACGTCCGCCACGGCGACGTGGCCGGCGGCGATCAGCCCATCCAACAGGGCCTGGCCCATCTTGCCGCCGCCGACGAGCGTCAGCGGTCCGGACGGGGACTCGGCAGCGGGATTGGCTTGTTCGTCGGGCTTCATCGAGACAGACTCAGTGGTGAGCGATGATTGACATTCCGGTCGGCTTCACTTTACAGTGATCCGTTTTTCCTGCCAGAAGGTCGGCCGCCTCCGGCATCCCGTTTTCTGGCCTGACACTTTTCCCTGACCAGCCGTTCGGCTCGTCGCGGCAAGTCGCAGTTCCGACTCGATTTTTTCCGGCTCCCTCAACCCGCGAACCGTGAGCTCCCCGGCGTGCAGAAGGCGATTGAAAAAGCGGATACCCTGATCGAGGCGATGGGTTGGATCCGTCGGTTCCGCGGCAAGACGACCGTGATCAAGTTGGGCGGCAGCCTGCTGGAATGCGAGGACGCCCGCCGCCACATCTTGCTGGACGTGATCTTCATGGAATCGGTCGGCATGCGACCGGTGATCGTCCACGGCGGCGGCAAGGCGATCAACGACGCCGTCCGGGAAGCCGGGATCGAACCGCAATTCGTCCGCGGACGGCGTGTGACCGACGCACAGACGCTCGAAATCGTCCGCAAGGTTCTGGCCGGCGACCTGAACCGCAAGCTGACCGAAGAGATCGAATACTTGGGCGGCCGGGCGATCAATTTGTCGCCCGACACGACCAACGTCCTGTTCGGCGAAAAGTGGTTGACCGATGACGGGACCGACTTGGGGTTCGTCGGCCACGTCAACCGAGTCGATCGTGACGTGATCGAAGGGCTGTCGTACACCGACCAAGTCCCCGTCATCCCGTCGATGTGCTTTGGCGAAGACGGACAGCTCTACAACGTCAACGCCGACACCGCCGCGATGGCGGTGGCGCAAGCCTTGGGTGCGGAGAAGCTGGTTTTCCTGTCGGACGTCAACGGCGTGCGGATGGACAAGACCGACCCCGATTCGATCGTCCATTCGCTGTCGGCAGAGCAGGCTCGCAAGCTGATCGATCAAGGCGTCATCGACGCGGGGATGATCCCCAAGGTCGAAGCCTGTTTGCAGACGCTCGATCGCGGCGTCGGCAAGGTTCACATCATCGACGGTCGCATCCGGCACTCGTTGTTGCTCGAAATCTACACGACCTCGGGCGTCGGGACCGAAATTCGAAAATGATTCCCAGGCCGGATACAGCGTGAATCTCCACCGAAACTCCGCTTCCCAAACGATCGTTTCCGCCGCGGGGTTGGTCCAGACCGACGCCGCGGGACGCCAGCGTTACGACTTGTTGGCGGCGATGGCGAGCTGCTTGGGGCACGGCGCCCCGGCGGTCACCGAAGCGATCCATGGACTCGCCGATGCTTTCGCCGGTGGCGGCCCGGTCCCCGGAAAGTGGCTGCCCCAGTCCTTCGGCACGGCACGTCGGCAACGGCCGGACACCGATCCATCGGAACCTTCCGCGCCGGCGGACACGCCTGATGAGCATGCGGATGCCGGCGATGATAGCGACGCAGGTTCGTTTTCGGCGGACGAGTGGATGGCTTCCGCGGGCAGTCCGACGAGCGATTGGCCCGAGCCGCTGTCGGAATTCGCGGCCGTCCTGCCCGTCCCGTCAGCGGCGATCGCGAACGACTTGGCGATCCAACTGGCTAGGCTGCGTGGTGGCGTTTCGGGTGCCTCCGACAAAGCCGATTCACAGCGGTCTTCGCGCGAAGCGTACCGCGTGATCACGTTGCTCGGCAGCGACCCCGGCGACACGCTCGCCTGCCGCGCCGCCGGCGATACCAGCTCACTCACTTCACCGCTCGGGCCGCTCGTCCCCGGCTTTCGCCACGTCGCCCCGGGCGACGCCCGCGCCTTGGAAAAGGCGATCGATGACCAGACCGCCGCGGTCCTGATCTCACCCGTCAATTGGCACCGCGGCGGCATCCCCTGGGACGCCGCTTACCTGCCTCGCGTTCGTGAATTGTGCGACGCCCATGGCCTGTTGCTGATCCTGGACGAAACCCGGTTACCTCCAGCGATCTCGGGCCATTGGTTTCATCATCAAGCCGACGGCATCCAAGCTGACCTGGTCACCGCCTCGGCCGGCTGGGTGGGCGGCTTGCCGGGCGGCCTGCTGCTTGTAGCCGCGTCAGCCGGTATCCCCGCCACGACGCTCGATCGGATCGCCGAAGTCGACTCGTCGCTGGTGCGGGCCGTCGCCGTGGCGACCGCCGACGCCATCCGCGTGTCGGGCGGCCCGGCTGCGGTCGAAACGTTGGCGGACGCTTGGCGAACGAGCCTCGATGAATTGACGGCCGGGTTCGAATTCCTCGGGAAGGTCTCAGGCCGCGGCTTGTGGACCGTCCTTTCGACCGACGTCGACGCCCACGCCGTCGCCGCAATGGCCGCCAAGGTGAGCGTCCGGCTGGGGGTCACCAGCGACACCACGCTGCTCGCCTGCCCGCCGATGACCGCTACCCCGGAAGACCTCCTCGAAGTACTGAGCACCCTCCGCCGTGGGCTGGAGATGCTGGAACGAGAAACGATCGAGTCCTAAACGATGCAACACCTCGAAACCCTGTTCGACATCACCCGCGAAGACCTGCAAAGGGTCCTCGCCACCTCCGCAGAGCTGAAACGGCGATTGGCCCGCGGCGAACGCCCTGCGGTGCTGGAACACCGTGTGCTGGCGCTGCTGTTCGAAAAGCCGAGCTTGCGGACGCGGGTCAGTTTCGAAGCTGGGGTCGCGCAACTGGGCGGCAACAGCCTGTTTCTCGGCCAAGACGTCGGGTGGGGCAGCCGCGAATCGGTCGCCGACTTCGTCCGTGTGTTGGGCCAATACGTCGACGCCATCGTCTGCCGCGCCAAGAGCCACGAGGCGGTCCGGCGGTTGGCTTCCTACGATGCCGTCCCGGTCATCAACGGCTTGACCGATCTCAGCCATCCCTGCCAAGCGATCGCCGACGTGCTGACGATCCGCGAGGCGTTCGGCGACTTGGCCGGTCGCAAGCTCGTTTTTGTCGGTGATGGCAACAACGTCGCCCGGTCGTTGATGCTCGCCTCCGCGATGCTCGACATGTCCTTCACGCTCGCCTGCCCGGACGGCTACGAGATCGACCAAGCGTGGTGCGATCGCGTCCGCGAGGCTTACCCGAAAGCGGACTTGCGGCGACTGCGAGATCCGAATGAAGCCGTTGCCGACGCCGACGCGATCTACACCGACGTCTGGACCAGCATGGGACAGGAAGCGGAGCAAGCCGAGCGGAAAGAGGCTTTCGCCGATTACCGGGTCGACGAGAAGTTGATGAAGCTGGCGCCAAAGCATGCCCGCGTGCTCCATTGTCTCCCGGCGATCCGCGGCCAAGAGATCACCGACGGCGTCATCGACGGCCCCCAAAGCGACATCATCAGCCAAGCCGGCAACCGCATGCACGCGCAAAAGGGCCTACTGGTCTGGATGCTAGCCCGCGACTGGGTCGACCAAAACGTCCCCGAGTGATCCGTTTTTCCTAAGCTGAATGGGTGTAACCGGCACCCCGCCAGGTCGTCCCAGCCCCGGCGGGGTGCCGGTTGCACTCACATCCATCCCGGCTACGGGAAACAGCCCGTCGCGTCGGCATTGCCGGACCAGCAGAGGCAAATCAGCCGAACCGCCTGTTGCGAGGTGACCGCGGTCGCCCAGGGAAGGAAATGGGACAGCGAGCACAACGTCGCGAATCCGAACGGCGAGAACTCAGGCGACGCTGGGCGAAAGGGGCGAAATCGATTTCGGGATCGAGCTTGACGGTGGGGAAGCGATTCTTCTAAAGCTAGACCTGCTGTTGAGGTTCGTTTCGTACCGTCCCGCTGACCGTTCAGGAATCCCGCCATGTCCCGCCAGTTGCCGGCCCCCGTCCGCATCTCCTCGTTACTCGCTTTGGTTGGCTTGTTCAGCCTGCTCGGTTTCACCGGTTGCGGCAAATCGGGCCCGGACGCCGATGTCGCCGCCGATCAACGCCCCGCCGCGGTCGCCAGCGGCTCCGGAACGGCCGTGCCGGCGGGTGCGACCGACTTCAATGCGGCCGTGAACACGGTCTCCCAGTTTCTCGATGCGATCCGTCGCGGTGGCGATAGCAACCGTGCCCACAGCCTGTTGACCAGCCACGCGGTCAAGGTTCTGGAAAGCTTGGGGCGAACGATCCAGCCGATCGGTTCACCGGACGCCACCTTCAAAGTCACTCGTGGCGAGCCGGTGGAGGACCATCCCGGGATGGCGCTGGTTCACAGCACCTGGAGCGAACCGACCGCCGAGGGTACCACCGAAAGCTATCAGGTCGTGTGGGCGATGCAGTTTGAACAAGGGAGTTGGAGAATTTCCGGCTTGGCAATGGAGCTCGATCCGGCCGAAGACCCCATGATCGTGGACTTTGAAGACGCGGTTCAAATGGCCGAACTGTTCCGCAGCGAAGCGGATGCGCCGTCGACGGACACGGCTCGCACAGCGGAAGCGATCGGCACCGAAACGCCGGGAACGGGCAGTTTCTGAGCCGTTAAACGGGCACGAATTCGCCCGGTTGTGGCCCGTCGAGGCCGGGTGGAGCAAAAAAAATGCAAAATCCCCGTCAATTGACGGGGATTTTTTGTTGCCTTCCGCATTGACAGGCATTTAGCCCAAGCTACGCTATCGTTGAAGTTTGCGCTGACGGCAATTCCTTTCTAAACTGCCTGATGCTCGGATTTGACTGTCAGTCGACGGGGCCATCGTTTGGCCGCTCGATGAGGGTTCCCCAGGGAAACGGGGTGCCTTTGGAGATCAAGAGGGATGTTCACCTGGGTTACTCGGTTTACTGGAGAGATTGTATGAATCGAAACGTGATTGGTATTGTTGCAGCTTTCACGCTGCTGGTCGGTGGCGCCATGGCGACCACCAAAAGCGAAGCGGTTGCCGGACATCACTGCGGCGGTCACGTCGTTTGTGGCGGTAACGTCTGCGGCGGCGGTCTGTTCGCCAGGCTGAAGGCACGTCACCACAGCTGCGCCGCTCCGGCGCCGGTTTGCCAGCCAGTGGTTCACCACTGTGGCGGCCACAGGGTCTGTGGTGGCGGTCTGTTCGCCAAGCTGCGTGCTCACCGACAAAGCAGCTGCTGTGCTCCTGAGCCCGTCTGCTGCGCTCCGGAACCCGTCTGCTGCGCTCCGGAACCCGTTTGCTGCACGCCGGCACCGGCTCCTTGCTGCACCGTCGCTCCGGTTGCCGCTCCTTGCTGCGAAGTGATCGTCAGCGAAGAAGTGGTTGGCGAAGCCGTCGAAGAAGGCAGCTCCAGCGACGCTCCCCCGGCTCACGAAGCCGAAGTTGAAAGCACCTGATCGAATTCGCTTTCGGTAGTTGAATTGCCTCTGGACCGGGAACGGCTTCAGGTGACTCGCTTCCGGTAGCCATTCGAACTACGCTACCCCGGGCCGAACACTTGTTCGGCTCGGGGTTTTTTTCGTTTCCACCTCCTCACGGATCATCCGACCTTGGACCATTGCTTGGGCTCCCACGTTTCTGTAGCAGGCGGCTTGCATTTAGGGGTGCAGCGGGCGCTGGATGTCGGCTGCAATTGCCTGCAAGTCTTCACCAAGAACGCGAACGCGTGGGCCGCCAAGCCGCTCGCCGCCGACGCGGTCAAAGCTTGGAAAGATGCCTTGGCCACGTCCGGCTTGCGTCATCCGATCGCCCACACGTCCTACCTGATCAACTTGGCCAGTCCCGATGAGGGGCTGATTCGCAAGTCGATCGATGCCCTGGTAATCGAGTGGCGACGGGCCGAGACACTTGGGTTGGAAGGGCTCGTCCTGCACCCAGGAGCCTACACGACGAGCGACCCGCAAACGGGCATGGCTCGAGTCGCCGCCGGTTTGGTCGAGGCGTTTCAGCAAACCCGGCCGTCGGTTTGTCGGCTGCTGCTGGAAAACACCGCCGGCCAAGGGACAACGCTCGGCGCCAGTCTCGATGAACTCGGCAACATCCTTGCTTCGGCTACCCACTCGGACGCCGCGATCGCTCCCCATCTCGGTGTTTGCTTGGATACCTGCCACGCCTTCGCCGCCGGCTATGCGATTCACGAAGCGGCCGGCTTTGACGAGTTCTGCGGCCGGATCGAAGAGGACCTGCCGCCCGACTCCGTCCGTGCCTGGCACCTGAACGACAGCAAGAAGCCGCTGGGCAGCCGCGTCGACCGCCACGAACACATCGGCCGCGGAGAAATCGGCCAGGATGCCTTCCGCCGTTTGCTGGCTCATCCCCAACTCGGACGCTTGCCCGGCTACCTCGAAACCGAGAAAGGTACCGATCCGGAGACCGGACGCGATTGGGACGCGATCAACTTGGAGGTCCTGCGATCACTGATTGAGACCAGCTGACTTCGCCACGAGGCCTTGAAAGCAGGCACCCGTTGGCCTGCTTAGCAAGCCTACGATCGGAACAAGTTAGCGGCACGGCGCAAGCCGTCCGGTACTACGATCGGAACAAGTTAGCGGCACGGCGCAAGCCGTCCGGTACGTCGGCAATGGCATGCCGGAGGTCTTCCGTCATTCCGCCAACCTGGTGATGAACGCGGCCAGGCGCTGGCGTTTGTTTTGCCGAAAGACACCTGTCGGCATGCTTACCGCGATCCGGATCACCATCGTTTGGCTGCGATCCTACCGATTGATAGCACCTTTCGTTATCGATGGTTTCCCCGATCGGCCTAAATCCGTTACCATGGAGGTCACAGCGGCGTTGTTGCCAACGGCATGACTTCAGCCGCCGTACCCATGTCGGCCGCGTCAGCGGCTCACTTCTCGCTGTTTCGGTCGGCTCGGGGACCCGCCATTCATCCCGTTTGGTGATCAACCGCCACCGCGGCAGTCTCGCAGATTGTCACAATCGGTATCGTTGCTGTATCGATTTCACTCCCGCCTCTCCACTCCACAAAGCATCCCGCTATGAAACGTCTCCGCCCCGTCCTCGCTCAACTGCTGGTGATCGTGCCAGCCACTTGCCTGATGATGACCCCCGCCTCCGCCCAAGACCCCGCCGCTCCGGAACCGGCCGCGCCCGCCACCCCGGCCGCCCCCGCCGGCTTGCCCGCCGATCCCGTCGGCTACTTCATCGGTATGTCGGTCGGTCAACAACTCGCCGGACAAGGCTTCAAGCCCGAAGATTTCACCCCCGCTGGTATCGCCGAGGGAATCCTCGCCGCCTTGGCCGGTAAGGAACCCGCGCTGACCGGCGAGCAAATGCAAGCGATCGTCCAGCAGATCCAAACGACCCTGGAAGCCCGCCAGGAGGCGGTGATGGCCGAACGCGGCAAAGTAGGGGCCGCCAACTTGGAAAAGAGCAGCCTGTTCCTCGAGGAAAATGCGAAGAAAGAAGGCGTCAAATCGCTGGCCAGCGGCTTGCAATACAAAGTCCTGACCGCCGGGACCGGCCAAAAGCCGACCGCCGAAGACATCGTTCGCGTCCATTACACCGGCACGCTGATCGACGGGACCGTCTTCGACAGCTCCGTCGAACGGGGCGAACCGGCACAATTCGAAGTCGGCGGCGTGATCGCCGGCTGGCGTCAAGCCCTCCAAGAAATGAAGGTCGGTGACAAGTGGATGCTCTACATCCCGCCCCAATTGGCTTACGGCGAACGCGGCGGCCCCGGCGGCGGCATCGGGCCCAACGAAGCACTGATCTTCGAAGTCGAATTGCTCGACATCGTCCGCTAAGACTCGTCGACTGAAATCCGTCCGTTAAGACTCGCGCGCTAGCAGCTACCGAGTCTTCATGACGGCGAAATCTCCCGCCTCACGTCTCGCCCAACTTCATTCTCCTCTCGGTCGGCAACCATCGGCCGAGAGGATGACTTGACGATCGGTCCATCAGTACGCTGCTTGTTCGTCGCTTCACCCGCCGCTTCGCCAGCCGATTGCGTTGGTGGATCTTGGCCTTTCCCGCCGGAGTGGGCAAAGCGACCGCTCGCAGCGGCATCAAACTTTGGCTCGGCGTCCCACCCCACAAAGCCGGCGTGTTCTCCGCCGGCAACGGCCCGTCGATGCGGGCCGCAATCCTCGGGGCCACCACCGACGATCACGAACGGTTGCTCGATCAGGTGCGGGCTTCCACACGGCTGACTCACACCGACCCCCGCGCCCAGCACGGGGCGGTCGCGATCGCCCTGGCAGCCCAAGTCGCCCGGCAGGAAACCGAACCGGATCCCCAGCGCTGGCTCGACAGGGTGGTCGCCTCGCTCGGCCCCGACGCCCAGGAACTCGTCGACCTCTTGCAGCAGGCGCTTCACAGCGTCCTGCGAGGCGAACCGACGACACAGTTCGCCGCCTCGTTGGGGCTCCAGCGAGGCGTGACGGGATACACCTACCACACCGTCCCCGTCTGCATTCACGCCTGGTTGGCGAACCCGCGAGATTTTCGCGGGGCGGTCTCCGACGTGATCGTCTGTGGCGGTGACGCCGACACGACGGCCGCGATCGTCGGCGGCATCGTCGGATCCGCCGTCGGCCGCCAAGGAATCCCCGACGACTGGGTCACCGGGCTGTGGGAATGGCCCCGCAGCGTCGCCTGGATGGAAAGGCTGGGACGCCAATTGGCGGATTCACTTTCCACCGGCAACGCCGGCACCGCGCCCCGCATCGGACCGGTGCCGGTGATCGCCCGCAATCTCCTGTTCCTGGCCGTCGTGCTCGGCCACGGCTTCCGCCGCCTTGCCCCGCCCTACTGACGCGGCCGCCCCGCTTCCCCGCCTACCTGCCTGCTCGAAAAATCCTTTCCCCAAGTCCGCTCCCGAAGGATCGTGCGGTAAAAAAGTGTCCGTAACCTTTTGTGCAAAGCACCCGAAGGGCGAGTTCCTCGCAAAAGGTTCCGGACACTTTTTTACCGCTCATTGCTAAGCCCGCCACACTCACGCCTCGCCATGTCCAGCAAACTCTGCATCCTGAATGTCGTCGGCCTGACCCCGGCGCTGCTCGCGCACGCCCCGCGGATTTCCAGCCTGGGAACGACCGTGCCGTGGACCAGCCCCCTGCCGGCGGTGACTTGCACCAGCCAAGCGACGATGCTGACCGGACTGGCTCCGCGCGATCATGGCATCGTCGGGAACGGCTGGTATTTCCGCGAAACCCAAGAGATCCGCTTTTGGCAACAAGCCCATTCGCTGATCCAAGGCGAATGCTTCTACGAAGGGATCGAAACGGCCAAGCTGTTCTGGTGGTTCAACCAATCGGCACCGGTGCGTTACAGCGCCACGCCCAAACCGCATTACGGTTCAGACGGCTCGAAAGTGTTCGACATCATCGACGAAACCGGCTGTTCCTTGCAGCAGAAGCTGGGGCCGTTTCCCTTCGCCTCCTTTTGGGGCCCCGGCGCGGGGCTGCCCAGTTCCCGCTGGATCGCCGACGCCGCCGACCTGACGATTCGCCAGAATCGCCCCGAACTGACGCTCGTCTACCTCCCCCATCTCGATTACGATTTCCAGCGGTTCAGCGAACAGGACCCGGCGCGAGTCGCCGAAGTCGACGCCTGCGCCGGGACCGTGATCGACGCCGCCCAATCGATCGGCGCCCGCTGCGTCGTCGTGTCCGAATACGGCCTGGTACCAGTCAACCGGGCGGTCGAGATCAATCGCGTGCTCCGCCGGATGGGGTGGCTGGTCGTCCGTGATGGGCCGTTCGGCGAGATGCTGATGCCCGGCCTGTCGCGAGCCTTCGCCGTCGCCGACCATCAATTGGCTCACGTCTACGTGAAGGACCCGGCGATCCGTGACGAAGTGGCCAAACGGCTGCGGGCCGAACCGGGCATCGCCGACGTCGTGCCGCCAGGCGACCTGCAACTCGATCATCCCCGCAGTGGCGATTGGATCGCGCTAGCCGAACCCGACGCCTGGTTCGCTTATTACTACTGGCTCGACGATGCCCGAGCCCCCGACTTCGCACGCAGCGTCGACATCCACCGCAAGCCGGGATACGACCCCTGCGAACTGTTCATGACGAGCAAGCTGCGGGCCATCGCGCGGATCGCCCAGAAGAAAGCCGGTTTCCGATACCGAGTCGACGTGATCCCGCTCGACCCGAGCCTGGTCCGCGGCAGCCACGGCCTGCACCCCGATCCCCACCACGGCCCGCTGCTGATCGGGCCGCCACCCGAACGAGGCGACCTGCCCACACAAATGACCGACTTCAAAGCCTACGTCCAAGACTTGCTAAAACCCACATGACCCGTCCTCTCCATGCCCCCAACCGACATCATTGGCTGCTGAAATCTAAATGACCGGTTCGATTCATTGACTTCTACAAGGCCAACCTGGCCAAGCCATACCGTCAGACATGCGCCGTAACGCTGGACACACAAGGGGTGGGTCCTGATGGCATAGGGCATCCGCGGAGCGATGCGACTTCAAGCGGTGCCATTTGCTTCTCGGGCCTATAGCTTGCGGGTGCAACCGAAAGGTATGTGTCACCCGCTGGGCTGTGGTCGCCGGACCGGTTGCACCCTACTCATGCTCAGCCCACAGGGCGATACTCGTGCTCAGCGCAGCGGTACTCGCACTCCTCTTCGATCGACTTGGGGCGACCGAGCACGAGTACCATTTCATTGAGTACGAGTACGGCAGGCGAGGAGACGAGAGGACATAAGGTATCGCCTGCGGTTTGATTCGATTGCCGGCAAACAGGTCGATATGCCCCGGGGCGGTTCACGCCCCCGGGGTGATGGCCGGTGTGCCTTCGGATCGCGGAGCCGCGGAGATCAGAGCATGTTTCGCAGGACGGTCGGCAGGATGCCGCCGTTGCGGTAGTACTGCATCTCGACCGGGGTGTCGATGCGGACCAAGCATTCGATGACGTGCGGCTGGCCGTCGTCACCGGTGATCCTGACCTTGACCGTGCTGCGTGGCCGCAGCGAGTCATCGAGCCCCTCGATGTCGATCGTTTCGGTGCCGGTCAGTCCGAGCATCTGCCAGGTTTGGCCGTCGGGGAATTGCAACGGCAGCACGCCCATGCCGACCAAGTTGCTGCGGTGAATCCGCTCGTAACTGGTCGCGATCACGGCTTTGACCCCCAGCAGCATCGTCCCCTTGGCGGCCCAATCGCGGCTGCTGCCGGTGCCGTATTCGCTGCCGGCGATCACGACCAACGGCACGCCATCGGCGACGTATTTCATCGCCGCGTCGTAAATGCTCATCACCTCGCCGTCCGGAAAATGCTTCGTCCAGCCCCCTTCGGTTCCCGGCGCGACGGCGTTGCGGATCCGGATGTTCGCGAACGTGCCTCGGACCATGATCCGGTCGTTGCCCCGTCGACTGCCGAAGCTGTTGAAATCGCGACGCTCGACTCCGGCGGCCTGCAGGAACTTGCCTGCGGGGCCGTCCGCAGTGATCGCACCGGCGGGCGAAATGTGGTCCGTGGTGACCGAATCACCTAGCAACGCCAGCACGCGAGCCCCTTGCACCGGCCGGATCGAGGGCTCGACCCCGTTGCCGAGTGCGTCCAGGAACGGGGGATGCTGAATGTAGGTACTCGCTTCGTCCCATTGGTAACTCGCCCCGCCCGTGACCGGGATGGCGTTCCACAGTTCATCCCCTTGGACCGCTTTGGCGTATTCCGCGGCGAACATTTCCGCGTCGATCGCGCCGGCGATCGTATCGCGGATCTCTTCGGCCGACGGCCAAATCTCCTTCAGGTAAACCGGTTGGCCCGAGGGGTCTGTTCCGATCGGTTCGGTGACCATGTCGATGTCGGTGGTGCCGGCGATCGCGTAGGCGACGACCAGCGGCGGGCTGGCCAAGTAATTCGCTTTGGTAAGCGGGTTGACGCGGCCTTCGAAGTTGCGATTGCCGCTCAGCACCGCGGAGGCGATCAGGTCACCTTCGCGAATCGCGTCGGCGACCGGTTCGGGGAGCGGGCCGCTGTTGCCGATGCAGGTGGTGCAGCCATAACCGACGGTGAAAAAGCCGAGTTTACCGAGCGGTTCCGACAACCCGGCGCGGTCGAGGTAATCGGTGACGACCCGCGAACCGGGTGCCAAGCTGGTTTTGACGTAGGCCGGAACGGTCAAGCCTCGCTCGACCGCTTTCTTGGCCAACAACCCTGCCCCGACCATGACCGATGGGTTGCTGGTGTTGGTGCAACTGGTGATCGCGGCGATCACGACCGAGCCATGGCCGATTTCGACGCTTTGGCCGTTGTTTTTGACGACCGAAACCGATTCGGTGGCCGCTTCCGGCAGGCCGAAACCGGCTTTGCCGACGGGCGCCGTCAAAGCCGCGCGGAAGGACTCCTTCATTTGACGCAACGGCACGCGGTCCTGAGGCCGCTTCGGCCCCGCCAAGCTCGGTTCCACGGTGCCCAGGTCGAGACTCAATCGCTTGGTGTAATCGATCTGGTCGTCATCGCCACGAAACAGCCCCTGCTCCTTGCAGTACCGCTCGACCAATTCGACTTGCGATTTGGGGCGTCCGGTGGCGCGGAGGAAGGCGAGTGTCTGGTCATCGACAGGGAAAAAGCCCATCGTCGCCCCATATTCGGGGGCCATGTTGGCGATCGTCGCCCGGTTCTCGATACTCATCCCGGACATCCCTTCGCCGAAGAACTCGACGAACTTGTTGACCACGCCCTCTTGGCGGAGGATTTCCGTTACCCTCAAAACCATGTCGGTAGCCGTCGCCCCGTCGGGCAGCCGCCCGGTCAGTTCGAAGCCGATCACCTCGGGCATCAGCATGTAGAGCGGTTGACCGAGCATGTTCGCTTCGGCTTCGATCCCGCCGACGCCCCAACCCAGCACGCCGAGTCCGTTGATCATCGTCGTGTGGCTGTCGGTCCCCACCAACGAATCCGGCATCGCGACGGGGCCGCCTTCGCCGTCGCGCAGCGAAACGACGGTGGCGAGGTACTCGAGATTGACTTGGTGAACGATCCCGACATTCGGCGGGACGACGCGAAAATTGGATAGCGCCTGCTGGCCCCACCGCAAGAATTCGTACCGCTCGCGGTTCCGTTGGTATTCGATCTCGACGTTCTTGCGAAGCGAATCGCCGGTCCCGAAGAAGTCGACTTGAACCGAGTGGTCGACGACCAGGTCGACCGGGATCAAGGGGTTGATCTTTTCCGGGTCACCTCCCAACCGCACCATCGCCGCCCGCATCGCGGCTAAGTCGACCACGGCGGGGACGCCGGTGAAGTCCTGCAACACGACTCGGGACGGTTTGAAGGGGATTTCTTGAGGGGCCGGAGCGGTAGCGTTCCAGGAGGCCAGGTTCTTGACGTCCGCTTGGGTGACTGCGAAGTCGTCGCAATTTCGCAACACCGCTTCCAGCAACACTCGGATCGAGTACGGCAAACGACTGACCGCCCCCAATCCGGCTTGTTCCAACTTGCCGATGCGGTAGATGGCGGCCCGGCCGTTGCCGGTGTCGAAGGAGTCCCGTGCGCCAAATGGGTCAACAGTCACTGGTCTTGCTTCTTCTGCTGAAGGAGAGGGATGGGGGGAGGAAACGGCCCCTGGATCCGATGCCGCGGATGCGAACGTTCCGGCAAAGGCGGGTACCGCAATCGGGCTGCCAGAGTTTAACCGTCGCCGGCCGACCTGTCATCGCACCCGAACGACTACACGATGCCGTTTCGAGCCGGAAGCCGCGGGTCGGTCCCGCCCGAGCAACGCGGCAGGGTTTTCCAGCTCGCGTAGCAAAGGGCATGAGCCAGCTGATTGGCAGACGGCTACCGACGGGACCCGGTGGCATCCCGATACCGAAACGGCCAGGCGAGATCGGGCCGTTGGGCAAGCCCGAGCTGCGAGGCCGCGGTGTGAAACCCCAGGCTTGGGGCGAACCGGGTCAACTGAACAGCTTTTCGATCGGGCGCCCGCCGTCGGTGATCGGGACCGGCCGATCGCCGTCGTAAAGGTATTTCGCCCAATCGATGCCCAACGCCGCGTGGATCGTGGCGAAGAAGTCGGGGACACTGACCGCATCGTTGACGATCTTTTCCGACAATTCGTCCGTTTCACCGAAAGCCCCGAGGTGATTCAGCCCACCACCGGCCAAGACGCAGGTGAACGCGCTCCCTTGGTGCCCCCGTCCGCCACCGCCATCGAATTGCGGCGGCCGACCGAACTCGCTGGTGATCACGATCAGCGTTTTGTCGAGCATTTTGTGAGCCTCCAGATCTTCCATCAGCGTCGCCATCGACTGATCGAGGTCCCGGATCAACTCGTGCTGGTTTTCGATCCCGTCGTTGTGGACGTCCCAACCGGTGCCGTTGATGAAGTTCATGTTGTGCGAAACTTCGATGAACCGTACGCCTCGCTGGAGCAACCGCCGCGATAGCAGGCAGCGCTGGCCGAACTCGCTGCCGTAGGAGTTTCGCAGATCGGCCGGCTCGCGATCGAGTTCGAATACGCTGGAAAACTCCGGCCCCGCGAGCCGCAAGCTCTGGGCGACCGCGGCGTCGTAATCGGCGATTTTCGAATCGGCCGCGAAACGATCGGCGACTTGCGCCCGCTGGGTTTCGAGCAATCGCTCGCGTCGGGATTGGCGATCCGACGAAATCCCGTCGGGGCGGGACAGCCCCGCCGGGCCGCGACCGGTGTCGGTCAAGTAGAGATAGCCGGATCCGGCCCCGAGAAAGCCGGGGCCCCGCGTGACGTTGGGATATCCGATCAGGACGTAGGGCGGGGCACCCTCCTGGACGGCGCCGAGCTGATTGGCGACGACCGAGCCGATCGACGGGTATTGCACCGTGCCGCTCACCGGACGGCCGGTGTGCATCCGGTTCGTCGCCGCCGCGTGCTCGTCGATGACGTCATGATTCACCGTCCGCACGGCCGTGACGCGGTCCATCAGCGCCGCGACGCGCGGCAGGTGCTCACAAACCTGCACCCCCGCCACCGCGGTGTCGATCGGGTCGTAATAGGCGCCTGCCACCTTCGCCTTGGGGTCGCCCCGCCGCTTCGGATCGAACGTGTCGATTTGGCCCATGCCGCCACCGAGCCAGATCGAGATCACGTGTTCGGCTTGGCCTCGAAGCCGCGGTGTCGCGATCGACTCGACCGCCGCTTCCGCCGCCGACGAGGACCGTCCCCCCAGAGACTGCGAGGCGAGCGCCGCGGCCGCCAAACCGCTCAAACATTGCCTACGGTTGATCGAAGTCATGCTTCTTCCTGTCTGCCTGTCGGACTTGCGAGATAGTTGTCAGTGGAAAAATTGGAACGGTTTGGGTCCCGTTCCCGTTCCCGTTCCAAGGGAGCGGCCGGGATCAGGGAACCCAAACGAATTCGGGGGAATTCGTCAGCGACCAGACGATGTCTTCGTAAGCTTCCCGCCAAGTGGCGGCCAAACGCGGGTCGACCGGATCGCCTTCCCGCGCCCTGCGTTCCATTTCGACCTTGATCAGGTTCGCTTCCGACCGCAGGTGATTCGCCCAGGAAACGTGACTGAGCGGCTCGGGCGGTTCGGGATAGACGACTTGTTCGCTCGGCAACCGCCGCTGCTCAAAACCGGGCCGGATGGTTGCGGTGAACTCTTCCCGCTCCATGTCGGTCGGCGTGCGGGATAAGAACCGCAAGAACAACGTCTCGACGAGCGTTTCCGGATCGGGGGCGACGATCGCCAGGTGAGCCAATTCACTGTCGACCGAAGCCCGGGTGATCCAGCTCGCCATCACACCGTTGGAGAGGATGCCGGGTTGCAACACGTTCGGGTCGGTGTCTCGCTGGGTCAGCGCGTTTTGGCGTGATCCGTTCCAGCCGAATGCTTCGAGCACGTCCGTGACGGCTTGCGCCCGTGGCAACGCCAAACTCGGCCGGTCCCGCTCGTTGGACAACGTCGCGAACTGCCAAGCCCTTCGCGGTTTTCCCAAGGTGATCATCGTCCCGGGGGCGTGCATGCCGTCTTGGTCAAAGGTCAACTCATCGACCCGCATCGTGTGCCCCGAGGCATGGAAGAGGGAGTCGACAACCTGCTCGGCCGTCAACCGGCGGCGGTCCGGGGCGGCAAAGAACCGGTCCTCGGCTGACGCCATCAAGTTGTTGCCGGTCGCTTCCCGCTGATAGGCATCGGAAGTCATCACGAGCCGCATCAGCGAACGGAGGTCGTATCCCGAAGCGACCCACTGGCGCCCCAGCCAGACCAACAATTCGGGGTGGCTGGCCCGTTTCGCTTCCCAGTCGTCAGCCGGTTCGATCAGCCCGGCACCGAGCAACCGCTTCCAAACCCGATTGACGATGACGGAAGCGAAACGTTCGTTCTGGGGCGCGGTGATCAAGGTCGCCAACCGCTCACGCGTGTCTTTCGGATCCTGCATCAGCGCCGCGATCGTGTCGCCGTCGCTGGCCCCCGTGGCCGAGGCGAAGGGCCATTGCGGATCGACCGGCACACCGGGCTGCAAGGTGACGCGAATCAGCGATTCACGTCCCTTGTGTTGCTCGAAAAATCCGGGCGACACGCTGCTCGTTTTCGGCACCGTGACCGGCTTTCGGGCCAACATGGCCGACAACGCGAACAGGTCTTGTTGCTTCGTCGAATGGTAGGGCGAGTCATGGCAGCGGGCGCAATTCAGGTCGATGCCCAGGAACGCGGAAGCCAGGACCAAACCGCGGGTGGCCAGTGGCGCGTCGTTGTCTGCCGCCAGGCCAAAGCCGGCAGCCCCACCTTCTCGCTCGCTCCCTCGCAACATCACCAAGTCGGTAACCAAACGATCCATCGGCAGGTTGTCGCGTAGGGCATCGTATACGAAATAGCGGAACGGGCCGGTGTTGTTGATGCTCGGTTTGAGCATGTTCGGGTTTTCGGCTAACACGTCTTGCCAGTAGGAAACCCATTGGTCCGCGACCCGTTCGTCAGCCAGCAACCGATCGATCAGTTCCGTCCGCTTGTTGGGGCTGGTGTTCGCCAAGAACGCTCGCGCCTCGGCGTCGGTCGGTGGCACGCCCCAGCAATCGAGGTAGACGCGTCGCAGGAAGGCGGCATCGTCGATCAGCGGACTGGGCGTGACGGCTTGCGGGTCGATCACTCGGCCCCACGAGACGCCGCCTTCGATCCAACGTTCCAACGTCGCGATTTGTTCCGGTGTCATCCCGCCGGCCGGCGGCATCCGTTCCGATTCGTCAGTCGATCGGACTCGCGCGAGCAACTCGCCGGCGTTCAAGTCATGGGGGACGACCGCCGGTTCGCCCGAATCACCGCCGACCAAGACCGCTTCTCGCGAGCTGAGTCGCAAGCCGCCTTCGGCGTTCTCGTCGTGGCAACGAAAGCAATGATCCCGCAGGATCGGTTGCACTTCGCGATGGAAAAATTCGACATCGCCATGAGCTTGCGTCGCCGCCGACTCGGTCGCGGAAACCACCTTGGCCGCCAGAAAAGCGTCGATCGGGTGATCGAAACTGCGTCCGCTCAGTTCCGGAATCGCCGGCCCCGGGTTCGACTCGACCCACGCCCTAGCCACCTCGTGACGCGCAAGCCAATGGTCGTCCTGGCCCGCCGATGCCCGCCGACGAATCTGATCGTCCAGCCGCACCAGCCGCTGCTCCGCCCGTTCCACCGCCGCCTCGATTTCGTTGTCCATCACCCGCACCACGGCAGACCCGGAGTCGCGGGGTTGGACCAACGTGAAGTCACGGCTGCCCTGTGGCCGGATCGCCAACAGCGTCTCGCCCGGTTCGGCACGCAACCGCGGCCCGCCGACGAAGGTTTCGAGCGTCATCCGGTAGCTGCCGTCTTGAGGCACGACGAACCGCACCAATTTTTCGAGGTCGCCGTAACCGACCCGTCGATGGCCTTCCGCCGGCGGATCAGGCAACGGGTTGACCGGGCCGTGGGCGCTGCCGCCGATCCGGCGGGTTCCGACCCGCGCGATCACCTCGTCGTTCAACCAGACACGGCCCACGCCGCGGGTCCGAACCAACAGTTCGTGTTCCCCGGCTGGTAAGTCGACCTCGGCCGCGGCTTGCAGCAAGACGGTGGGACGCCACGAAGCCCGTACGCCCCACTCGTCGAAACGGTTTGGCAACCGCTTGAACAGAAAACTTTCGGCGTCGTAGGTGACCAGCGGTTCGTTCGACCGCGCGTCGATCGGCGTCCAATTCTCGTGCGACGGGACACCCTCGATGACCCGTACCGTCACGCCGGTCGGCGACAACGTCAGTTGCGGCAGGACCTCGGGAACCGAATCGACCAGCCGATCGGGGCCCTCGCGGCGATAGCGTCTCGCCATCACCTCGTCGGACAACGCCCCGCGAAAGACCGAAACCTCATCGAGCAGCCCCTCGAAGCTGGCACCTGACCCGCCCCCCATCGAACTGCCGATCCAGACCGCGTCGTCATCGACCACCGGCCCTTTGTCGGTCGCCCCGCCCATGTCCCACTTGCCGGCCAACTGCTTTTCATTCAGCCACGCGCGGATGCTGGTCGGGTCGCCGAACCGGTACCGGATCGCGATCCGGTGCCAGCCGGTTCCCGGGAAAAAACCTTGGTCGCTCGTCCAGCGGTGCCAGTGCGCGTCTCGTTTGGCAGCCTGCGGGTCCTTTTCGCTGGCAAACAGAAAATTGATTCGCGCTTGCCCGTCCACTCCCCTCAGCCGCAACGCCCAGTTCTGGTTGTCAGCAGGAAACCGCGAATCGCCGGTCCGCCCTTTCCCAACGACGTACATGTGGCGATCCTGCCCGAGCGACTGGTCGACGTTGACCCAAGCTTCCAGCGTGATCGCATCGCCATGGGCGAAATCGAACGGGCCGTCCGGTCCCGTGTCGGCGATCGTCAACCGACCGCCCCGCCCATCCAGCTTGATGGCGGTGTTGCCGGTGTCGAAATCGGGAAATTCAGGCGGTCGCGGGCCGGCTTGCCCACGGACGACACCTCCGACCGACACCAGTTTGGAAGTCTCTTCGTTCGCAAACCGCCAATGGGCGACCGGAGTCAGTTCCTCATCAGCCACCGCCGACGCCGGGGCGAACAGCGAACTGCCCAAGATCAACGAACCGACCACCAGCCCGATGGCGATTTGGGGCGGGAAGGATCGCGACGATTTGCAAAAGCGGAAAAGGCTCGGCATGGGCGGGAACTCCGAAGGTCTGCCGGGAGGGAGGAAGGTCACTCAAGCATACCGCAATCGGGCCGCGATGGGAAGAAAACCCGTCATGCGGGCTTCCCTTTCGCCGCCGGAAGTCCGCCCCAACCGTTGCCGTTTAAGGCCGATCGTCACGATCGCCAAACTCCGGTTTGGGATTGGGAACGCGCTAGTCAGTTCGCGGCAGTCAGTTCGCGGCCGCGGAATGCTCGTCATCCTCGTACTCAGCATCGCGGTACTCGTACTCAGCATCGTCATCCTTGTACTCGATCCCGGCCTCGCAGACCGCGTCCGTTCGTTGGATCAATCGGGTCAGCATCGACACGATCCGTTTCAAATCCGACTTACCTTGTCGATCGCAGTCAGCATCCAACGCGTCGCAAACACGCAACACGTCGTGAATCGCGGCGAACTCCACCCCGACTGTCAACGCGACGGGTTAGGATGTGGTCTGGCCGGCATTTGTCAGCCTCAAAGACGCAGCTTCCAATCCCTTTTCGTCCCACTTCTCGGCAAAGCCATGAGACCCTCGCTGTTGCTGTTGCTGCTACTGATCGTTTTGCCGTTCCCCGCGATCGCCGGCCGGCCGAACTTCGTGCTGTTGATGGGAGACGATCACGGTTGGGAGGAGACGGGGTACAACGGGCACCCGCATGTGAAGACGCCGGTGCTCGATGAGATGGCCGAATCCGGTTTGCGGTTCGAACGTTTTTACGCCGCCCACCCGACCTGCTCGCCGACACGGGCGAGTTTCTTGACCGGCCGACACCCCAACCGGATGGGCACCTTCGCGCCCGGTTGGTCGCTGCGGCCTGAAGAGATCACGATGGCCCAGTTGCTCGCCGCGGCCGGTTATCGCTGCGGACATTTCGGCAAATGGCATGTCGGGCCGGTCAAAGCCGAGTCGCCGACCAGCCCCGGTGCGATGGGTTTCCACGAATGGGTTTCGCACGACAACTTCTTCGAACTCAACCCTTCCCTGTCCCGCGACGGCGGCCCGCCGGAACTTTTTCCTGGGGAAAGCTCTGAAGTCCTGGTCCGCGAGGCGATCCGCTTCATCGATTCCGCGAACAGCCAAGAGCAACCGTTTCTCGCCGTCGTCTGGTTCGGGTCGCCCCACGAACCCTACAGCGGCTTGCCGGAAGATCTCGCGATCTACGACGACCTGCCCGGCCAATATTCCAAGCCGGTCAGGCTGACCTCCAACGAGACAGGCGGTCCGGTTACTCGACCGCAAGGGGAAGTGCTTCGCGAACGTTACGCTGAGATCACGGCGATGGATCGGGCGATCGGCCAACTGCGTGAACACCTTGCCGCCAAGGGGTTGAAACAGGACACCCTATTCTTTTACTGCGGCGACAACGGCACGTCGGCCGATGGCGCCCTCGGAGTCCCCCACCGAGGCGTCAAGGCGCAGTTCTACGAAGGCGGCACGCTCGTCCCGGGGCTGATCGAATGGCCCGCTCGGATTCCGCAACCTCAGGCGACCGGCGTACGGGCCAGCACAAGTGACTTGCTGCCGACGATCTGTTCCCTCGTCGATTTGCCGCTGCCCGATCGTCCGCTGGATGGCATCGACCTGACCCCCGTCCTGGACGGCGCGTTGACCGAACGCCCCAGCCCGCTGACCTTTTGGGGGTTCGACACCAAGCGGCTGATCAGCACCCGACCGACGCCTTGGAT
>RECD01000286.1 GCA_007694185.1 Planctomycetaceae bacterium
TCCGGCCGCCGGGTGCCGAAGGACGGCCCTTTCGGCCAGCGGTCGATCAGGCGGCCAGCGGTCGATCAGGCGGCTAGCGGTCTATCAGGCTGGCGACCAAACAGGTCGCGGCCCATGGACGGGAGCGGCGATTTCGCCCCGATGATCTGTTCATCCCTAGCGGAATCGATTTTGGGTCGTGTGTGCCGGGTCTTTTATTCATGCAATGGTGAGCCGCTTGGGCGGCAGGAGGGGAGTGAGATGCGGCGACGAACGTTCATCCGGTCGGTAGCGAGTTTGACCGCGTCGGGGGCCGTGACCTGGGCAGAAACGGTGCGGGCGTCCGAGGCGTTCGCAGGTCGAGCGGACAGAGAACTGCACGGCGACGTCGCGATCTTGGGAGGCAGTTTGGGCGGTTGCGCCGCCGCGCTGGCGGCGCTGCGACAAGGCTTGCGCGTCGTGATGACCGAAGAGACCGACTGGATAGGGGGGCAATTGACGTCTCAAGCGGTACCGCCGGACGAGCACCGATGGATCGAAACGCACGGGGCGAACGCCAGTTATCGCGAACTGCGGACGCGGATTCGGGATTACTACCGGGCGCATTACCCGTTGATCGAGTCGGCCAGGGCCAAACCGGAACTCAATCCCGGCAACGGTTCGGTATCGCGGCTCTGTCACGAACCGCGGGTGGCGCTGGCGGTGCTGCAAGATTGGTTCGCACCCTGGCTCAGCAGCGGGCAATTGGTGTTGTTGCTGGAACATCGCGTGACCGGTGCCGACGTCGACGGGGACGCTGTCCGGGCGATCACGGTGCGTTCGCTACGGGGCGCCGGCGACCGGGTTTTGACAGCGGCTTATTTCTTGGACGCTACCGAGCTTGGCGATTGTTTGCCGGTGACGGGAACCGAGTTCGTCACCGGTGCCGAAGCTCGTTCGGAGACCGGTGAACTGCACGCGGCGGAAGTCGCTGACCCGAACAATCAGCAAGCGTTCACGATGTGTTTCGCGATCGACCATGTCCCTGGGGAAGACCACCGGATCAACCGCCCGGCCGAGTATGATTTCTGGCGATCATACGTCCCGAACCTGACGCCACCATGGCCCGGCAGGTTGCTCGATTTCACCTACACCCACCCCAGCAGCGGCGAGGCAAGGACGCTCGGATTCGACCCGACGGGGATGCGGCCGGGCGGCATCATCAACCTGTGGACTTATCGTCGTCTGATCGATGCCGGGCAGTTCCATCCGGGCAGCTATGCCGGCGATATCATTCTGGTCAATTGGCCGCAGAACGATTACCTGCTCGGCAACCTCGTCGGGGTTTCGGACGAGGAACGGGAAGGTCACATCGCCCGAGCGACCGAACTGAGTTTATCGCTAATGTACTGGCTCCAGACCGAAGCGCCGCGGGCGGATGGTGGGGAGGGATTCCCGAGCCTGCGGCTGCGTGGCGATCTGCTCGGGAGTTCGACCGGGGTTGCCAAATACCCGTACGTTCGCGAATCGCGACGGATTCGGGCGATGTTCACGGTTTTGGAAGAGCATGTCGGCCGGGAGCAGCGGGCCGAGGTGACAGGAAAAACGGGCGAGGAGTTGCGGGCGGCGTCGTTCGCCGATTCGGTTGGCGTCGGCAGTTATCCGATTGACCTGCATCCCACCACCGCGGGCGACAACTACATCGATTTCCCGACGCTGCCGTTTGAGGTGCCGTTGGGGGCGTTGTTGCCGCGACGAGTGACAAACCTGATCGCCGCCTGCAAGAACCTCGGCGTGACCCACGTCACGGGCGGCTGCTATCGGTTGCATCCGGTCGAATGGGGCATCGGCGAAGCGGCAGGATGCTTGGCAGCTCATGCGATCCGCGAGAAAAAAACGCCACATCAGATCCGAGCGACCGCCGGGCTGTTGACGGATTTCCAGGACGATTTGGTCCGGCAGGGCGTGGAAATCCGTTGGCCGTGAGCCGCGACTGGGCGAAGACGACTGGGTCGACGGACAACGCAAGGTTGCCGGCTCAGGGTTGAACCGGCGTTTCGAAAAGGGTCTGGCGAAAGTCGGGCCAAGCGGTCGAAAGGCTGAGGTTCAACCGCGACTCCGCCACACCGGCTGCGAGGGTTTGCAGCTTACGAATCTGTTGCATCGTCTCTTGAAGGAGCGAGACCCGTTGGTCCAACAGGTCCTTACTCGGCTTCAGTTGCCGGCGGACGCTCACGCTGGCTGCCGAGTATTGGCGGGAAACGTGAGACTGTTCCGTCAGCGCCAGGTTCAGGGTCGCCGTGACTTGTTCGAGGGAGGTATTCAGGGACCGATCCGAGAAGGCCTGCCACGACGAGCGTTCATCGATGCGCACGGCATAGCGAAACCGCAAACTCCAACGGGTCCCGACACGCGACTCGAGCCGGCAGCGGATCGCCGGAAGTTCGCTATCGGACAGGGCCCACTGCAGAATGCTGAAACCGCGGCGGACTTGTTCGGGGTCGGGCTGCTGAATCCACTCGGTGACAACTGAGTCGGGGGATTCCACCTCGATGGCACAGATCGGTGAATCGAAAATCGGGGGGCCGTGCAACTGCCAAGAGACGCGGCTGTCGGCTTGCGTGAAATCGAATCGGAGCGGGTCGGAGCGGAGTAGCGGGCGGAGCAGCAGATCATCCAGCCGCCCATCAGCTCGGGTCAGGCGAAACCGACCGGCGGCGACTTGAGCGGCGCGGGGATTGCCCGCCGCGGTTTCGGCCCAGGTAAACAGCAGCCCGTCATCGGTCGAGCTCAAGGTAGCCAAGTCGACTTGGTTCGTCTGGTCGACCAACCGCCACGAGCGGTCATCGGAAGCCAGCAGTTGGATCGGTGTAGCGACGGGATATTCCCACGTGACCTGCTGCGGCGACCAAAGGATCAAGGTAAACGGTTCGGCGTCGCGCCCGATCGCGGGTGGAGGCGGCAACGTCACCGCGATCTCGGGGTTGGCGGAGCGGGCTTCGCGTTGCTGGTCGGCGGGCCAGTCCGAATCGACGGTGGGGTCATCCGCATCGTCGGGCATCGGCTCGGCGGCCGAGGACGGTTCGGGCGACGGATTGATCAACGCTAGCCCGATTTCGCTCGCGGAAAAAGCGGCGGGACGGGACAAGTCGGGCGAAGCGGCCGCACCGACCAGACCTTCGGAAGGTAGTTCGACCGCCGCGGCTGGGTTGATCAGCAACTGGGGCGTGAGCTCATCGATCGGGTCCGAGTTCGCAGGGATTGGGGATCGTCGAGCGGCGACCGAAGGCGCTCGGGCGGGCGGAGCCTGGGTGTTCGGGCCGGACAAGCCTTTCGCGTGGGTCGAGGTGGTGGCATTTCGGTCGGGCGGGGCTTGCTTTGACAACCCATACCACCCGCCAAAACAAAGGGCCAACACCAAGCCGGCGGCAAGCGACATCGCCAGCTTGGTCGGTCGCCCGGTTCGCTGCCGCTTGGCGACTTCGGCCCGCCTGGCGGAAGTCGGAGCGGAGAGCGTTGCGGGTCTGGCGGGAGCATTCGAGTCGAGTTCATGACGAGCCTCGGATTCCGGTTCGAGGCTGGCGGCCGGAGGGGGCTCGAGCGGCCGGGTCTGGAGCGGCTCCCAAGCTTGCCGCGGCGAGAGCCGATTGGAGGGGTCGACAAACCAATCCTCGCAGTCGATCGGCGGCAGCGGCGAGCCATGCAGTCGAAGCCATTCCGATTCGAAGGCCGCGATCTGGCTTTGCCAATCCCGTTCGATCTCGGGCGGCGGCAGGCCGTAGGCACGAATCAGCGAGGCGATCGTGGGCGGTGAACCGGAAGTCGCCGGGAAAGTCGGCGAGTCTGAGGATGCAAATGACCTTCGAGCAGTGATCGGCGGCGGCGGCGCGAGTCCGGTGGGGGGGTGCTCGATTCCGAGAATTCGGCGGGCGGCCGAATCGGCATCGATTTCGCCGTCGCAGATCTGCGTCAGCAACTGGCGGATCAGGTTCTCGGAATGGGTCATGACTGGGCCACCGGGATGGTCAGCACGAGTTGATCTGGGCGACGCCTGCCTGTTTGTCAGGGCGACACCGACGCTGGCGGGGGGGCGGGAAGACCGCCCGGCTTTGGCGTTCGGTGATTCTAAGCCATCCGATCGGGGTTCGGGTGAAAAGTTTTCCTGACCGGACTGATAGGAATGATCAAACCCTAGGGGCAGGTCGTGCCGATGATACCGACGGAAGCGATTATTCCGCCCGTCGTGGGCTCGGACTGTGAAGTCCTTGCGCCCTTGGAAGGCTGGCGGAAAAACCGCGAAAATCAAACCGCTCAAGCGAGACGAGTTCCTGGACGAGGCCATGACCAAACAACATAAATTTACGCGGTGGGTTTGGGGCTCCCTTTTCGCATGGGTAGCCGTCAGCGCCGCGACGATCGGTTCAACGGCCGCGCAGGGTGCCGGACCGGTTCAGCAGGCTTACTTCGAGCCCGACTATGAAGCGAGTGGCTTCGTTGCCCCGGCTGGGATGCCGGCGCCGGAGCAGTATTTCCGCGGGGTCGAGCAAGCCGGATTCTTCGGCAACGGTCCGATCGCCGCCCGCTTGGGTTCATCCTGGGTCGACGGTAACGGCCAATGCGACTCCTGCGACGGGGCGTGCAACCATGGCCACGGCGGTGGCTTCCACGGCGGTGGCTATCCCGCCAATCCCGGCTATCATCCGGCCAATCCTGGCTACGAGGGATATGGTCCCGGCTATGGCAACCCATACGCCGGTGCCTGTGGTCCGCATGGCTGCGGCGGAGGCCTGTTCGGATACGGCGGGATCGGGGGCTGCCTCCAGCGAGCTTGCCTATTCTGCCAAGGATCGGGCTGCGGCGTCTGTCAATCGATCGGTCGCGGGTACTTGTTGGGTGCCTTGAGGGCGATATTGCCTTACGGGGAAGCGGGAATCGCGGCCCAGCGTTGGTACGACCTGTCGGCGGACGTCATGTTCCTCAACGCTTCGTCGGGTTCGACCGGCCAGGTGCTGACGACTCAAGGCGTGAACGGGACGCCCGTTCTGTTCGCCAACAGCGGCGATGACAACAGCATGGCGGTGGGAGGCCGGATTTCGGGGGCATTCATCATCGGCCCTGGGGGTAATGTCGAAGTCACTTACTTGGGCGGCAACCGCTGGAAGGACTCGGCGGCTGTTCGTGACCCGAACTTCGGGTTGTTCTCTTATCTCTCCGAGTTTGGGACAAACCCCGGCGGGATGAATCCCGGATTTGACGACACCGATCGCTCGGAACTGCAATCGGTAGCTTCCGAATCGACCTTCCACAGTGGCGAAGTCAACTACCGGCGACGGACGGTCGGCCCCTATGGCCGGTTCCAAGGCTCGTGGTTGGCTGGGATTCGTTACCTGCGGTTCGACAGCGACTTCAACTACTTCACCCGGGGCGAACTGGACAATTCGATCAATCAGAGCCTGCGGTTTTTTGACTTGACCACCAACGTCGACAACGAAATGGTCGGATTCCAGATCGGCGGCGACTTGTGGTGGAACGTCGTGCCAGGCGTCAACGTCGGCTTTGGGGCGAAGGGCGGCCCGATGGGCAACCGGATCGAACGGGATTCGATCGCCTTCGCCAATTCGCTGGGATCGAGCGGTGGCCCTGGAACCGTCGAGATCTCGGATCGGCTCAGCCAGACGGCTTGGATGGGCGAACTCGAAGCGACGGTCCTCTACCGGTTGAGCCATTCCTGGACGCTCAAGACTCAATATTACCTGCTGAACGTCGACAAGGTCGGCTACGGATTCGACACGACGGCGGCGGACCGACTCGTCTCGGGCACGGCGATATCCCCGATTCAGACTCGGTCGCTGACCATCAGCGGTTTCACGATCGGCGGCGAATACGTTTGGTAAGCTGTAGCGGCTAACAGGAAACGACCGATCGACCGGCGAGAAACCGGTCGATAACGCGACAAGCCGGGCGAAAAGCCCGGCTTTTTTTCGTTGTTTGTCGGAGGCGACAACCGCGAGCAAATGGCGTTCTCAGGATCGATTGGTACGGTTGTGCGAGGTAATTCGCACAGATCTTGGAACTTATTGAACCGGCTGGCGTCCTACGAGAGGCGTTTCGTTGACAGGTGAGGCACTCCAACTAGACTTGACGACGTCACTCATCGAGTCACCACCAAACGCCCAGGTCGACCCAGTTTTCCTGGAGCCGATTAATTGGCTCACCGTTGATTAATCGTCCCGGCGGGACGTCGATCGGTTTTGGAGAGGAACCGACGTCGCGCAGTGGCGAACCTGGCGAGTACGCTTGTCTTTCCGCATCAAAACGCTGGCCCTTTCGGAATATTGATCGTGAATCGAGGCACCCCTCCCACACAGTCACGGCGTCCGCGTCGCCTTGCCACAGGTTCTCGTCACCGCCGGTTGACGGTGGAAACCCTTGAAAGTCGCCAGCTGCTAGCGGCTGCCATCGGGGCGGGGACCTTCACGGCCCCGCGGAACATCGGCACGGTGCAGGCATTTCAATATGTCGAGCAGGAGACATCGAGCCAGCGGGGCTTGAACGACTCCTTTCAATCGGCAGAGGTTCTGCCGTTGGGGACGGCCCCCGGCAGGCAGAATACGATCGACGTCCGTGGCAACTTGCCACCGGCCCAATCGACGCTGTTCGGCGGCAATCAGTTTGCTGACGTCGATTTCTACGCGGTCGACTTGCGAGCGGGCGATATTTTGGACATCGCGGTCACCGGTGCGGCGGGTCGATTCGATGTCCTGTATGGCCCCGGCACGTCGTACAACCCGGGATTTCAGTGGTTCGGCACGACGACCAACATGGGCGCTTTGGCTTCCTACCCACCGACTTCACCGCTGATGACGATCGGCAACGCGGTCGCTTCGCAGGTCGTCCCGGACACGGGGCGTTATTACATCCGGGTCGCGGGTGGCGGTTTGGGCGGAATCGGGATTGGCGGCACGAACGCTTACACGATGGGCTTGAGGGTCTATCGCCCGGTGCTGGAAAGCGCCCCGATCGGTACTCAGCAGACCGTCTTCCTCGATTTTGACGGGGAACTCTTCCCGACGTCGCTGTTTGCCGGATTGGGGCAGGTCGACCAGAACGGCGACCCGTTGCCGCAAACGATCCGAATTCCGAGTTTGGAAGAATCGCTCAACGCGCTCGGGTTTGTTGACCTGCCGATCATCGCGACCCCCCAGACCAACGCGGTCGTCAACCGGCTGATCGACGATATCCTGGACCGCGTTGATTTCCACTTCAACAATTGGGTTCCGCTGACGGGCGGCAACGGCAATTTCAACCAGAGCGGTACTCCGGGCGAATTCGGGATCCGGATTCTGAACAGCCGCGACCATGCCGACCCGGGCTTCAACAACCCCTTCGTGACCCGCGTCTTTGTCGGCGGAACGGTCGACGACGTCTTCCAAGCGCCCGGTTTGTATGGCTTGGCTCAAAACATCGACGTCGGCAACTTCAACCCGGGAGCCTACGTCTTTACCCTGCTGGACGCGATCGGCGAAGACGCGATCGACAACATCCCGATCTCGTTGACGGCCAACCGGTTGGAAGTTGCCGCTCAGGGGATCGCGTTGACGATCTCTCACGAACTGGCACACAGCTTCGGCCTGTGGCACACCGATCGGGCGGGGAACATCCCGTCGATCATCGATGCCAACGTCGACTTGGTGGACGACTACGAACTGGGACCGGATGGGATTTTTGGCACGCCGGACGACCGTCCGACCCCCTTCCCGATGGTCGATCGCTTCAATCCGGTGGAAGGGTTCACCGGCTTTCAGCGGGTCACCGCCAGTTTGGCTTGGGGCTTAGCGACCGGGACGGCCGGCACCAATCTAACTGGAACGGTCTTCAACGATTTGAATCGGGATGGCGTTCGCGGCAGCGGCGAGTCGGGCCAGGGCGGGATCACCGTCTTTGTCGATGCGAACGGCAACGGGGTGCTCGACCCGGGCGAGACATCGACCGTCACGTCGGCGGATGGCAGTTATTCTCTCGCCGTGCCGCCCGGAAACAATCGGATCGCGGCGGTTGCACCTGCCGGATTCGTCTTCACAACACCGGCATCGCGACAGGTCAGCGGCGGGGCGACGGGGGTCAACTTCGGACTGTTCCGTCCCGACGCCCAGTTTACCGGCAGGAAATTTGCGGACCTAAACGGCAACGGCTTTGCTGACCCGGGCGAACCCGGGGTCGAAGGTGCGTTTGTATACATCGACCTCGACGGGGATGGGCGGATCGATATCGGCGAACCGCGTGCGATCACCGATGCCAATGGGAATTATCGGCTCGACTTTGCCGGCCTGCCGGCTGGGAATTACACGATCCGCGAGGTGGTCAGTGCCGGCTTTGAGGCGATCTCGCCACCAGGCGGCTCCTATACCGTCTTTTATGACGGGCTGAACCCCCCGGTCGGGCTGGACTTCGGCAACCGTCCTTCGCGGGATTACGGGGATGCCCCCGACAGCTACATGACGCTTCGGGCCAGCGGCGGCCCGAGTCACGGGATCGTGCCGGGGCTCAGTCTGGGACAGCGGGTCGACCGGGACCTGGATGGTCAGCCGTCACCGCTCGCGGACGGAGACGACTTGAACGGTCCGCTCGGACCGGACGGCCGAGTCTTGGACGATGAGGACGGCGTCCGCTTGTTGACCCCGCTCGCGGCGAACTCGACCGCGTCGTTCGAGGTCTTCATCACCAACACGACCGGTCAGCCGGCGTTCCTGCAGGCCTGGTTCGACTTCAACCAGAACGGCCGCTTCACCGACGCCGGCGAACAGGTTTTGCGGAATGTCGTCCTGCCGGCCGGCGCTAACGTCATCGATGTCGCCATCCCGTCCGGCGTGGAGGTCGGCAAACTGTTCACACGGTGGCGTCTCAGCCTGACACCCGACCTGGGTGTGGGCGGTCCGGCGGACAGTGGCGAAGTGGAAGACCACCTCTTTTACGTGCAAGCTCAGGCCAAAGTCGCCAATGACGACTTTGTTTCGGTCCCGCGGAACAGTTCCGCCAATATGATCAACGTGTTGGCCAATGACTTTGAGACACCCGAGAACCGACTGCGGATCACGAGCATCGACCGGTTTTCGCTGAGCACACGCGGTCAGGTCACGATCGCCCCGGACGGTCGCAACGTGTTCTACACGCCGCCCATCGGCTTCGTCGGACAGGACCGGTTCACCTACACCGTCACGCCCGACGTCGGGCCTCCGGCCACGGCGACGGTGACGGTCAATGTCACCTTCCAGAGCGACGTGCCGATCGCGGTGGACGACTCCTTTGAAGTCGCGCAAGGCTCCAACAACATCGCGTTGAACGTCTTGGACAACGACTTGCCGAGCACCTCGGGTGGGATCACGATCATTTCGGTCACGCCGGGGTCGCAGGGCGGCAGCACCTCATTGGCCGGTGGCAACCAATCGGTCCGCTACACGCCTCGAGCGGGGTTTGCCGGAACCGAGCAATTCATTTACACGATCAGCGACACGGCTGGGAACATCGATTCGGCGACCGTGACCGTCAACCTGATGCCCGGTTCGCGGTTTGACGACATCGTCAACTTCCAGATCGATTTCTTGGACATCGTCAACCAGCAGCCGATCTCCAATGTCCAGGCCGGCAACGACTTCCTGGCCAGGGTCAGCGTTGCGGACCTGCGCCCCGAAGGTGATCAGACGGGCATTTTCTCGGCGTTCCTCGATCTGTTGTACACGGAAGAACTGGTCGCCGTCGTACCCAACCAAGCGAATCCGCTCGGGTTCGACATCCAGTTCGGTAGCCTCTTTCACGGCGGTTTTTCGGGTCTGCAAAGCGGTGACGTCAACACGCCTGGCCTGATCAACGAAGTGGGGTCCCAACGGGTCAGCCTGATTCCTCCGACGGGTCCGGAAGGCCCGCTGGAACTGTTCACGGTCCGTTTCCAAGCGATCGCCCCGGGGATCGCGATCTTCAACGCCGACCCTGCCGACGAACCGATCAACGAAACGACCGTGTTCGACCGGATGACGGCGCTCGCGGTCAACGAACTTCGACTGGGGATCTCGGAACTGATCATCAATCCGTCGGGCGAAGCCTTCACTTCGGCGATCGATGACGCCTACCCGGACGGTCGAGACTCGTTCGGCAACCCGATCCGAGGCGGATCGACGGCACAACTCGACGTGCTCCGCAACGACTTGCTGGGGCCATCGGGCGAGATTTCCGAGTTCTTCCTGGTCACTCAGCCCAACAATGGCGTGGCCTCGGTCAACAACGGCTTCATCAGCTACACGCCCGATTTTGGGGTAGTGAACCGGTTCGACAGCTTCGTTTACGGGATCGTTGACGGCGACGGGGTTCGCAGCACCGCGGAAGTGACGCTGTTCGTGGGCGATCCGATCGAAGCCCAAAACACGGCACCTCCGGGAGCCAAACCGTTTGACGTCGACATCCGACTACAAGTCGTCGATGGCAACGGCAACCCGATCAGCCGGATCAACCCGGGATCGCGTTTCGGCGTGCAAGTCATCGTACAGGATTTGCGTTCTTTTTCAGACCAATTCGGTGTCTTCGCGGCATTCACTGACTTGCTTTATGACGCCAACTTGGCGGTTCCTTCCAACATCATCCAAGGCGATCCGTTCGACTTCGACGTCATCTTCGGACCCGACTTCGGGGTCTTGGGTGCGTTCGGGACGGCAGATCGGCTGGGGATCATCGACGAGTTCGGATCGTTCCTCACCAACACCAATCCGAACAACGTGCCGCCCAACCCGGCCCTGACCAACCAACCGGTGTTGCTCGCGACCTTGTTCTTCGACGCGATCGGCACGGGAGACCTGCGACTGGTCAGCAGCCCGGCGGACGCCAGTCCGTTCCGCGACACGTTGCTGTTCCAGCCGCCGGAACCGGTCGAGCCCGCTCGGATCCGGTACAACGTGACGACCGTCACGATCGGTTCGGGTGCGAATGGAGAAGGCACATCCCGCCAGAATGGGTTGCTGCCGATGGACGTGAACAACGACGGTGTGGTGACACCTATCGACGCGTTGTTGGTCATCAACCAGATCAGCCGAATCCAAGCTCTGGGAGAAGGCGAATCGCTATCGAGCGGAATGCCTTCGGCTGGATTTACAGATGTCAATGGCGACGGTCAGGTCACCCCGCTGGATGCGTTGCTGGTCATCAACTACCTCAGTCGAGCCCGGACGAACGGGGCTCCGGTCGACATCGATCAGTTGTGGGCCACCACCCCCAGCAGTGGGGGCGTGGTTCCGATCGATTCCTACGCGGCGTTACAAGAGATGCACTCACGGCGTTTCGTTTCGAGCTTCGGTTCGGCCGAAGGCGAATCTTCCGCTCCGTTGGCAGCGGCCCCGCCGATCGGTTCTTCGGATGACGAGAGTGAAGATTCCGGCTGGATCGGCTTGTTGGCCGACGACGTCGCCGGCCTTTGGAAATAGGTCTGACCGCTCGGGTTGCGAGTCCACCCGGTTCAGCAGATCGATCGCATCGGCTACGATAATTCCGGCGGGTAGATCACCCGTCGCTGTGCTCGGACGCTGATGGGAGAGGCCGGTCGATGTGGGACATTTGCGAACCGGGATTGGCCGAGTTTCGTGCCAACGGCTGGAAGCTGGTCGTTGTGTCGGAGCCGTCGGAAAGGCGTTCAAGGCCGGCCGAAAATGCCGGGGTCGTCGATCCGGGACCGAACCCTACCGGTTGGGTCCGGTTGTTGAGCTGTCGGGATGGATTGGTTGGGGCATCCGCCCGCATTCGCCTCCCGGACGTGGAGTTACCGCCACTTTCTGAAGTTTTCGTCCGAGGCGACGAAATCCATTTTTTGTTCCCGGCAACAGCAACTTGTCCGATCGGGATGGAACTGGTGCTGCTCGGGATCGAGGCGGACGAAAACCACTTGCTGGTCGAATCGACGATCTCGATCAACACGTCGCTTTTGGACAGTTCGCCCCAAGTCGAGCTGCGGGTCGGGGGCGGGCACCCTGGCAAGCCAAACTGGGACAACACCCCTTGGTCGGTCTTGGCCAATCTGGCGGATGTTCACTGGTGGGCTGCCTCATCGCGGCAACCGGGTTTGGGGCCGGCGGTCATGACACAGTTGTGCTGTGACCGACGGGACCTCCATTCACTCGACCAGCGAGGTTCCGCGACGGATCGTGGGCTCTGTTTTTTCGGTGACTTTTTGGAGAAAGGAGTGATCCGCCGCATTCGACCGTGGTGGCTGTGGTCCAACCAACGGGTTGCCCGCGACGTAGCGGAGCGGGTTTCGCTGGCTTTGCGAGATCGCCCGCTGCCACTGGGCAGTTGAGCAACCCGTTCCGATCGGTTCCCGAGTTCCTACGCCCTGGCCCACGAGTCCGAGTCGTGAACAAGTTTCGGTGCTGCGGCAGCGAACGGTTTCAGAACGGAGTTGGTCCCGGCCGCAGACCTGTCGGCCGGGTGATGTCGCGTCAGGCCACATGGCGTCAACCGGATGGTACCGATTAGACCGGTTGGGGTGACAGAATCGGCTGAGTCGATCGGGTCCGATGATCGCGACGCCTTATTTACTTTTATGACTGGGCAAATGGCGTAGAATGGATTCCCGGTTCGCTCGTCTAATTCACATCGCACAGGGAGGCGCCCCTTGAACGTGGCTCAGCCATCCTCTCGTTCCTCCGACCGACATAGGTGGCTATCGGGGTGGTGTTTCGTGCTGGGCTCGGTCTGGGTTCTCTTCACGGCCCCCATGGCTTGGTCGCAGCCTCTGGGGACCCTGCCGTCCACCGAAGCGATCGGCGTCGCGCCGGCCGCGGAGGGGGCGACGAGCAAGCCGGCGTCCCAATCGCCCGGGGTCGCCCCCAAGATGTTTTTGGTTTTGGATGACGCCGGAAATCAGATCGCCGTGACGGGCATGACCTTCGAGAAGCTCGACGAGCTACTGAAGTTGCGAGACGGTTGGTTGCAGACGGAGCGGCCCTATTCGATCGAATCGCTGGAAGTGCGAGGCAAGGTCTTATCGACGTCGGCGGAATTGACGGTCACCGTACGAATCGAGTTGGAACCGACTGGCGGCAAGTGGGTATCCGTCCCGTTGCGGATGGACAACTTTCACCGCACGGGGCCGCCAGACATTTCGGGGATCGAGCGTTATCGGATGGACTTGTCCGGGGAAGGAGGTGGGCATGTGCTTCATTTGGAAAGCGACGTGGCCCGCTCGGTGGTCGTCGTGATGCGGGTGGTCGCCCGCGTGACGCAACCCCCGACCTCGGCGATCGAGTTCCGCTTGCCCGACGCACCGAGTCTGGTCGTTTTGAACATCCCGTCGACCGGCATTTCAGCCGATGTGATCGGGCAGGGCGACGAGGTTTTGTCGACGCGATCGGGTTCCGGTGAAACCGAAGTCTCGTTGAGCGGGCGGGGGGGCACGTTCGGTCTTCGTTTCGGTTCGCGGATCCCTCAGGTCGACACCCGCCCGATGCTCGACAGCGAATCGCGGATCGTCGTCGATTGGCAGCAGGCCGACAACACCCCGTTGGTATCGCACGAAATCACCGTCCGGAGCCTGCGGGGGGACTTGGGCCGATTCGAGTTGGCGCTTCCCGGCGGAGCCTCGTTGTTGCAGCAACCGATGATTCGGGGCGGGGGGCCGTTCGAGGTCGGGGAGCCGATCGAGCCGGAGACGATCGGCGGATCGGGGGTCGACGGGGAACCGCTGCCCACGGCCGAGGATGGCACTCGCGTGGGGGTGATTCCGACCGAGGGACGGGGCGATTCCCGGGTCGAAATCGGCGTGGCGACACAGCTTCGGACGTTAGACGAACGGCCCGGCGCGAGGGTCTTGGTTCGGGGGGTGCTGATCGAGGACGCGGTCGAGCAGACCGGTGAAATCGAGATCCGGGTACCGCGGGATTACCGTTTGCGATGGGAGTCGCAACCTTGGGTCAGCAGCCTTTGGGATCAAGCGGAGACCGAATCGCTGTCGACCCGCGGTTATCGTTTTCGTTTCGAGCGAATGCCCTTCGAGCTGCCGATCTGGTTGTCGGCGCGAACTCAGCGACTGCGGATCGAAGGGGATTATCGACTGACCTTTTACGACACCTCGGCCGTTTTGAGGGTACAGCTGCGGACGACCGGCGGGGTACCGGATTCACGAATTTTGCCGATCGAAATCGGGTCATGGCAAGTCCAGAGCGTGTCCGCCGGAGGCACTGCGACTGCGGTCGAGACGGATCGGACGGCGGGGATGCTGGAGATCGACCTGTCCGCTTTGCCGGGAGGTGGGGAAAACGATCGGATGGAAATCGTCTTGGTCCAACCGATCACCGACGACCAAGAGCGGATCGACCTGACGTTACCGCGGATCGTGGGTGACCCCGCGCTGATCGGTGCGATCACCTCGGCGTTGAGCGTGATCACAGAGGCGGACTACCGATTTGTTGCGGACTTGGCCTCGTCACGTGGGCTCGGCGAAGTCTTGCGGGTTCACGGGCCGCTGCCCGCCCCCGACCCGCTGCTGGGGTTGGGGCTGGCCGACGAGGGGATTCGAATCGGCGCCGACCTGCTGGGCGGCCTTGGGGAAGGCGGCAGGCCGATCGGGACTCGGCCGATCGAATCGGCACATGAGAATCGGTATGCGTTGCCCGACATCTCGGCACCGGTTCGGCTGACCGGATTCTTGGTCACGGAGCGGCCCGGGGTCTCGTTCCAGGCGGAGGCAGAGCTTTCGATCCAAGGCAATCAGTTGGTCGAGGTGATCCACTGGACGCTCTACCCTCGCAGCCGTTTGCGGGGACGATTGCCGATCCTATGGGATGAGGAAACGGCGGAGCGAGTGGCCGTGGCCACTGCCACCGAAGACGGACCGGGGGTTCGAGACACGGCGGGGCTGACCGGACGGTTGGCGACCCTGCCGTTGTGGAGTGTCACGGTCGACGACACGCCCGCGGTCTTACGGGCATCACCCGGTGGCGAATACGTGATCCTGAGCGAAGCGTTGTCGAGCGGTCCCCATCGGGTGCGTTTGCGTCGGGCGCGGGAGATCCCGGAAGAGCTTTGGGGACTGGGTGGCGAGGAATTTTCTTATCAACTCAGCGGCGTGGTGATGCCGAGGCCGGGGGTCTCGGACCTCAGTCTGCTCGGGCCGATGCCACTGCGTCTGCGTGCCGAACAGGGCCTGGAGCTGACTTCGCGTGACGGCCAATCCCGCTGGTCGGACGACATTTCGCTTCCCAGCGTCCCGACCGGAGAATTGTCGATCCGACTGCGGCGGGTCGAAGGCGAGGTGGACGACATCACCATCCGCAGGGCCTGGTTGCAGACCGCCGTCAGTCGCGACTGGCAGTACGACCAGTTGGTAGCGACAGTGCAAGGCGGAGGTTTGATGCGATTGCCGTTGGTGGGTGGCAGCCAGGGAGCGCGGGTGCGAGCCGATGTGAACGGCTCGGCGGTGGATGTCACACGGGAATCGGACGACGTCTGCCTGGTCCGGTTGGGCGAATCGGGCACGCACTCCGTCGTCGTCCAACTGTACCAACCGCGGGCGGCGGCCCTCTTTTCGGAACGGATCCGGCCGCTCCTCGGTATCCCGGCGGGAGCAGAACGCGTTTTCTGGGAAGTCGTCACCCCGCAGGACGACCACTTGGTTTGGCACACGCCGACGGTCGGGGCTGCCATGAATTGGCAATTCGACCGCTGGCACCTCCGTCGTCAACCTTTGCAGTCGGTTGGCGATCTGGCAGCTTGGGCGGCCGGCGGTCCGATCGAAACCCGGGTTCCGCAGGGGAATCGCTATCTGTTTGTGGGCGTCGACGCGACGGGGTTGCGGGCCGTGACCCTGTCCCGACTGGCGATCTGGATGATCGTCGGGACGTCCGTCCTGACGGTCAGTTGTTTGCTGACCTACTTTCCTGTGATGCGGCATCCGCTGTTTGCGGTCACCGCCGCCGTCCTGTTGGGAGGCCTCACCTTCCTGCTCCCTGATGCCGCCGTATTGGTCGGCCAAGTGATGTTGGTCGCGATGCTGCTGGTCGGAGTCATCGCCGGCGTGGGCCATGTGTTGGTCCCCCGGCGTCCGACGCGTGTCTTGGTCCCGGGAGTGGAGCATTCCTCGTTGCGGAGCAAGACACCCGGCCGGCCAACCTCACCCCAGGGATCGGTCAAATCGGCGACGGGACCTTCGGCGACGGTTCCCGCGATGATGCCGCCTCGAGGATCGACGGCGGAGGTCCGATGATGCCGAGCGACGTCTGGTTGCGATGGTCGGTGACGAGCGGCGGGACCGGCCCGGCTGATGGCCGATCGTTTCGAGGAGCGAACCGAACCGTCGGGTCGATCGGTTTCGCGCGGCTGTTGCGTCTTGTCATCGGCGCCGGGGTCCTCTGGGGAGGGACCTTCGTGGGAGCAGGCGGCCGGTGCTGGGGTGACGAACCGGACACGCCCGTTACGGAGGAGCCGAGTACTCCTGTGACGGAGGAACCGGACACGCCCGCGACGGACGTTTCGGAAGTGCCGCGGGGCTTGCCCGAATCGTTCGATCTGTTGCGGCCGATCCGTTTTTTTCGTGGTCAGGCCTCCGGCATCGTGCCGAGCGATTTCCGCCCGGTTTCGATCGAGCAATTGGACCGCCGTTTAACCCCGCTAGCCGACTCGATCATCGCGGAAGCGGATCGTCCTCAATTGGCGCGAGCGGTTTACGTCGCACGGCTATCGGACACGGCGTTGATATCCGACCAAACGACCTGGGAGATCACGCACGCCGGTCGCTCGCCCGGGCGTCTGTCGTTGGGGACCATCGGGATGGCGATCCGGTCGACCGGATTTGCGACCGGCGGTGGCGGCGGTTTGCGTACCGATTCCCCGCCGTTGGACACCGACTCGGACGGCAACGTTTCGGTGACCGTCCTGGGCGATACCCGACTGTCGGTCAGTTGGACGGCGGCCGGCGAGGACAGTGACCGAGAAATCGCCTTCGACTTGGCGATCCCGCCCGCCGCTCAGGCGCGGTGGTTGATCGCGGTTCCGATGGACATGCGATTGGAAGCGGCGGATGGGGTGATCCGGCCGCTCCCCAGCCCGCCGCCCGAAGCGACCGTCCGCGATTCCGGTCGCGATCTGGCTTGGTACGGCATCGAAGTGGGCGGATTGTCCCGATTGCGGTTGCGGGTGATCAAATCGGCCGCGGTGCAATCGAACGCCCCCCTGATCGTCCGACAGGCTTCGTTGTCCTATGAATTGTTACCGTCTGCCGTCCGGTTTTCTTCGCGACTGATCATCGACCCACCGGCGGATGGCGTGTTGCCGTCGCTCCGGGTGAAAGGCGGCCGGATGGTGGCGGCCAGCGTCGGCGGCGTTTCGGCGGTTTGGTCCGAATCGATCAGGGAGGACGACCGGTGGGTCCAGCTCCGTTCCGATCGCAAGGAAGCGGCTCTGCGATCGCCGCTGACGATCACCATCGACGGGGAGATGGCTTGGGACAGCGTGTTGGGTTACACGGAGTTGCCTTGGATCGAGTTCCGGGATGTGGTTCCCGAACTGATCGGCCAGCCGTTGCAGGCCCGGGTGTTGGTGGACAGCCGCCTGGATCTGATGCGACTCGGACTGCCGCCGGGTTGGGAATACCTTGCCCCGGTCGAAGCGGACGAGAGGCAGACATCCTATCGCCTGGGCGGACCTTGGGGTTCGGAGCCGCCGACGGTGCGAGTCGCCAAGGCGTCGCGGCAGTTATTCGCCCATTCGGTGATCCGCCTGACGGCAACGGAAACCCGTTACGTCGCGACGCTCGAAAGTTCGATTTCGTTGGCCGGGAGTGGCCCGCGGCCGATTCAGGTTCGGATCGAACCGGGCTGGACGGTCGAAAACGTGCTGTTGCCGCAAAGCGGCCGAGTGGTGGAGCTACCGCCGGAGTTTGCCAACGACCGGATGGTCCCGATCTGGCCGACGGCGGACGAGCTGGACAACGGTACCCTGACGTTGCGGGCGGTGGGTTATCAGCCGTTGCGGCTCGACGGTGACACCGCCTCCTTCCCCGCGAGTTCGTTCGCCGGATTCGTGAATTGTCGCCATCGCGTGGCCGCGGTCGTCTCACCGCCGCCCGGTTTTCGCTGGGCTGCGGAGGCTTCCCTGTTGGCGAATCGGATCACCGAAACGGGGCTCTCACAACCCCAGCGAGAGCTGCTCGGGGAACTGCCGTCCGAGGCGTTGTTGTTGGAAATCTCAAGGGAGCGGATGCGAGCCTTGACGAGCCGGCGTCCGGTCGCGGCGTTCGCGGCAGCCAGTCTGGTCCGGTTGTCGACGGAAAATCAGCGGGTGCAGGAGACGCACTTCATTCGTTGTGACTCGGAGGCCGGGCAGTTGGATCAGGTGCGGGTCGAATTCGGAGCGGGCGCTGGCCCGGAAATGGCCTGGTCGGTCGACCCGTCGGCCTCTCCGGCTCGGCGTCTGCTCCGCGCCCGGCGGCTCGCTCCGCCGGTTCCCGAAAGCGTCGACCCGCGAGAGATGTGGGAATTGACTTTGGAAAGGGCCGGTTCTCGGGGTGTGGTGTTGGTCGGTCGCAGAGAACACGTGGAACTCCCTTGGGCCGCTGGGCAACCCATCGGCTCGCGTCCGCTGCGGGTTGAGTTACCCAGCGTGGCGGATGCCAACAGCCGTACGGCTCACGTGATCGTACCGGAGTCTTTGCGGGTCGTCGGCGTGTCCGAAGGGGTGTTGAAGGTGCCGTTCGCCGACGCTTCCGGACTGGGGAGATTGGGGGAAACGGTGGCGAACCCGGGCGATACGATGCTCCGCTACGATTCCTCCGGCGCGAGTTGGATCGACGTGCTTCCCAGCGAGGGGATGGGGGCACCGACGGTCAGTTGGCGTGAGGCGGTTGAAGTCGTGATCTCCGGACGGGGCGGCGATTGGGTATCCGCTAGTTACGACACACAACCGGGAGCGACCTTGGTGATCGACTGCGATGCTGACCTGCAATTGGCGGACGTCACGGACGAAATGGGTCGGAAGCTGGAACACGAATGGTCGCGCGGCCGACTCGTTGTCCGCGGGCCTCGTGAGGTCTCCGAGCTTGGGCCGTCGAGCGATTTGGCCCCGCTGGGTGGGACGGCAAGAATTCACATCCGCTGGTCACGAAGGGCAAGCGGGCAGGCTTGGTGGCGGAACTGGGAACCGCCGCGGATCAACGCGTCGGGACCGATCTTGCGTCGCGACTGGCGATTGCTCGCCGCGGCCGACACGGTCATTCCCGAGACGTTACTCGGCCGGCTGACGCGGTCGGTCGCGAGTTTTTTGGTCGCTCCGCAGGATGCGTTTCCCGCGGCGACCGGGCAACGCGATTCGCTCGCCCCTTCGCGTCTGCCGGACTTGCGGATCGATCCGGAACGGCGGGCGACGGTTTGGGTACTCGATCGCTCGGCTGGCATGAGTTTGGGCGTCGTGTTGGGGATTTTGATTTTTGCCGGCTCCTGGGCGCTGTGCGGGCGGCATCCGCTGTGGATGGGAATCGGGTTGCTGTCGGCCCTGGCGTTGCTCCCGACATTCTCCTTGGGGTGGGGATACTGGGTCGCGGTGACCTGTTTGCCGATCGCGGCCGGCAGTCTGCTCGGCACGACGCTCGGCAGGAGTCGCCTGCCTGCGGGTGATGACGATGCCCTGTCGATCACCGAGACCGCAAGGATCACGCTCTGGCTGGGTGTGGTCATCGGAGCGGGCTGGGCTTTGGCCGCCCCGGCCGCCCAGGCTCAGTCTGTGGAACGCCGGGAGGGGGGATCGGTCGCATCGGAACCGCAAGCTTCGGCTTCGCGACGGCCGATCGTGCTGATCCCCACGGATACCGACGGCCAACTGGCAGGTGACAAGGTTTACATCCCGAACGGCACGTACGCCGAATTGTTTCGTGACAAGCCGGCGGCGGTCACCGTGCCGCTGATCACGTCGGCGGTCTACCGGTTGCGTCTCGATGGCATGACGGAATCCGGAATGCCCGCGGCGGAGTGGGAGGTCCGCTATTCGTTGGCCAACCTGTCCGAACGTTCCGAAATTCAGTTGCCGATCCGGCCGGGAGACGTCCGGAGTGTGCAGTGGCTGCCGGGCGGTGAATCGAAACCGTTGCGGTGGTCGGCGGATGGCGAAGATCGCATTCGCGTCGTCCTCCCGCCCACCTCTTCGGCCGCGTTGTTGTTGAGGTTTACCAGTGAAGTGGAATCGCCGGAACGTCGACTGCGGCGGGTGCGGTTGGCTGTCCCCGCGGTCGCTTCGGCATCGCTGGCGGTCGACACCTCCGTACCGATCCACCGATTTGACCTGAGTGGGGCGGTCGGTCAGATCGAGGCCCAAGCCGACTTCGGGCGTCTGTCAGCCGATTTGGGTGCGATCCGAGAGATCCGGTTGGACATCTTGCTCCGACAGGGAACACGATCGATTCCGGCGATCGCCGCCCGCCGTTATTGGGTGCACGGCGCACCGGGACGGGGGCAGATCGAATGCGAGATCGAACCGGCAGAGGAACAAATCCAGATCGGAACCGATGTCCCCATCGTTGTCTTGGGAGGGGTCGCACCGCTGCTGACCACGGCGGATTGGTCTCTGCAACGGTCGGAAGTGATCACCCCCCAGCGACAGCTCTTGACGTTCCGATGTCGGCGAGACCAACCTGAGCCGATTCGACTTTTCTGGCCCATCGACAAGCTCTCGGCAGGTGTGGGAGAAGCGGACGAATCGCTCGCGATCACCCTTCCCGAAGTGATTTCCGCCGGCTCCGCCACCACCCCGCCGGCCTGGATCGCGACGAGGGCCGCCGAAGGATTCCGTTGGCTGCCCGTGGGCGCCCCGGAATCGGCCAGTGATGCCGCGGACGTGATCGATTCGTTCGTCACCGCCTGGAAGGGACATCGGGGAACCGCCCAACAGGTCATTCGCTCCTCCGGCCCCCTGAGCCGACTGCTGCTGCTCGCCCAACCACGGCCCGACTGGCGTTGCGAAGAACTGCATCATTTGCATGTCCGGCAAGGTGAGATGCTGTTGCGATATGAGGGATGGATCAGCCGGGGGGATCGGTCGCTCGGACCGCTGAGGCTGTTGCTGCCGGCTCGGTACGAGATCCGCCAATTGACGATCAACGGCGTCGATGTCCCGACCGCGACGCGATCGGCCGGAGGTGTGGCTGAAGTGCTGCTACCGGACGTTGCGGGGGGCGAGAGATTGAGGGTCGAATTGCACGCCCGTCAATCGCTGCTGCTGACCGAACCCTTCGAGCTACCTCGGGTCCGGATCGAACCGATCCTGCGGGTCACGGGCACCTACAGCCTGACCCGGGACCAGGCGTTGAGGATCGAACAAATCCGGGAGAGCGACTTCCCAGAGACCGACCAGACCCATCTGGAAATCGGAGATCAACTGCTCAACGGCTGGATTCCCTGTTGGACGTGGCAGTTCGACGAGGCACCCACGGCGACCAGTCCGATCGGGCCGGTATCGGACCGCCCTGTCTTGTTGGGAGGCACTTTCCGGGTGGAGCCGTTGGCGACGCGGGTCGAAGTGCTCCAACGCGCGGGGGTCCTCTGGACTCCGTCACGCTGGCTCGCCGACACAAGGATGAGCGTTCGAACCGTCGGTCCCACGGGCGAATCGCAACCGCTGCTAGACGACATCAACGTCCAATGGCCGTCGGCTTGGGCCGACAAGCTCGTCGTCGAACCGGCAGAGGCGTGGTCGATTCAGCCGGCCCTCGACCCGGCCATGCGGATCATTCGCATCCGTCCGATGTCAACGGACCGAGAACGTGGCTCCACCTCGATCCGCATTCGCGGCTACCGCTCGGGAGATGCTGATTCGCTACCTGAAATCCCTCGGCCGCAATTGCTCGGGGCCGATGCCGTCGAAACTTACTTGGTCGTGCCCACGACCGCCGGTTCCCGCCCTTTGATCTGGACCACCCTGTCTGCGGTAGTCGACCAGCTTCCTCAAGAGCTGGATGAGGAGACGCTCGATTCAGGCGCAAACGAAACCGCTCTGGCGTCAGCCGCCAACGATCGGCTCGTTTTTCGGGCATTGGGCCCAGGCGCCAACGTGAGATTGCAGCCATCGCGTTCGGAGATCACGACCGCGCGAGCCTCGCTGGCCGATATCCAATGGTTCCCCCAGCGTTCCGACCGCGGCTTGGCGATGATCCGGTGGGATGTGGAACCGGGCGATACCTCGGAGGTCTCGCTCCGTATCCCGGCCGGAATAAGACCGCAGGCCGTTTGGGCTGGCGGCCAATCGGTCCCGCTCCGCCCGCCCGGCGAAGGCGAGCCGCACGTCGGGGAATACGAGTCGAACGACAACGAGTCGGGCCTGAGGGGTGTCGCCTCGGAACCGGTCACGGACGATGACGGCAGCATGATCCTGCCGATCCCGTTCACCTTCACCGGCTTGGCACAACCCGTGGTCCTGCTGTGCGAGTTGACCGAAGTTCCTGCGGGTCGACCTTGGGAATTGCCCAGGTTGCTCGAAGTCGAAGTGGGCGAAACCTGGTTGACGATTCACCCCCGCGCCGATCGGGATGTCCGCTTACGGCTGCGATCCGACGAGTCCTCTTCGGGCTGGTCGAATTCGGAGGAATCGGTCCGTTTGGCAGCCTTAGCCGAGTCGATCCTGACCATCACCCAAGCGTCGATCGATGGGGCGACGGATCGGACTGGTGAAGAGCTGATCGCCTGGCTCAAACCCTGGAACAGGCGGATGCTCGACTTGCAACGGCAGGCGTCCCGTTGGGCATCCGGTCTGGAGGAGGGCGGCCCGGAGGACGGAAGTTCGCGGGTTGCTGAGTTGGCCGAAACGGGCGAGTCGCCCGATCCGCCATCGGCTGGGGCAACGTCTGAATCGGCACCCGCGCCGGGTTCGTTCGCCGCTTGGGACGAAATCAGCGACCGCTGGCAGCAGTACCTCACTCGGGTCGCGGGGGTCGAAACGATCGGACGGGGTGCAAGCACGGCGCAGGCTCGCGAGCCGAGTCCCCCCGGTACTCAATGGCCTGTGGAAATCGCCCGCCACCCTGGAGCCGCACCGTACCTGCCAGCGGTCGTTCCGGACCACCCCGACTCGATCGGCAGCCTGCCGCCGAAGCAGTGGGGGTTGCTGGGTGGCGTGGTTTTGGCAGGTGGTCTGCTGTGGGGCTTCCGTCACCACTGGGTCACTCCGTTGTCTCGACCGGCGTTCTGGTTGTTCGCTCTCGGCCTGGCGTCATTAGCCTTTGCCCCCATCCCTGTAGCGATCGCGATCTGCTTCGTCGCGATCTCCGGGCCCTTGCTGGCCGGCCGCCCGGCCTCCCCCCGCGACCCAAAAGCGAGGTTCGGGCTTTAGGAAATGCCTTGGCGGGGATATAACTAGGCCAAACGGGGTTTCCCGGTAGCCACACCTTCGAGAGAATCGTCTCATTAAAATGTCAGACAATTGGAAATCACTGCTCAACCAATTTGGCATTCCCGGTCCCGCTGACCCGCCGGAAGTCGAAAAAAAACCGACCGATCCGCCGATCGCTGCCAAACCCGTTGCGGCTGACGACCAGCCGAAAACGTTTCCGCCGGCGAAAGATGTGCCGACACCGGCGCAGGTATCTAGCGAGAAAGTCGAACCCAGCAGCCCCCGACGGCGCGTCAGCATGTGGGGTGATGAACTCGCGGAAGAGAAGCCCCTTGACGCGGAACTGCCCCCGACGCCAGCCGCCGCGAAGCCGCCGGCACCCCGGCCTGCCGCACCGCCGACGCCACCGGCTGAACCGGACCGAGCGGCGGATCCGCTGAGGGAGATCGCTGCCTCGAAGCGCGAAGCGCCGGTCCCCGGTTTCGACGTCCCACCCGTGGAGGCGACAGAATCGAACAAACCTCCGGCCAAGCGTTCGGCTTGGGACACCCTGATCGGTACCCTCGGTCTGAAGTCGGCGCCTCCATCCGCGGCCGAGTCGTTCCCGGAAACGATCGACGCTCCGGCTGCCGCGAGTCGTGGCCGGGAATCGACTCGTGACTTCGGATCGTCCTCGCGCGGCTCGGAGGAGCGGCGAGGCCCACGTTCGGAGGAGGCCCCCTCGCGAGGCTTTGCCGAGGGCTTGATCGAGGGGGAGGAAACCGAACCGTCCCGACGTTCGCCCCCCCGTGGTGAACCGCGGTCGCGAACCGTCGCCAGGGACCGAGATGATCTCGAACCGCCGACAACCCGGACCCCACGCTCCGATGTGAGCGAATCCCCACCAGCTGCGATCATCCGCGGCTTGGCTGGTGACGACGAATTGCCTCAGCCGCGACGGTCCCGACGGCGCGGTCAGCGTCAGCGACTTGCCGGCGATGCGATCGAGCCGGATGTCGCGGAATCGACCGAACGCCCGCGTCGCTCGGAAGAGCCGGAAGCCGACGATTCGGCGTTCGGAGCGGAAAACCGCCGAGAGGAAGCGCCGCGGCGTGGACGTGGGCCGCGTGAACGAAGCGAACGTGATCGCGAGCGTCCCGACAGGCCACGCGGCGAACGGGAACGGCCAGATCGGTCGGCGGGCGCCGATGGTCGGCGGCCGGAGCGGCGTTCCGTATCAGACGCCCCGCCCACCGCACGTCGACGGCCGAGCGAAGCGACTCGTAACGAAAGGGAAGACCAGGCCCCGGTCGACGATGATTTCGGCGGCGGATTTGGCGAGGGGCTGTTGGACGATTCCGACGTCGACTCGCAACTCGAATCGCAATCGCGTGAAACGGACTCCGAAGAACGACGTCGTCCGCGGCGTCGACGCGGTCGACGGGGCCGAGGCGGAGCAGCGGCTCGCGAAACGGGCCCCGAAACCGGCGACGCGACGCCGGCATCAGAATCCTATGAATCGCCCGGATTTGACGATGACCTGGAAGACGACGACGAAGTCGACCAGATTCGTCGGCGCGCCCGCGGCGGCCGTGGCCCAGGAAGCAGCGCAGAGGGCTCGGCGCGTGACGACCGTCCTGTGCGTGACGACCGCCCGCCACGCGACCGCAAGGCACGTGACATTCCCAATTGGGTTGACACGATTGGCTTGTTGGTCGACGCGAACATCAACCGCCGAAACTCCGGTGGAAGCGGTGGCGGGGGCTCGCGAAGCCCACAAGGTCGTGGCGGTCGCCGGTCGTAACCGCCACCGTCGACACCTTTCCTGTTTTTGACGATTAGCCTAGGCTAGTCGGGTGCGAACGAGCGAACCGTCGGCTATCCGATGGTGGCGGCTCTTGCGACTGGGATCCGTGAACTTGGTCAGGCCTTAACTGGAGCAGCCATAAGCGGGGTACCTTTGTGTGAGGGCCGC
>RECD01000070.1 GCA_007694185.1 Planctomycetaceae bacterium
CCAAGCTTTATCGGCGCCGCTCAAATGATGTGCCGCCCTCCGGGCTTTGTGAGCTTATTTTCCTGGTTCCGGTGGCTTACGCCACCGGCAAGTATGTGTCGCCCTCCGGGCTAAGAAATCAGGCAGTCATTCTCGGCTCCGGCTTTACGCCACCGGCGGGCAATCGGCCCCACAAAATTTTTGGAAAATCCTGGGCAATCGCCCAACGGCGGTGTCGGTTAATGCGTAGAAGCTACGCGGAATAAGACCTGCTGAAGTACTTAGCTTTCGGGTTTGGATGATGAATCGAAGGGACCGATGTGTCGGCCTCCGGCCTGGGAGAGCGAACGATCATTTGTCGGTCTGTAAGAGTATTCGAGCTTGCTCGGGTCAAGCGATTTCAAGCAGTAACGGTGCCGAGTATGACCTTCGTTGTCTGTTGTTCGCGGCGAGTACGAGTACCGCGTTGCTGAGTTGGAGACGAGGAAGGGGGAGGGGACGAGGACTAAGGGATCAGTGGATCATGACGGGTTCGTCGAGGGCATCGGCGGCTTGGGAGGCCATGTCGGCTTGCGCGGTCTCGAGTTCTTCGTCACGGCCCCCGCCGTCGTCTTGCCCGCCGGTTAGGTGGTGACAGATGCGCCAGGTGTGGTAACCGAGCCGATCGAGCCAACGCATCGTGTCGAGTAGCGCGAGTGCTAATTCGGGGTCCCAATCGCCCAACGCGGTGGCTTGCATCATCCGCGGGCGATCTTGCCGCCGGATCGAGGCCAGTTGCAATGCGTAGTGGCGAACGGCTTCGGGCCACTGCTCGTCTCGTTCGCCACGCAAGCCCGTGGCTGCCAACCGCAACAACTCGGTCGTTTGACTCAATGCTTCCGCCATCCGCGGGTCGCTGAGGTATTCGACTTGAGCGCGCGGCGGTTCGAGCGACTGTTCCAACCGCAACAGGTGATCGATCGCATGGATCTGGGCGATGTGCGATTGGGCCATCGGCCGGTCGTTCGGCAGATGCTGGACCCGCGCCAGAAAGTCTCGGATCCGCCGGATCGCGATCCGGGATTGTTGCAAACCGGAATCGTGATAGCCACGATTGCCCCAGGTCAGCCGTCGGCGGGCCGCGTCAAAAAGCTCGGCTGCCGTGTCGCCAAGCGCCCGGCGACTGACTTCCAACGCGACTTCGGGAACGTTCAAAACGCTCTTGTCGAGGTTCCGTGTCAGCGGCGATTCGCTCTCCGGGATCAGCCGCTCGATCCAGCGGGCGAAGGGCCCGACCAGCGGCATGAATAGGAGCGCTCCCAAACCGATGAAGGCGGTGTGAAACAGCGTCAGGCTGATCGCACCGGGCGGCACGCCGAGGTGGATTTGCGCCCAGGTGATCCCCTTCAGAAAGAGCGGAAACAGCAGCACCGCGAGGACGCCGGACGCGAGATTGAAAATGACGTGAGCCAGGGCGGTTCGGCGGGCCGAGACGTTCGCGCCGATCGACGCCAAAACGCTGGTCACGGTCGTGCCGATCGCCGCGCCGATGACGAGCGCGGCGGCTTGCTCGAACGTGATCGACTCGGTGTGGAGCGCCGTCAGGATGGTCGCCATCGCGGCGCTGGACGATTGGGTGATGACGGTCAAGGCGACGCCCACCAAGACCATCAAAACCAGGGTCCACCAGGTGTCGCCCGCCCAATCCGCGATGCTGACGCGGTCCGCGATCCCGCTCATCCCTTGTTGTAACGTGTCGATGCCGACAAAGATCAAGCCGAACCCGGCCAGCGGCAGGCCGAGTCCTCGCCAAACCCCCGAGGCCAACAATCGCAGCAAGGCGCCGACGACGACCAGCGGCAATGCGTAGCTGCCCAAGCTGAACTTCAGCCCCAGCACGGCGACCAACCAACTCGTCCCGGTCGTCCCCAGGCTAGCCCCGATGACGACGCTGACCGATTGCGAAAAGCTCAACAGCCCCGCGCTGACGAAACCGATCACGGTCAACGTCGTCGCGCTGGAGGACTGGATGACCATCGTCACCACCACGCCCGAGGCGAAGGCGTGCAGCGGTCGGCCGGTGAACCGCATCAAGGCCTGACGAAGCGAGTTCCCCGCGACCTGCTTGATCCCGTCGGTCATCAGGATCATGCCGAGCAGGAACAGGCCGATTCCGCCGGCGATTTGCAGGGGCATCGCGGGTAACAACGAGGAGGGCCTCACATGAGGAAGGGTGGATGATTAGGATCGTGCGGTAAAAAAGTGTCCGGAAGCTTTTGCGAGGAACTCGCCCTTCGGGTGCTTTGCACAAAAGGTTCTGGACATTTTTTTGCCGCTCATTGCTTAGGGCAGGGTCGCGTACGTCCAAAAGGGACGTTTGCGGTCGGCGCGGGTGCGAACGTCTTCCAATAAAAAGTCAACACTGCCGTCAAAATCGACCGTCGCCTTGTGATTTTGGTGGCGAATCGTGACCCGCTGATCGAGGCGAACGCCCATCGAGGGTTCCAGAAAGACACGGATGCCGCGACCGGGTGCCCGCCGAACTCGGATCTCATTTTCGGCCCCAAAACCGGCGGAGAACTCGGCCGCCGACGGCTTGTCGGCCAGATCCCACAGGAACGGATCGATGACGATCTGATCGAGCAGGTTGTCGATTTCCAGCCACCAGAAGAATTGGTCGCCGCGCCGCATCGTGACCGCTTCGACCGATTTCGGCGGATCACCACGGCGGTGGGTCGGCAACCGCATCCAGTCGAAGTGTTGGTGGATCTCTTCGTAAAAATGTTCCGGGCCACGGCCGCGGTAGGTGATCACCATCGCGTTGAAGTCGGCTTTCATGTAACGATCGAGGAAGTCGCCCATCCGCACCAAAGGGGCGGGGGTCCCGGCGAGCTCACCGAAAACGAACCGCATCGGGACCCGCTTCAGATTGGAGCTGTAATGCCGTGCGTAGCTCGACGGGTCGCCGCCGATATTGATCATCCCGGCCCACAGGTCGGGATGGCCTTGGGCGATGTCCCAGGCGGCGCTGCCGCCGTCATTCATTCCGACCAGAAAGACGCGGTCGGAGTCGATCGAAACACGACGCATCGCGTCTCGCAGCGCGGTCAAGACTTCGGCATGCTCCCGCGGCGTCGCCTCGTAGCTGAGTTGGCCAGGCCGAGTCCAGGCGGGAGCGACCACGACAAACCCGTGCCGTGCACCTTGGCCCATCCGCATGCCCGATTCGGGCTGCCACGGGCCGGACCAATAATCGATCTGCGAGTCGGTGGTCGCGCCGATCGGATGGAGCGCGACGATGCAGGGGTACTGCCGCAGCGGGTCGTATTCGGGCGGCAGTCGCACCACATACCCGCCACGGTCCCGCCCCGTGATCGTCGTGGTCATGCGGTACAGATCGGGGTCGACATCGTCACGAGCCGAATCGGGCAATTCCAGCGGCGGGGCCATCCAGCGGATGATTCGCGAGACGTTGTCGGCGTTGCCCCCTTCCATCTGTCGAAGTTCTTCTAAAAGCTGGCCCCGTTCCAGCGGATCGGGGCTCGCCAGGTAGCCGCGGACACGGTCGCGGACGTCGATCAACGACACGGCCATCGTCAGGTTCTGCAGGCCCGAGCCGGGACCCAACAACCAGCCGCCGATGGCCAGGGCCACCCGGTTCTCCAGCGGCAGGTCACCGACACCGCCCAATTGCGAGTAGTCGTTCAGCCGGGCCATGGAATCGGGCGACAGGCCGGCTTCGATCTCGTCCGCAAACGCCATCAGCCGGGCTTGTGGGTAGGCCTCACCGAGCTGTCCGATCTGGCCGCGGAGTTGTTCCACCAGCCGCCCGCCGCTCACGACACGGCCGCGGACCGAGTCGATCGTGTCTTGGACCTCAATCCCGGTCGTCCGGGCCACTTCGGCTAGCGGGAAGTTATCGAGGATCTGCAAGGCTAAGTCGTATTGGCCGGCGTCCCGCCGCAGCTTCGCTTCCTGCAACAACTGCATCCCCTGGTTTTGGGCCAGCACTTTCAACTGGGTCGCCAACCGCGGCTCTTCGGGAAAGTCGCGAACCATCGTTTCCAGCTCCGCGCGAGCCTCTCCGAACCGCTCGGCTTCGATGAACAGCCGGACCACTTCGAGCCGTTTGCCGTAATCGCTGCGGTCGATCCGGCGGGCGAACAGGGCGGCCAATTGGTCGGCGGGGATCGCGGAAGTCGCGATCCGAGATTGCCATTGGTAGGTCGGGGTGCTCCGCAACGCATCGAGACGTGTGTACCGCGCGTTGATCTCCGTGATCCCTTGCAGCAGCGAGATCGGGCTGCCGTCGGTTCCGCGCAAGGTCACGACCCGCTGGCCGTAATCGTTGAAATCGGAAACGCCCAGCGTCGGCCCCATCCCGCCGATCGTACGTCCACCGAGCGGAACCGATTGCCAGATCGCGATCCGCTGTGCGAGGTCTTCCACCACGCTCGATTCGGCGACCATGCCCTTCTTGTGGACGTAGATCCGTCGCAAGCCGTCGTCGATCATCCAGACCGGAAGCGAGCGGTTTTCGGCAGCCGCAGCGAGTGCGAAAGCACTCTGATTGACGCCCGGGACTTCGACGACCGTCCCCCGCAGGACCAGCCCCGACTTCAATCGCACCGCTTGCTCGCCCCAAACCGGGTTACCGAGCCAACAAGACAAGACCAGAACGGCAGTCGCGGACCAGCAACCTAGCGAGCGTCGACTTCGCGAGCGGGCACCTGACGAGCGGCCGCCTGACGAGCGGGCCGGGCAGATATCATCTGCCGCTGAAGAAACTCTTGAGCGCCTTGTCTGCGGCCTGGCGTGAGTCATTCGACATGCTTTTCGTGGGATTGGACGGCAACTTGCCCGGCGGTTCTTTCTGCGCCCGCTTGACCTGTTCCAGCTTCGACGTTTCGTCCGAAATCTCGTCCGTATCCGTCGCCGACAGTTCGTCTTCGGACATCGTCTCGATCCGGAATTGTCGATTGTCGGGGTCGGACAGCTTGCGTTCCCGGTCGACTTGATCGGCCTCGGTCAGCCAACTCGTGACATCGACCTCTTCGAACCGGCTGCCGCTGGCGGACGGGGATGTCCGTTCGACCGTCCGGTCCGCAGCCTCGCCGATGGTCTGGACTTTCGGTTTCTTGGGGCCTTGCAGCCCGTGTTCGATCAGGACTTCGAACTCTAGCTTACCAACTCGCAACTTGTCGCCGGGTTTGAGCACTTTCGCCTTATCCACCGGCAATTGCTCGCCGTTGACGAACGTCCCGTTGCGGCTCGAAAGGTCTTGAATCAGCAGTCGCCCGTCGCGGATCACCAAAATGCAATGCTTTCGGCTGACCGATTCACTTTTGGGGCGCAACTGGCAACTGTCCGCCCGCCCGATGAAGAATTTGTCGCTGCTGACGGCAATTTCCATGCCCGCATGGCTGCCGGTCGCGACTTTCAATTTCACGTGCATCGATCACCCTATTTTCAACCGATTCTATGCCAACCGATTCCGGATCACCGCCACTTTGACTTCACGCCGGCCAAACGAAGGCCGAAACCATGAACACTCGCATCGACCGATACCCTAAATCACCCAGTTCATCCTGGCCAGGCTCAATGCCGCTTCCCTCTACGTTAATCGGTCGTGGAAAACGGCAGCAAGAAAATAATCCGGCATGTACTCATGATAAGCGAACTTTCCGGCCATATAAAGCTCCTTCCTGCCGGCAACGGCTTGGAATTGCTCCGATTTAGCCACGCAAGGGGAACTAAACTCCCTTCTTCGGCATGAAAAAGGGTCGAAGTCAGCGTTTTTCCGTCCAAGCCTTACAACCGAACTTTGCCTGCAATTCCAGGGTAGCCTCGGCTTTTTCCAAACTAGACAGTTCGCCGATGTTCCAAACGCTGCCCAGGGCGGCGCCGAGTTTCTCGATAAGCGACTGGCGGATCGCCTCCATCGAGGGGGCACGATCGACCAAATCGCCCAGCCCCGGCAGTTGCGGGGCGTAGGGTGACGCATTCAGCAGCAGGCCGCCGTGCTGTAGCAGCCCGCCACGTTCTTTTCGCTGGGCGCTGCCCAACACCTTGTACCCGTGGAGCAACAGGTCTTCGTCGGTCCTGCGTTGGAAACAGAGGAAGCTCCGGTCCGCCACGGGGTCGATTTCGAGATCGGCAAACCGGTCTAACCGGATGTTGAAATCACGAAAAGCGTCGCGAATGGCGTTATGGACGATGCGATAAAGCCGCCTTGAATCTGCCGGGACGGCCTCGGCAGGCAGGACGAGGCTGTAGGTCAATTCCCGATCATGAACCAACGCTCCGCCCCCGGACGCCCTGCGGACAACCGGAGCCGCCAGGCTGTCGGGGTGGCCGTCCCGTTCGGCAACCGATTGGAAATAACCGAGCGACAGGGTCGCGTTGGCCCAGGAATAGAACCTCAAGGTCGGCCCGGTCCGATCACCGGCCCGACGCAGCAACGCCGCATCGATCGCCATGTTGGTCGGACCGTCCGCCGGTTCGCTGAGGATCAATCGCCCGCCGCCCAAAGTGATCGGCCGTGGCAACTCGGTGGTCGCGGTGCGGATCAAGGTGTCCACCGGATGACCGGACGACGCGAGGCGGCGACGTCATCGGGGCGACTGATGCGGGTCGTGTGCGGGGCGTCCTTGACCAAATCGACCGCTTCCTCGGTGACTCGGAACAACGCTTCGGCGAACGCGTCGAGCGTCTCCTTGCTTTCGGTTTCGGTCGGTTCGATCATCACGGCCTCTTCGACGACCAGCGGGAAATAAACGGTGGGGGCATGAAAGCCGAAATCGAGGATCCGTTTGGCCAAGTCCATCGCCGACAAACCACGCTCCTTCTTGAGTCTCGCCGCCGTGGCAACGAATTCGTGCATGCAGCGTTCGCCATGCGGCACGTCGAGGATGTGACGAACGCGGCTGAGTAGATAATTGGCTCCCAAGACGGCGTCTTCGCTGACCTGCCGCAACCCGTCGCCGCCGTAGGTTCGCAGGTAAGCGAAGGCTCGCAACAAGATCCCCTGGTTGCCAAAAAAACTTCGCACCCGACCGATCGAGTCCTCGCCTTCCTCATCCCAAAAATACCGATCGCCGTCCCTTCTGACGATCGGGCGAGGCAGGAAGCGGGCCAGGTCTTCGCGGACGCAGATCGGACCGGCCCCGGGGCCGCCGCCGCCATGCGGGCCGCTGAAGGTTTTGTGCGGGTTGTAGTGCATCAGGTCCGCGCCGAAATCACCCGGCCGCACGATCCCCAGGATCGCGTTCATGTTGGCGCCGTCGAGATAGATCAACCCGCCGCGGTCGTGGACCATCGACGTGATCTCGCGGATTCGGGAATCGAACAGCCCCAGCGTGTTGGGGTTGGTCAACATGAAGACGGCGACCCGGTCATCGAGTTTCGCACGCAGGTCGTCGACGTCGACCAAGCCGTCCGGTCCGCTGACGACGGTCCGCGTCTCGTAACCGACCATCGCGGCGCTGGCCGGGTTCGTCCCGTGGGCGCTGTCGGCCGTCAACACGATGTCGCGTGCTTCGCCCCGCTGCCGAAAGTGAGCCGCGGCGACCATCAACGCGGTCAGTTCGCCATGCGCCCCCGCGGCCGGCTGCAACGAAACGCCCGGCAAGCCGCTGATTTCCCCCAGCATCTGCTGAAGTTCATAAAGCACCCGCAACCAACCTTGGGTCGTCGCTTCGTCCTGCAACGGGTGAACGGCGGCAAAGCCGGGTAGCGAAGCGAGCCGCTCGTTCCGCTTCGGGTTGTACTTCATCGTGCACGACCCGAGCGGGTAGAAGTGCGTGTCGACGCTCATGTTTTGCGTCGACAGGTTGACGAAGTGGCGAACTACATCCCCTTCCGCCAATTCGGGCAGCGGCGGCGGGCCGTCCGCCAAATGCTCGGCCGGCAAACAATCGGACGCCTCGGGCACCGGCAAATCGGGCGGGTCCAAGACCGCGGCACGACGCCCCGGGCGGCTCAATTCGAAAATCAATTTGGTCGCTTGCTGATTCCGCATCCCAACTTTTCCTAAAACGTCCCGAAACACCCGCCTGATCCATGCCCATCCGCCCGCAGACTCGCGACCGATCGGCTCAAACCCGATCGACTCAAACGGCCGCGACCGATCGCCCCTGGGTCGGGGCCGCATCCGCGGCGTCGCCGCCGACCGATTCCAGCCACCGGTCGATGTCTTCCCGGCTTCGCTTTTCGGTGACCGCGACCAAAAAGCAATCTTCCATTTCGGGGTACCAAGGGGCCAGCGGCACGCCCGCGAGCACACCTTGGCCGAGTGCCTGCCCGAGCAACCCTTCGACATCCCCGCGTGAGTCGCGAACGACGAATTCCTTGAAGACCGGCCCCGCGTGAACGCAGGACAAGCGATCGTGTTGGTCGATCCGATCACGGAGATAACGGGTTTTGCGAACGCAGTGTTCGGCCGTTTCACGCAAACCCTGCGGCCCCAGCAGACTGAGATAGATCGTGGCCCGCAGCGCCAGCAGCGATTGGTTGCTGCAAATGTTGCTGGTCGCCTTCGCCCGGCGGATGTGTTGTTCGCGAGTCTGGAGCGTCAACACCCAACAGCGGTTCCCCCGCCGGTCGGTCGTCTGCCCCGCCAAACGTCCTGGCAAGCGTCGCACCAGTTCCTCGCGACAGGCGAGGATCCCGAGATACGGACCGCCCATCTGCAGGGGACTGCCGAGGCACTGGCCTTCGGCGATCGCGATGTCAGCCCCCAGGTCGCCCGGTCGCTTGAGCAACCCCAGGCTGATCGGATCGAAGACTTGGATCGCCAAGGCACCGACCCGGTGGGCGGCGTCACAGATCGCCCGGACGTCTTCCAACCGGCCGAAGAAGTTCGGGTGCTGGATCACGACACAAGCGGTTTGGCTGTCGATTTGGTCGATGATCGGCCCGGCAGAGCCGTCCGCCGCCGGCTCGACGACGATCGCCTCGGCGTCGAGATTGCAGAGGTAGGTGTCGAGCGTTTGGCGATAGTGCGGGTGAACGGTGCGAGTCGTGACGACCCGCCGTCGGCTCGAATCGGCCGCCAAGGCCATCAACACCGCCTCGACCATTGCCGAACCGCCGTCGTACAGACTGGCATTGCTGACCCCCAAGCCGGTCAATTGCGTGATCAGCGTTTCGTATTCGAACATCACCTGCAGGTTGCCCTGACTCGCTTCCGCCTGATAAGGCGTGTACGACGTGTAGTACTCGCCCCGCGACGCGATCTCGTCCACGACCGCGGGGATGAAGTGGTCGTAGGCGCCGCCACCGAGGAAACAGAGGTGAGAAGCGGCCGAAACGTTCTCCGCCGCCAAGTCGCGCATCAGCCGTTCCAAACCGATCTCGTCCAGCCCCTTCGGTAAGTCCAATTGGCGTTGAAACCGAACATCGGCGGGGATCTGGGCGTCGAGGATTTCCCCGATCGAAGCGGCCCCGATCGCGGCCAACATCTCGCGACGGTCTTCGGGCGTGTGAAACAGATAACCGGTCATCGGTCCGAACGACTCCAACAAAGGTTGCAAACTGCCGACAGGGGCTGACCCCCATCCCATTCTCCCGCCCCGCACAGGCCGTCGGCCCTCGGGGACACACAGGCCACCGGAAGGCGGCCGGAACGCGGCGGGCTGCATCCCGCGGAGGACACGGGGCTCAGCCGATCAGCGCGATTTCTCACGCCGATTCGCCGCAGCGTTTCGAATACGCCGCGTGATCGAGCAACTTCGCGAGGGCCGCCTCGTCACTCAGCTTCACCTTCAAAATCCAGCCGAAGTCGTAAGGATCTTCCTTCAGGTCATCGAGTTGATTGGGCAGGTCGCTGTGAACCGCGACGATCTCGCCGTCGACCGGGCTGTACAGGGGACTGACCGCTTTTACCGATTCGACTTCACCGAATTCCTGTCCCGCCGAAACCTTGCCGCCGACTTTCGGCAGGTCCATGTAGACCAAGTCAGTCAACTGCTCGATCGCGAAGGCCGAAATCCCGATCGTCGCGATCACGTCGCCACCTTCGCTCGCGGTTTCGACCCATTCGTGTGACGGGGCATAAAGCAATTTTTCGGGCTGTCGTGACATGCCGACTCTCCAAGGTAAATACAGGGCCAGGTTGCGGGATTGAATCAGATCCTCAAACGGACCTCAAACGGATCGTGAATCGCCGCGATGATAAAAGGGAAGTGGCACGACGGAAACGGCTTGCGGCCTGCCACGGTTGTCGGCCACCAATGGCTGCGAATGTCCGTCCGTCGAAACACTCGCCAAACCGGCTTCGATCATCGCCATCGCGATCGGTTTTCCGAGTGTCGGTGAAGGCCCGCCGCTGGTCACCCGACCGACGTTTCGACCCGATGCGTCCGCAAGCTGGACGCCCTCACGAAGCGGTCGGGAATCGGCCGGCATCAACCCGACACGGACCATCGTCGGACCCGTTTTTGCAATCTCGGCGATCGCGTCGCGCCCGACGAAATCACGCCCGGTCAAGTCGCAAGCGAACGCGAGCCCCGCAGATATCGGGTCGATCGCTTCGCTCAATTCATGGCCGTACAGCGGCATCGCCGCTTCCATCCGCAGGCTGTCGCGAGCCCCCAAGCCCGCCGGCTGAAATCCGGCCGCCCGACCGGCCATCAGGACGTTCTCCCAAACCCGAACCGCCTCTTCCGCTCGGACGACCAGCTCAAAGCCGTCTTCGCCGGTGTATCCCGTGCGGCTGACGATCACCGGTTTGCCGAATTGGTCCGTGATCAACGCTCGATAACGCCCCAATCGGTCGACCGGGGCACGGAACAGACGCGCGGTGACCTCGACGGCCAGCGGCCCCTGGACTGCGATCATCGCGGTCAGCTCCGTCCGGTCGCTCATGGTGACAGTCGGGAAATCATCCAAAAACGGTCGGATGTGTTCGATCACCCGAGCCCGATTCGATGCGTTGACGACCAGCAGGTGATAATGCCGTCCGCTGGGGGTCGCCAAATGGCTGACCAGGGTGTCGTCGAGCACCCCGCCCGAAGGATCGCAAAGCAACGCGTAGCGGACGCGGCCGACCGGCAGATCGAGCACCCGGCGGGACAGCAATCGATCGAGCAGCGCGTCGGCGCCGTCGCCGTCGAACCGCAGCCGACCCATGTGCGAGACATCGAACAGGGCAGCGGCGGTCCGGCAAGCATGGTGCTCTTTCACGATCCCGGTGTACTGGATCGGCAATTCATATCCGGCAAACTCGGCCATCCGCCCGCCGGCACCGACGTGCCAGTCATGCAAGGGCGTGGCGTTCAAGAAGGGGGCGTTCACGTTGCGGTCCAAAGCGGAGGCCGGTTCGGAAAAATCCCCGCCGGACTACGCGTCAGGATAGCTGACTTGGGAAGCGCGAAAAGCCCAACGGGTTCGCCTCGGACACTTTGGATGCGCTGCGTCCCTTGAACCTGGCTCAAGGGGCGGATCTGCGAAGGCTCAGATGCCGGTTCAGCTTTCCGAAACCGGCTCGGCAGCCGCATCCCGCCAAACCGTTCCTAAACGGGCGATCGCCGCATGCACGCGGCTCTTCACCGTCCCGACCGGTATCCCAAGGATCTCGGCCGCCTCCCGGTACTTCAGCCCCTGGAAATAAACCAACTGAATCACCCGTTCCATCGATTCGCCCAAGCCAGCGACCGCTTCCTGAACCCGCAGGTTGTTCTCACGACCCTCCACCTGAGCGGCGGGATCGGGGGTCTCCGAAACCAACTGATCCGCCCAACTCGTCGGATGCTGATCGCGGTCGACGTAGGAATGGTCGAGACTGACCATCCGTCGACGGCGACACTTCCGCTGCACGTCGATCGCCTGATTGGTCGCGATTGCGTACAGCCAAGGGCGAAATCGTCGTGCGGAGTCGAACGTCGCCACCTTCAAGTGGACCTGCAAAAAAGTCCCCTGAAAGGCGTCTTCCGCCAGGTCTTCTCGGCCGAGATAGCGGCGCAGGTAGCTGTAGATTTCGCTCTCATAACGCCGCATCAGCGTTTCAAACAGCTTCCGTTCGCCCGTGCGACCGTACTGAGTCAGCAGCAGTTCGTCGCTATCTTCGATCGTGTAAGTGACGGTTTCGGATGACATGTTCATAAAAAGCCTCCTTCAGTGACCGCATGATAGGCCGGTCGGTAACTCGCCCGACCCGATCTTTCCCTCGCCATCCCGACCCGAACCGCGGAAAAAAACCGGTGAGCCAGGGCGTCCGACCTTCGGAAACACAAACCGCCTCATTCGAAGCGGCGAGTATTTTCCGTTAAGGTCGCATTAAGGGGAGATCCGTTGCCTTCGATCGGTCTTGCGTGGCAACCATTATCCCCTCAAACCGCCCCGAGGTCAAATCGGAATGGCCAAAGGGCTGCCGACGGGGCGGCGTACGGCGGCATCAGAAGGATCGCGGCAAGCGATCGGAGGGCGATCGGCCGGTGGAGGCGGGGGCACACGGCACGGCCGATGGTTCACTCGGACGCGGCAAACGGCTCAATTGAAATAGCCGCCGAGACACCTAAAACGGCTGGTGGTTCACTCGAAAACGCCAGCGGCTCACGCGAAAGGCCGGCAGCTCACTCGGACGCCGGGCGGCGGAATACGGCGACCACGTCTTCGACAGGGACGACAAACAGTTGGTTGTCGTGTTCCAAGTCGACGGGGATGGCGTTCTTGGGATGAAACAGAATCTTGTCGTATTGCCTCAGCGGCACGTCTTCGTCGTGCTCGATCGCGGCGCTGATGGCGACGATCCGGCCGGTGATCGTGGGGATCTCGGCGGCATCCGGCAACGCGATGCCACCCTTGGTCTGCCGTTTGGGCTCGTCCTTGCGAACCAAAACACGCAACCCGATCGGCTCGACGACTTCCAAGGGCTGGGCAGCTTTATTCTTGCTCATTCGGTTCACTGACGGGTACGCGGGATAATCGACGCAAGCTAACGCCGGAATCCCGCTTAGCCAAGTCCACTCAGCCGACCACGGCCGGCTTGTACCCCGTCGCTACGCACCCCATCCGGCACGCGCCATGCCCGCTCGGGTCAACCAAACAGCTTCGTGACCGCCTCGCCCTTGACGAGTTCACGCGGCTGATTCAGGTGGTTGTAAACGATCGTTTCGGGGTGAATCCCGAAAGCGTGATAGATCGTGGCCAGCAATTCGTTGGGGTGCAGCGGGTCTTCGACCGGCGCCGACGCCGTCTTGTCGCTCTTGCCGTGAACGTAGCCGCGACGGATGCCCGCCCCGGCCATCACGGCGGTGTAGCAGTAAGGCCAGTGATCGCGGCCGTCGTCGGTGTTGTTGTTGCCGCTGGTGCTGACCCCCCGCTGCGGGCTGCGACCGAACTCGCCGACCGCCACGACGAGCGTGTCGTCGAGCATCCCGCGGTTGTCGAGATCCTCGATCAGAGTCGTCAGTCCGGCGTCGAGCATCGGCGCCGACTGGTTTTTCATCCGCGCCGACAAGCCGGCGTGATGGTCCCACGAGTGGTTGTCGCTGTTGGCCACCTTGGGCCAGATCACTTCGACGACCCGCGTTCCGGCTTCGACCAACCGTCGCGCCAGCAGACAGCTCTGGCCGAACGTGTTCCGTCCGTACGCCTCACGCAAGTCCTCCGACTCGGATGCCAGATCGAAAGCGTCGCGTGCCCGCCCGGAAACGATCAGCGACAAGGCCCGGTCGTAGTACTCGTCCAACTCGTAGGATTCGACCGCCTTGTTGATTTCCGGCATCTGCTGGTTGAGCAGGTCGCGGAGCTTCGCACGTCGCTGCAAACGGACGCTGAAGACTTCCGGTCGCATTTTTAAGTCGTCGATCTTGATCCGGGACATTTTGTCCATGTCCATGTCGTCGCCGGACGGGTAGAGCGTGTAGGGATCGTACGCCTTGCCGAGGAAGCCCGCCGTACCTCCCTTGCCGACGACGTTCGATTCCTGCAGCGGTCGCGGCAGCATCACGAACGGCAACATCGGCTCTTCGATCGGCCGCATCTTGACCAAGTTGCTGCCAAAATTCGGAAAATCCTTCGGCGACGGCGGTTCCAATTGCCCCGAGGGGCTGACCTTGTCCGTCGTGTAGCCGGTCATCATCTGGTAGATCGCCGCGGTGTGATTGAACAGACCGTTAGGCGTGTAGGACATCGAACGGATCATCGAGAACCGGTCGTTGATCTGGCTCAGCTTCGGCAGGTTTTCGGTGAACTGGATTCCCGGAATCCGCGTGCTGATCGGCGAGAAGACGCTTTTGACGTTGTCGGGGACATTTTCCTTGGGGTCCCACAGGTCGAGGTGGCTGGGGCCGCCCTGCAAATAGACCATGATGATGCTTTTCGCCTTGCCCCAACCGGGCCCGCCGCCGACCGGGGTCGGATTGGCCGCCGCCTCCAATTGCAACAATTGGCTCAGCGAAAAGCCGAACAACCCGCAGGTGCCGACTCGCAAGACGTCGCGGCGGGTGGGGCCGAGATTTCGATCGCACAGGTCTTTCGCGCGGGAACCCTGGAAGGACAGCATCGGTTGGTCTCGCTTAGAGGGAATGTTTGGCGGGGGAAAGTTGACTCCACAAGCGGCGACTTCGCAGGCGACGACAGCACGGATGTTGACATCGCAGGCGGTGGCATCGCAGCACGGGCCGACTAGCATCCCTTATGCTACCCGTTTTGACGCGTCGTGAATACCAAAAACTAGCCCGGCCCACAAAATGGCAGGACGCCGGGCCGCCAGCGGTGTATTTCAGGCGTCCGGAACGGGGGAAAACGCTTCGGCGGGTGGATCCGTTCCACGCCGCCAAATGCGAAAACTGCGGTGTGTCAGGTCGCGAGCGATCAGGTAGGGGACGATCGATGTCAGCACGGCGATGAACAGCGTCTGGACCGGGCGAAGCCCGGGCAATGCGATCCACTGGTAAGTCAGGTCCAGTACCAAGGCGAGGACAAAGACCCTGCCGATATCCCGCTTCGCCTCACCGAGCAACGCTCGCCGCTTGCCGCGCCCGAACAGCAGATCAAAGAAGAAAATCGGACGTTGTCGATGGGCGTCTTGCCACCCCGACCGCACGCCTAAAATGGCCGCGACGATCGGTTGCACGATCAAGCGAAAATTGAGTGGGCCGGTTTCCCGTTCGATCAATTCGGCGAAGGTGCGGTATAGAAACTCGTTCACTCGGCAAGGTCTTTGAGAGGCGAAGGCGTGTCCCCGGTCTGCTCCGGGAACGCAAAAGCGTTGGGTGGAAATCCGCGATCCGACTTCACCAGCGCGGCCGGGACAGTGGCGGGCCGCCGAAGGCTGGAGGCAACGGTTGGGGCGACCGGCCGCGTTTTCAAAGGTTAGCTGCTTGCGCCCGTAGTGGTGGGTGGCAGAACTGTTACGCGCCCAGACGATCCGGTAACATGTTGCCAGGGTAGATCGATCTCCCGTTGGCTGGTCAGATTGTTTCAAATAGCCCACTTCCCGGATGCGTCGCGGTGCGTTTCGCCCCGTGGCGATGCCCGGCGTGGACGCCTCCCGGCCATCGGTGGACGACGTGGCAGCGGCTTTCATGAATGCGAAGTCAGGCCCTGATTTACCTGTTTTTTTGGTTCCTTCCCCGAGTTGGGTGATTTCGATGGGTTCGGTTTGTCGCCGTGATGAATGCCGTTTTGTGGGCCTTCGCTTGAATGGGCTTCGTTCGTTCTTGGTCGCCGCCCTGATCGGCGGCTCGGTCGTCGGGATTTGGCAGATTCCGGGCTGGCAGGGAGCAACGCACGGCGGCCACGCCCGCGGGGTCGCGGGAGCCGCTGACACGCCGGCGGTCGCCGTGGCGGCGCCGGATGCGGCAAGTTCGGACACGGCGAAGCCAGCCGGTTGGTTGACGGTCAGCCCGGGTGACAAATTCGTGATCATCGGCAACACGTTGGCCGAGCGGATGCAGCATGACGGTTACTTCGAGACGGCGTTGCAGAGCCGGTTTCCGGATCACCGGCTGACCGTGCGCAACTTGGGCTGGTCGGCGGATGAGATCGATTTGCGGCCGCGCAGTGCGAACTTTGACGATCACGGCCATCGGTTGGTCGATCACGCCCCTAACGTGGTCCTGGCGATGTTCGGCCTGAACGAAAGCTTCGCCGGTCCCAGCGGCTTGGAATCGTTTCGGACGCGGTTCGAAAAGTTCCTAACGGGCACCCGCGATCAGCTCGATCCCTCCGCACAACTGGTGATCTGTTCGCCGATCCCGCACGAAAACCTGGGGCAAGCCGAATTGCCGGACGGGAGCGCGACGAACGCGAACGTGCGGTTGTACATGGAGGCGATGAAGTCGGCGTCGGACGCGGCCGGCGTCCGATTCGTCGACCTGTTTTCGCCGCTGCAAGCCGCGATGGCAGCGTCGACCCGGCCGCTGACGATCAACGGCATCCATCTGAATCGTCGTGGCAACGAGGTGTTGGGACGAGTGCTCGACGTTTCCCTGTTCGGGCCTAAGCCGAAATCCGCCCCGATCGATTCGGCAGCGGTGCGGGCGGCCGTGGTGGAGAAGAACCGTCAGTTCTTTTTCGATTACCGGGCGGTCAACGGCTACTACATCTACGGCGGCCGCAAGAACCCGTACGGCGTGGTGAACTTCCCTGAGGAGTTCGCGAAGTTGCGGAAGATGATCGCCGTCCGCGATCAGCGGATTTGGGACATCGCGCAGGGCAAACCGGTGCCGGACGAAATCGACGATTCGTCCACCGGGGAATTGTCGCCGATCGAGTCGAATTACTCGGCCGATATCGTCTACCTCAGTCCCGAAGAAAGCTTGCAGAAGTTCAAGTTGACCGACGGGTTCGAGATCGAACTCGTGGTGTCAGAGCTCGATTTCCCGGAGATGGTCAACCCGGTCGCACTCGACATCGACGCCCGCGGCCGGTTGTGGGTGACGACCAACCCCAGCTACCCGCAATACCTGCCCGGCACACCGCCGGACGACAAGGTGCTGATTTACGAGGACACCAACGGCGACGGCCGGGCGGACAAGCAGACGGTCTTTGCCGACAAGTTGCACCTGCCGATCGGGATCGCGCTGGGCGATGGCGGGGCGTACGTTTCCCAACAGCCCGACTTGATGTTCCTCAAGGACACCAACGGCGATGGCATTTGTGACACCCGCGAACGGGTCCTCCACGGCTTCGATTCGGCCGACTCGCACCACGCGCTGAGCGCCTTCGTGTTCGGCCCCGACGGTGCCCTCTATTTCCAAGAGGGCACGTTTCACTTCAGTCAAGTCGAGACGCCGCGGGGCCCGCAGCGGGTTCGGGATGCGGCGGTCTTTCGGTACGAACCGCGGACGGCCAAGTTCGAGATTTTCGTTTCCTACAACTTCGCCAACCCGTGGGGCCACTGCTTCGACCGTTGGGGGCAGAACTTCGTCGCCGACGCGTCACCGGGATCGAACTACTTCGCGGCCCCCTTCAGCGGCGATGTCATCTATCCCCACAAGCATCGGCAGATGCAGCAATTCCTGGTCAAGCAGTGGCGGCCGACGGCGGCCTGCCTGATCGTCGGGAATCGCCATTTCCCGGAAACGTTGCAGGGGAATTATCTGATCAACAACACGATCGGCTTCCTCGGGACTTTGAATTACCGGATGACCGACGAAGGGAGCGGCTTCAAGGGATCACCGGTCGAACCGTTGGTTTCGAGCAGCGACACGAATTACCGCCCGATCGACATGAAGTTCGGGCCCGACGGGGCGCTCTACATCGTCGATTGGTTCAACCCGCTGATCGGCCACATGCAGCACAATTTGCGCGACCCCAATCGGGACAAACAGCACGGGCGGATTTGGCGGGTCCGTCACAAGGACCAGCCGTTGGCAGAGATCCCCGAGATCGAAGGGGCACCGCTCGATCACCTGGTCAGCTTGTTGGAGCAATACGACAACACGATCCGGCATCTGGCGAGGATGGAATTGCGGACCCGCGATACCGCCGAGGTCGTCGCGGCGATCGACGCTTGGTTAGCCCGCCAGGAGGGCGACAGCGAAGCGACCGAACACCGTCGCCTGGAAGCGTTGTGGGTGATGCAGCAACACGACCGGGTCCGTCCCGAGTTGTTGCGACAAGTACTCGACAGCCAAGACTATCGGGCTCGAGCTGCCGCCACGCGGGTGCTCAGCTACTGGCGCGACCGCATCCCGGAGGCGACCGAGTGGCTGGTCGCGTTGGCCGGTGACGAGGCGGCGCGGGTCCGGTTGGAAGCGGTACGAGCGGCGAGTTTTTATCTTGACGCCGACGAGGGGCGACGGGTCGTCGCCATGGCGCTCGAACATCCGCTGGACGATTACCTGAATTACGTCATCAACGAGACCAACACGACGCTCGACCGTCGTGGCCCCAGCCGCGCGACTGGCGACGACCGATTGATCCTCCAAGTCGTCTCGGGCGAGGTCGCCGATTCGCAGATCGTTTCGCAGGTGCGGGCGGCCTTAGCCGGGGCGAACGCGACGCAACTGGGGCAGTTGGCCGACGCGGTTTTGCGGGGTGAATACTCCGACGGCAACCGGGCGACGGCGATCACCGACCTGGTCGTCGCAGCCCAATCGAAACGCCTGCAATCGACCTTCGATGTCGACACGGCGGTGCGGCGATTGGAGGATGCCCGGCGCCGCGGACGGGCTGACGTGATCGTCGGCATCGCCCGTTTAGCGGGTGCTTGGGAAATCAAGGAATTGATCTTCCCGTTGCGAGACGCGGCCCGAGACCCGGCGACGCCCGGCGAGGCGGTCGACGCGGCACTGGCGGCGATCGTCCGGTTCAATACCCCTTCGGCCGGCGATACCCGCGGCCAGTTTTTGCGTGATGACCTGTCGCCCGAATTGCGCCTGCGGTTCGCCGGGGCGGTCGCGCCGGTGTCAGTCCCGCAAGCGACCCGGGCACTGGCGATGGCGATCGAATCGGGAATCGGTACGCGGCAAGCCGATCCGCTGGTGCAGGCGACTCGCGCGATCCTCGCGGATGCTAACGGGCTGCGGCAATTGACCTCGGCGCTGCAGCCGATCGATCCCGATGCCGATACGGCAAAGCTGTTGTTGCGGGCACTATTCGCAGCGGAGGTGCGGATCGGGCCGTTGGTGGAACGGTTGAGTGAGATAGCCGGGATCGGCGGGCCGAGCGAACCGCTGACCCCCGAGCAACGTCAGGCGATGGTCCGTCGCATCGAGACGGAAGGCGACCCGGCGCAAGGCCAATGGGTCTATCGCCGCCAGGAACTGAATTGCATCCAATGCCATGCGATTTCGAACGCCGGCGGAAACGTCGGACCAGACCTGAGCGGCATCGGCGTCAACAGCCCCACCGAGTACTTGCTGGAAAGCATCCTCGAACCGAGTGCGGCGATCAAAGAGGCGTACCTGACTCGCCAGGTTTTGACGGCAGACGGGATCGTCCTGCGAGGCGTCCAAGTCGACCGCGACGATCGCCGGCTGATCTTGCGTGACGAAAACGGTCGCGAGATCGTCGTGCCGATCGACGACATCGAGGACGAATCCGAAGGGAAGTCGTTGATGCCCGAGGGTCAGCATCACCTGTTGACCGAAGACGAACTGATCGATTTGGTCGCGTTCCTCGCGGCGCTCGGCAAGCCGGGTGAATACGCCGTTCAAACCCGGCCGACGATCAACCGAGTCGACACGCTCGCCGAAGCGCCCGTCGACTTCGCGTGGGACCGACGCCCCGGTGAACTGGTCAAGGCGCTCGACGAATTGCCGGTGACGGCTTGGCAACCGGCTTATGCCCTGATCAACGGCGTGCTCCCCGCGGAATCGCTGTCGGCAGCGGCCCGCCAGTCTGACCGCTCGGCGCCACTGGTGCTGCGTGGCCATGTCGACATCGGTGTCGCCGGGCCGCTCGCGGTCAAGGTAGTCGGCCCCCAACGGGTGAGGCTAATCCTCGGTGACCGCGAGGTCGAACCGGGGGCCGTGTCCGATTGGCCGGTCGGGCGGCAGGCGGTGCAGGTCATCGTGCCGGCTGGCGAAGCGGTCGAATCGGTATTGATCGAAGTGGTCAAACCCGCCGGATCGACGGCGCAGTTCACCATCGTCGGCGGCAGTTGACGAACGCCGGATCAGTCGCTCGCGGTCCCGTGATGTGCGGTCGCTTTCGACCGAATCGGATGATCTGGTCCGCGACCGAAGGGAACGGCGTGACGTGTGGGTCGCACTCGCTGCCACGTGCGGCGAGAGCGGCTGGGGTGAATTCTCAAAGTAGCAGGCACAGTCCATGTGCCGTCCGCCTTACTCCCAAAAGCGTTGCTTTGAGAGTGTCACGGCACACGGCGTGTGCCTACTACTTTGCCTTTCGCAACAATGCACAGCCTCTGCCGGAGGTGCGGTTATTCGCCTGCCGATCAGCGGGGCGCGGCCTGCGACGATAACTGCTGGTCGACTTCGTTGCTGACGATCACGCCGTAATTGATCGCCCCCAGCCAGCCGCTCATGATGATCCCCACGCTCCCGGCGTGGTACATCCCTTCGACCTGCTGTGGCAACGCGCGGCTGACCCCCAGTCCTTCGAACTTGGTTCCGAAGCTGGCCCCCAGTTGATGGCGGGTGTAATGATTGAAAGTGCGAGGCGTCGCCGCCTCGGCCCACTCGATCTTTTCTCGGGCATCGGGGACGTACTTTTCGAGAGCGTCGATCGTCGTGTCGATCAGTTCCTGCTTGCTATGCTGGTATTCCGATTCCGACAGATTCGCCCAGTCACTCCAGTTCGCGTTCGTGCTGCTGACCACGGCGTGGCGGCGTTTCTTATCGGGGCGGGTGCTCGGATAGTAAAAACTGAACGTGCGGCTGGTGATGTCGCGGCTGAGCAGCAGGTCGGTGCGAAAGACCGGTGCGGTGCTGGTGAACAGCAAGTCGCCCGTCGACTCGTCGATTTCGACTCCCGGCTTCATCGCCATGTAGACCTGGGTGCTGCTGTTGTTCAGTCGCACCGCTTCGGCTGCGGCCACGAAGTCGGGGTCGAGCGAATCGGGGCCGAGCATGTCGAGGATCGTCGAGCGAAGGTTCGCGTTGCTGACCACAGCCCGACAACGGATCGGTTGCCCGTGAACTTCGACCGCCCTGACTCGGCCCCCTTCGACGACGATCCGGTCGACGGGGCAGCGGATCGCAACATCGACGTTGTTCCTGGCCAGTTCTCGCTTCATCCGCGAAATCAAGTCGTCCGTACCACCCTGGTAGATGAAGACACCCTTGCTCATGAAGTTGCTGAAGACGATCCCGTAGGTAATCGCCGGGTCTTCCAGAGTCGACCCGTTGGCGTAGGTGATCGGTTCCATCAACAGCCGCACGACGTCTTCGCGGCCGGGGAAAAAACGGTCGAATAACTGCCGCGTCGTCGTCGTCTGGTCGTCGAAAAAGTTCATCCCCCGCGCGGTGTCGAAGAATTCGCTCACGACCGTTTCCGCGATCCCGAACCGCCCCGATAGCAACCGCGTGAAGTCCTCGCGGTTGAACGTGGTCGTCAACGAAAACATCGGGTTGTCGAAGCGGATGTTCTTCAACTGGACGATCCGATCGGCGATGTCCGCGTTCCAGTAGCGACGGCAGGACTTGATCATGCCGTGCGGGAAGCCGTGCAACGAGATGTCGAACACGTGACCGCCGGGGCGGAGGAACCAGGTCGCCAAACCGCCGAGCTTGTAGTGCTGCTCCAGCAGCAAAACGCGATGGCCGGCTCGGCCCAAGATGTTGGCGCTGGTCAGGCCCGCCAGGCCGCTGCCGATCACGATGACATCGTATTCGTCGGCAACGTCTTTCAAAAAATCGCGAGGCATGGGGTGACGGAACCGAGGTTGGAGCAGCGGGTTGTGGTCAGAATTCGCGGCAAAAACTGCCACAAACGCAAATTGTGTGGATCGTTGGTTGGCAATGAGCGGCAAAAAGTGTCCGGAACCTTTTGCGAGGAACTCGCCCTTCGGGTGCTTTGCAGAAAAGGTTCCGGACGCTTTTTTACCGCACGATCCAAAGTCAGCCGAGCGACCTGGGCCGACCGTGGAGCAGCGGTCGAAGTTTAGCAAATCGGCAACTAGAATCGCAGGTGAGGAAATTTACCAAACGCCCCGCCCATCGGAAGGCTGCCCACGTGTCGATCGAGAAAACTCGCCTGTCTGCCGCCGTCCTGGCGATCCTGGCCGTCGCAGCGGTCGCCGCCGTGCCGGTGCTGGGAACGGTCTACCTGTCGGGGATTTCGATGGGCCAGCGGGCGATGACCGACCTGATCATGCCGGTCTCGCTCTTTTGGCTCGGTTCGATAGCGTTGGCCGTCTACTGGTTGCGACTCGGCGACCGTTCGGCCGCCGGCAAATGGCTGCTCGTCAGCGTCGTCATCTGGCTGTCCTTTTCGCAACCGATCTCCAAACGGCTGATGAAGGCGTTGGAAGTTCCGCCGCTGGAGGTTTCCCCGATCGATCCGGAGGCGAAGTCTTATTCCGCCGTCGTCGTGTTGGGCGGGGCGGCGAAATTGAACCGCGCCGGCCATCCGGAACTCGGCTCATCCGGTGAACGCTTGGGATTGGCAGCCCGGATGTGGCATGCGGGCAAAGTCGAATCGATCATTTGCACCGGCAGCGGAGCCCGCCCGCTGGGGCTGACCGAAGCCGAAATGCTCGAACCACGGCCGGGCGACCCGTCCGAGGTAGGTCGGCAACTGTTGATCGGCATGGGCGTGCCGGACGATCGGATCTTCGGTTCCCCCGGGGAGAACACGCTGGGAGAAATGGCCAATCTCGTGCGGCTGTTCGAACAGCCGCCCGAAACGCTGCGACTGGACGAGCCGGTCGGTTTGATCACCAGCGCCTTTCACATCCCCCGAGCGATGCGTTTGGCCGAGACCAAGGGCTTGGATTTCGATCCGATACCGGCGGACTCCAGCGACGAGTTCGAACAATTTGTCGCTTATGATCTGATCCCCGTCGCCGGCGCCGGAGGCGGGATCTCGCGATTCATCAAAGAAAAACTGGCCGCCTTGGTCGGCCGCTGAGCCGTACCGAACGATTTCAAGCGAGTGACCGACTCTCGGTCGGCCACCGGCGATCAGGTCAGGCGTGGGGCAGCGTTTCGGGGCGGTCGGGGATTCCGGTCAGGTAAACGACTTCGCTCGTCGCGTCGACGTATCCCTGAAACACGAATTCGTGCCACTGAAAGCGATCGCGTCCATGTTTCAACAGGTCGTATAAACGCTCCGCGACCGACTCGCCCTTCAATTTCGGCATCGCCCGCTGCAGGTAGCTGACCCAGTCCGATTTTTTGGTTTCCACCAAAATGTAAGGCGTCGTGATCATGATGCTGTAGGGGGCGGTTTCCGGGTCCAGCGAATCGGCCAGCCGCACGTACCAGAGCTCCCCTCGATTGCCCGAGTAGTCGGTGGGACAGTGACAATCGAAGGTCGCGCCAGTGACCAACTCTTGGAGTCGGATGAGGTCGCCCTTGTGGCCGATCTGTTCGTAAATCCCCATCCGAGATAACGCCAGGTTTTCGAGCGCATTCAGATCGAGGCCTCCAAGTCGAATCACGTCATTGGCGACGAGTTGGCACAGAGCCATCGTGTCGGTGCTCCGGCCGATCCGGAAATCGTAGATCGCCCAGCTCCAGAAAAAACTGCCGGTCAGCGGGCTGATCGGCGGACCTTCCGGCGTGTATTCGTCCTGGGCCGCCTCGATGGCTTCCCTCCAGACCGCCAGCTCCGGAAATCGCGAGACGGCTTCGACGAAAAGGGTGGTCGCGTTGTGGCTGCAAGCGTACACGGCGTGCATCGGGTCGTAGTCGTCCTCAACCAGTGATTCGACGTCCCACAACGGATCGACCGCATCGAACTCGTCCTGAAGTTCGCCCGGCAGATCCGCCGACTCCCTCGACGCGGAGAGCTCACGAGTGAAGCGTTCGAGAATCTGTTTCGCATATTTTCCCATGGGATGATCCTGGAGCGTTCGGGCTGAGACGTAGGTGATTGCGAAGGGACGAGAGCGACAGTCTGCGCTTCGGTGCTTCCGATCGAGATGAGAGCATCGCTGCTGTCCGTTCAGAATCACCGCTTTGCAGGCATTCGACCTTCGGCTCTGTTTCTAAGCGATCAAGCGAACGGTGTGTAGCGTCACAGCGATCGAAAGCGGTCGCTCCCTTGAAGCTCCGAGCACATCGGGAATCCGCCCGCCGGCCTCGCGTCGGCCCAACGGGCTTCCTCGAGGTATTTCCGAACGGGTTAGGATCGTGCAGATGGCGGATCGGCAGGCTGACGGCTTAATAACGGTGGTGACCGGGGCCTCCAGCGGGATCGGGCGGAGCTTTGCGGTCCAGTGAGCTCGGCCGGGGCACGCACCATCAGAGATCGCCTTTGCAACGTTGTCAGCTAGGCGAGCGGCAGAAATTAATTTACCCCAGTAGCAGGCACACTCCGAGTGCCGTCCGCACTCAGCTGCGGCACACGGAGTATGCCTGCTACTTTCGACGGTACTGTTTCTTCCGCTGCTCGCCCTGCTGCACGCACGGCATTACCAACGCCGTCGCCAAAGGTATGAACAGCAAAATCATGTCGATTAAACGAAGGGTTGGCGGGTTCCGAAACATCGAAAACTTCAAGACCGCGATCTTCTTTTTCTGTGGCGGCTTAGACCTCCACCCACGATAAACCCGGATGGACCGCTTTCGCCGCAGCGTTCCGTACCAAATTTCAATCAGATTCAACCACGAACAATGACGCGGAGTTTACAAGAACCGAATGAGCTGGCTGGGTTCCGTCAAAAACGTAGACCGAGCTCTTCGAAGGTCTTCCGCGGCCCAACGTTGTTCCTGGTGCCGGGAAAAGCTGGTGTAGCAGCAGTCATGGCGGTACAATCAGCGGAAGTGACGGTGCAGAATCTGATCTGACGCGGCCGTGGCGAAGTTCCAACTTGGGTTTGACGACGCTGAACGCTTACTTTTGGGCCAAAGCTAAGGGCTTCAACAGGTCTTATTCCGCATAACTCGAACGCATTATCCGACACCGGCGTTGAAAGGTCGCCCAGAATTTTCCGGAAAAATTTTGTGGGGCCGATTACCCCGCCGATGGCGCAAGGCCGGAGTCGAGAATGACCGCCTGCTTTCTTAGCCCGGAGCCCGGAGGGCGACACATACTTGCCGGTGGCGTAAGCCACCGGGACCAGGAAAATAAACTCACAAAGCCCGGAGGGCGACACATCATTTCGGCGGCGTGGATAAAGCGTGGCATCCACATAACCTGAG
>RECD01000042.1 GCA_007694185.1 Planctomycetaceae bacterium
ACCACCATGCTGTCCAAACTCGCCGCCACGGCGAACAGGTGCGAAACCGCTTCGGTCCCGCTGCGGTAGATCATCGTGTCGAACAAGGTGTCGGTCGACATCCGGCGCTGGCGAGCCAAAAACTCGATCACCTCGGAACGGTCCGGTCCGCCATCCAGATCCTTGCCGGGGGCTGACTCACCCGCCGCGGTGTAGAGTTCGACCCGGTTGCAGGTACTGAGCAGAACCAGTTCGCAAGCGGGGTACTCATCGCGAAACGCCAAAATCGCCTGCCGCGCCTGGTCGGGATCGAACGACAATCGCTCACGGAAATCGACAGCCGCCGTTTGGTGACTGCACCCGATCATTTGCAGCTTCACGACAGGTCACCCTCGACTGGAAGCGACGTTGTCGTGGCGGAATCGGCGGAACCTCGAGCGTGTTCGCTCGACAACGTCCCGTAGATCGCCAACACCAAAAATCCGAAGCTGGCCAGTGTCAAGTAGACGATTTTGCGTCCCTGCCGGGCTGGGCGGTAGAAAAATTCGGCCGCGGTCGCCGCCAACAGCCAAACCAGCAGGATCAGCGACAGGATCACACCACCCTCATTCCAAGAAACGTTGCCCCAGCGATTCAGGTTCATCACCACCCCGGCAACCAGCCCGATCCCGACCGCGATCGTGCTGACCACCAAGCAATGCCGGTTCATCGCCTGGAGCCGCTCCAAGGTCGGCAGTCTCAACCCTCGCCCGCCGACCTGTTTGCTCCGCAAGCGACGAGCTTGAGTCAGATACATCAGCCCGGCGATGAATCCCATCAGCACCGCCGCCGTCCCGACCATCATCGACAGACCATGAGCCGTCCGCCAAAGGCCGACCGCTTGGTCGCGGGAAAACGGTTCCCACGACCGCATCGGCCAAGCCAAAGCGACCAGCACCAGCACCGGTGGCAACAGGAACAGCCCCACGCTGGTATCGGGACGACGCAGGTAGAGCGTCAGGAAGCAGGCCGCCAATCCCCAGGCGACCAGCAGCGACCAATCATGCCAACCGGCCAACAGCCCACGGTCACCCGATTCGTTCTCGCCGACCGCGCGGACGATCAGGTAAACGGCTTGGGTAAACAAGCCGGCCAAGGTGAACCCGATGGTCAGCACCCCACGCCCCGGAAGCTTGCCGACCGAGCGGCTGATGTCCAACAACATCGCCACCACGTAGCTGCCGACGAAACAGGTGATCGAAATCCCGCCCAGAAAGGTTTGCATCAACCGCCGTTCGATCGCTGGAATGTCGCATGCCGCCAGCCGCTGGCGGTTCGTACGCTTCCAGTTTACGCCAACTCTGGACTTTTGTCCCCGGCAGCGCTATCCCCATCGTAAAACCGGTGGTCGGTCGCCCCGACTACGGGGCGAATGATCACCCTGACCAATTGCCCAAGCAGCATCACCACCGAACTCCCAACCAGCAGCGGATCGATGGCGCAATCCCAGAAATTGACGGCCCCCGAAAGCCGCAGTTGCCAACTGAGGACCGTACCCACGGCGATCGCCGCCAAATCCCAGCGACCTGCCCAGTGCAGGCCGACGGCGGCCAGGAGCGTTAACCAACTCGGTGTCGACGCATAGCCCCACCGATAGAAGTCGGGGCCCTGGCCGGACAACGCCGTCGTGTAAAGCAACGTGCCGAGCAGCAACCAGACGATCCGCTCCGGCCAGCGGGAGTCGCTCCAGGGCGGATCGGCAGACCGCGCGGCTAGTGTCCGGCGAATGGCTCCGCTGCTGCTGATACGGGTCGCCGTCACGCTTTCCGCCGCAATCCTTTCCTCAGCCTTCTTTGTCGCCGACGAGCGATCCGTCATCCGCCCGCAAAGGGCGAGTGTCACCAACCACAGGTAGGCCAATGTGGGGAAGCTGAGTTCGCCCGTGTAAGCCAACCAATGCCCGCTCAAGTCGGTCGCCCCCACCGGCAGAAACCCCAACACCAAACCGACAACCAACAGGACCAGCGGGCGATTGGCGATTCCGCGTCCCGGTTTCGACAACGATTCGGACATCTGGTCAACGGACCCCCCATCCGCGTCCTCGCTCCCGCCACGGGATCTCAGCCAGCGGCAGCCCAACGACCAGGCCTGCAAGCCCGCAGCAGCCACCGCGGCGACCAGCAAAGCGAACGACAGATGTGACCAAGCCCAGGGTGCCGGGAGCCAGATTGCGGCGATCATGGAAGACGCTCCAACCAAGCTTCGTCGAAGCGGACGTGGGCGATCTCGGTTCGTCCCCAAGTGTAGGTCAGGTGGTATTCATCCCCAGTCCCGCGGATCAAGGTCGGGTAGGACGATTCCGTTCCGTCCGGCACCGGATCGAACGTGTGGACGACCCGCCAGTCGCCGCCGGGCTCGGTGACGGCCAATGCCAATCGGTCGCGACGCTGTTCGTCTGGGTTGAACGCCAGCAGGAACCCACCTCGGTCTCCATGTCGACGCAGCACGGCGACCGAAGAGCTGGGGTTGGGCAATACGATCGGTTCCGCGGGGGTCCAGGTCGCCCCTCCGTCCGAGGAGCGATTTGACAGGATCCGCGGAGCCGTTCGGCCCCCCCGTCGATAGAAGGCCACGAGGCCCTGATCCGACTCGGCCGCGATCGCCGGCTGCAACGCATCCGTCCCGGAGTTCATCGCGTAGCAGGTGACCAACCGGCCGTCCCGGTCCAACCGCACGATCAAACCGTACTTTCGCAGAAACTCGTGATAACAAGGAAGCAGCACGCCGCCATCGGCTATGTCGATCGGCGAATTGCGAACCAACGTTCCGAGATTTAGAAACGGGGTGGTGATCAACCGGCGAGCAGCGCTCCAGGTGCCCCCGTCGTCGTCGGAATGCTTGACCGAGATCGACGAACCGCTCCAGCCACCCACAGAGACCGTCGTGAAGTAGAGCCAAATGCGGCCGGCGGGGTCTTGGTGAAGCACGGGATTGCCGAGCTTCTTCACCTCGCGTCCGAGTTCACGGGTTGCCGCACCGCGATCGATCCACCTCTTCGCCGGCCCCCAACTCTGCTGGGAATGGTCCCACCGGGCCAAATAAATCGCGACATCCTGGGCCCCTTCGCGGGAACCGCCGAACCAGGCGGCCAGCAGATCGCCTCCGGTCAATCGCGTGATCGTCGACGCGTGGACCGACGGGGCTTCGGGAACGGCCTGCAAAAACGAAACGATGAACGTCGGTTCCCCAGCGGGGGCCGGTTGCTGCTCCGACCGCAAGGCGATCGGAGCAACCCGAGGTTCAGAGAGTGCGGGTTGCAGTTCCCGCCACAAGCCGATCACGGTCGCGACGCCGATCCCGATCACGATGAATCGGCGACGCGCCGCGTTCGGACGGTCCGTCATCGCGGCTTCGCCAACGGTTTCGCGATCTTCGCCAGTTCCGCATCCAACGAGGCGGAATGGACGTTGTTCGAAACGACTCGGCCGGTGCCGTCGATCAGCAACATCATCGGCAGCGTCTGGACGCCCAACTGCTTCGCCAATCCGCTCGATTCCAACCCGCCGTCCTCATACAAATGAACCCAGGGGGACGGGTTGGACTGCAGGTAAGCCGTGGCCTGATTCCGGGTGCTATCGACATTGATGCCGACGATTTGCAAGCCGGCCGACTGGTATTTTGCCTGCAATTGCCGCAGCAGCTTCATGTCTTGCTTGCAAGCTTCACACCAGGTCGCCCAGTAATGGATCACGACCGGTTTGCCCTGCAAACTCGCCAAATCGAACGGCTCGCCCTGAATCGTACGGCCACGGAAGGCCAACGGCTTGCCGGTCGCCTCCAACCGCCGAACTGCCCCAGCCGCCTTTTCGGCCATGTCGGTGCCCTCGAACGACTTGGCAACCCGAGCGTAGTACTCCAACGCTTCTGATTCCCGCTCTTCGAACTCTTTGCTCAGCGCCAATTGCAGCAACGCCTGAGCCGCTTCGGGGGTCGTCGGGTAGCTGTCGACGAACTTGGCCAACTCGGTCAGGTACCACTCCTGCACCCGTGCGAAGTCGGCGTCCGGCGTCTGCTTGCTGACATACTCGGTGCTGATGATCTGGAATTTAACGTAAGCTTGCAGCGACTCGTTGTCCTGAGGCAAATCGTCGCTGAATCGCCGCAGCCGTGCCAAGCCGTCGGGATAGGTGCCACTTTGTACCGCCACGCTGACCGTGTCGACCAACTGGCGCATCCAAGTGTCTCGCTCGTCACCGGTGCCCGAAGTCGCGATCAACCGCTCGACCACGTCGACCCGTCGGCGATTCAGCTCGGCTTGGTCAGCCGGCTTCGATGCCGTGGCGAGCTGACGATCGATCTTCTCCAAGTTACCGACCAACTCTTGGGTCTCCGCCCCGACGCTACCGCCGCTGACCGAGTTGGTTGCCAAACCGGTTCCGGGGGTGAAGAAATTGCCCGCGACCTGTGACAGCGGACCGTCTTCACCGATCACCTGTGGCAAGTCGATCAGCCGCCAGGCGTCACCGATCTGGATCAGCGTCCCCACGATCACTTGGCCGCCCCGTTCCGCACCGTCGAACATCGCGACCGCGTTCTCGTAGACCTTCAAATCCTTTGTCGACCCTTGTGTACCGGCAGGCACGATCCCCGGGGTCGTGGAAGCGAATTGGACCCAACGGGCCTTCGGTCCGACCACCGTTTGGCTCTCAGCCAACTTGGCGAAGCCGGCAGACGCCTTCGCGGTCTTTGCCTTGATCCGTTCCGCCGTTTCTTTACCAAGCCCCAAGCCATCGATTTCGGCTTCGCTTGCCAACAAGCGAACGAACCGTTTGGCGTCCCGTTGAGCCAAGGCCGCGATCACCTCCGCAGAGACTTCTTCGGCCGAAATTTGCTTCCAGCGATTGATTGTGCCGTCTTCGTTCTCGTCGATTCCCCACCGCGTCCCGGCGGTGCCCATCCAGCGGTATTGATCGGCCTTGCCGTTGAAGTCGGCGTCGACGTCCCGATAGACCTCGACCCCCTGATCGAAGTAGCACCACAAATCGATCTTCTTGTCACCGTTGGTGTCAGCAAATCGCCGCAACCGGGTTCCGTCCGCCGTCACCACGAGCCAACCCGACCAGTCTCCCTCGCGCAGGTCCTCGACCCGGCACGAATCGACATCCGCCTCGGCAACCTGTTGGTAAACAACGTCCTTCTGAACCGGGCGCAGGGCGAGTGCCGCCGCGGCGCTCGGGCCGGCCGCGATCGCGGGGGCCCCGGATACCGTCAACATGCCACCGGCGACCAACCAGGATAAAATCGACACGCGACCACCCAGCTCGAAACGGAAACAACGATCCATCATCCAGTTCGGCATCACGATCCCTCTCAACCAGCGGAGCCCTATCTGAAACAGCGTCACCCGCACCATTGAACCAAAAATGAACGGTCGCGGAAAACCGATTTTCCGCACTTTCGCTAGTATCGGATCGACATTTCACGCCCCACACTTCCAGCAAAACCGCTGCCGTTCGCACATTCGCTGAAAACAAAACCTCGCAAACTGCCTATTTTGGCCAAGCCAACAACCCCCTTCATCAACGCCAAAGAACGGTCGTGTCGAGCCAGTTTTCGCAGAATTCCGCTTGGACGCGGCAAGGTTTAACGCGCCACACGCTCTGGGGCAAATGGGACCTGCGAACATTGGGAAGCCTGCCAGCGGCGAGAACCGTGCCAGGACGGTACTTCTTCGCAGTTTTGGTCGACTAATTCCGATTTTTCGGCGCCAGATCAGGAAACTCAGTAAAGCCGCTCCAGATCCGCTTGCGAAAGCGGGCTTCTCCGAATAAAACTGAGTCCCTTCGACGGGCGTGTAGCTCAGTTGGTTAGAGCGCGTCGCTGATAACGACGAGGTCCCAGATTCGAGTTCTGG
>RECD01000069.1 GCA_007694185.1 Planctomycetaceae bacterium
GCTTGATCGCCGCGGATCAGCCGGAAGGCGACCGCCGATTGGTCCGGGTACGAATCGCGAGCGACGGCCGGGGGTTCGTCTTGGGCGACAGCCAGACGCCGATGGTACCTTGGGGATTCAATTTCGATCGGTTGGACGACGGCCGGTTGTTGGAGGATTTTTGGGAGTCCGAGTGGCCGTTGGTGGAGTCGGCGTTTGCCGAGATGAAACGTTTGGGGGCAAACGTGGTGCGGATCCACTTGCAGACCGGGGCGTTCTTGGACAGCCCCACGCGGGTGCGTGAATCGTCCTTGAAGCAGCTCCGGCGGTTGATCGAACTGGCCGAGCGCGAACGCCTGTATCTGAATCTGACCGGGCTGGGATGTTATCACCGCGAGGCGGTTCCGGCGTGGTTTGATGAGCTGGATGAGCAGCAGCGGTGGGCGGCACAGGCTGTCTTTTGGCGAGCGGTCGCGGTGGTGGGGCGATCGAGCCCCGCGGTCTTTTGCTACAACCTGATGAACGAGCCGGTCGTGCCGGGAGGCGATCAGAAGCGGACCGATTGGTTGGGTGGCGGTTTCGGCGGCAAGCATTTCGTCCAATTCATTTCGCTCGACCGCGGCGGCCGGCCTCGTCCGGAAATCGCACGCGGCTGGATCGCGACGCTCGTCGACGCGATCCGCGAAGTCGACACCGAAACGCTGGTCACGGTCGGTTTGGTCGACTGGAGCCTCGACGGCCCGGGTTTGACTTCGGGCTTCATCCCCGACCAGATCGCCGAGCGGCTCGATTTTCTCGCCGTGCATCTCTATCCGGAGCGGGGCAAAGTCGACGAGGCGCTTCAAAAGCTGGAGCGGTTCGCCAAGGTGGGTAAGCCGGTCGTGATCGAAGAGACCTTTCCGCTGCGGTGCGACATCGACGAGTTCGCCGATTTTTTGGTCCGGTCCCGATCGTCCGCGAGCGGCTGGTTCGGGTTCTATTGGGGGGTGACTGTCGAGGAATACCGCGAGCGGGAACCGAGCGTCGGACGAGCGATGATGCTGGGGTGGCTCGACCTGTTCCGCACCGCTCGCCCCCCAGTTGACTGACGGCCGACCTGCCGGACGGTGTGATCTTGTCAGCGGATGCCGGTCAGAACCACTCTTTTTTCTTGACCGCGTAGGTTTCGTAGAAATCGTCGTTCGATTTGGTCATGTAGAGGATCCCTTCGATCACCCCGACCGCGGACATCGCCAGCGTCGCCAGCACGGGCACGATGAGACAACCGCCGAGGATGATGCCGCCGATGGTCACCGCCAGCATGATCGAACCGGATTGATTCAAACCGAGGATGAACTTGTGGACGCCGAAAGCGCCCAAGAGGATGCCACAGACCCCGGCCGCGATCTTTTTGCCAGTGAACTCGTGGTAATCCGGGTGTTCGCCCAAGCCGCCGCCGAAGGTTCGCGCTTGGGGGATGGGGACGAGGAAATGGCCGCCGCACTTCGGGCAAGCGAAGGTCTGGCCCGCTTCGGTCGCCGGAACCGCTAGCCAAACCTGACAGTGGGGACAGCCGATGTTCATGTCGGGTGCGCCGGTGTTGCCGGGCAATCCCGAATCGGGGGGCGGCGGGGAACTGCTCATGCTGGAAAACTCCTGGTTCGAAGTGTTCTCCGCGAAGGAGAGCACGGCGAGTGAGGGATCTTGTGAAATTCGCGTTCGCGTCGGAACCGTCAGTCCATCCTGAAGGGCTCAGGTACCTTGGGAGGCTCAGGCTATCGCCGCCGACAATCCGAATCGTTGCTATTTCGTGTCGTCAACCGTCTGCATCGCCCGCTGGCGGTCGCGAGTTCTGACAGTCGCGAGACGCACGGACCGCGACGGGGAATCGACCGGCCGGTTCCAGGCGGATGCGGGTCTCGGCAACCGTACGTGTTGGTTATTCGTTGGTCGGCGTCCGATCTTGGCAAAAAAATCGCAACCGGACAGGCCGGCAACTGACAATCGCCCGTCCAGCCGCCCGTCGCCTGGCCGGCTCCACCGGTTGGCTGACATCCACCAAGATCGAACCGACTCGGATGCCCAACATAGACGACGCTGATCAGAAAATCGCCTGCCCCAAGCCGGTTGCAACGACAGATTTTTTGCTCAGTTGGGGAACGAGGGACGCCGAACGCGTGGTGGTCAACCGCCACGGCCGCTGGACGGTCCGAGCCGATCGTGAAAACCTGGACAGATCCCGGTAACCGATTCAACTGGCCTGACCAAGCATTGCCCGCAAGTTCAAGCCTTGCCCGCAAGTTCAAGCCTTGCCCGTGAGTTCAAGCCTTGCCCGTGAGTTCGAGCTTTTCCCGTGAGTCCAACACCTTTGGGGGCCAACTCGTCCGGGTGGTTGGGGCATTCCGGCCCGATCGATACAATTCGGGAATGCCGATCATCCGCCAACTGCCGCAGCAACTCGTCAACCAAATCGCCGCGGGCGAAGTCATCGAACGCCCCGCCTCGGTGGTGAAGGAGCTGGTCGAAAACAGCCTTGATGCCGGGTCGCGACGGGTCGAAGTGACGATCATGGGTGGCGGCAGCGAATTGATCCGGATCAGCGACGACGGTTGCGGGATGACGCCCGACCAGTTGCCGTTGGCGATCGCCAGTCACGCGACCAGCAAGCTGCCGGACGAAGGGTCGCTGTTTCACATCGAGACGTTGGGGTTTCGTGGCGAGGCGATGGCGTCGATCGCGTCGGTATCGCAACTGACCATCCGCAGCCGTGCCGTGGGGGCTGGGGCCGTGGGGGCTGGGGAAGGGGCGGAAATCGTCGTTCGCGGCGGGCATGCCGAACCGCCGATGCCCTGCGGTTGTCCCGTCGGGACGGTCGTCGAAGTCCGCAACCTGTTCTTCAACACGCCGGTTCGCCGCAAGTTCATGCGGACGCCGCAGACCGAGAGCGGGCACATCACCGAAGCCTTCACGCGGCTGGCGCTCGCCTATCCTCACGTCCACATGGTGCTGCGCAACGGCGACCGGGTGCAACATGACCTGCCGCCGACGACGCGGTGGGCCGAACGGATCGCGGCCTTCTTCGGCCCCGAGGTCGGCGAGGCCTTGATTCGGATCGACAGCAACGAAGGGGAGATCCGGGTCAGCGGCTATGCGTGCGAACCGTCGGTCAATCGGGGCAACCCCCGGATGCAGTACCTGTTCCTCAACGGCCGCCATATCCGCGACCGGTCGTTGCAGCACGCTTTGGGCGAAGCCTACCGCGGGCTGCTGATGGTCGGCCGCCACCCGGTCTGCTTCCTAAGGCTCGATATGCCGGCTGACATGGTCGACGTCAACGTCCACCCGACCAAGCTGGAAGTTCGTTTCACCGATTCCGGGCGTGTCTATGCCCGTCTGCTGCAAACCTTGCGGCACCAATTCTTGACCACCGACATGACGATGCGAGTCGGCCCGACAGGAGCATCACCGCCGTCGGCACCCGCCTCGTCCGCCGGCTCCAACGGCCTGTCCGCCGGTTCCAACGGCCTGTCCGCCGACTCCGCAGCCTCCATCGCGCGGGTCGACGACCCGTCGTCCGGGGTAACCGGCGGGCCGCTGGGGATCGCTCGGCATCCCGATTCGAACACGTCCCATGCTGACGGCTTGGCCGGTTCCGGCGTCTCGCCGCCGCACGGGGCGGACGATTGGTCGACACCCGGCGAATCGGCGCACCGGCAACAGGTGATCGCGTGGGCTAAGACAGGCAAGACGACTCAGGTCACCGCTCGGCTTTCGGGCGGAGTGCCCGAGTTCCGACCGTTTCGGGGCGACGCGGCCCCGTGGGATGTCAGCGGGCCGACCGCGCTACCTGCGGAAGGTCGTTCGGACGCGGCCCCGCCGACCGGTTCCGCGCCAACGGCACCGCATGTGACTCCGACCGCAGAACCCGCCAGCGACGCGCCGACGCACTCGTACTTGGGGATGCAGATTCACAACCGCTATTTGGTCACCCAAGACGATTCGGGGATGGTCGTTATCGACCAGCACGCCCTGCACGAACGGGTGATGTACGAGCGGATTCGCGGTAAGGTCTTGGAACAGGGCGGCAGGCTGGAAACGCAGCGGTTGCTCGTCCCCGAACCGGTATCGCTGACGCCGGCCGAGCGGGTTGCGGCACTCGACGCCCGCGACGTGTTGGCTCAGATCGGGCTGGAAATCGACGACTTCGGCGGTGACACGATCTTGATCAGCGGCCGGCCGGTGATGCTCCCGAAAATCTCCCCAGGCGACCTGCTGCGCCAAGCGATCGAACTGATCCTCGGCGCCGGCAAGGACCCGGCGGCTCGCGACCTGTTGGATCATCTGCTCCATTCGATGGCCTGCAAGGCGGCCGTCAAAGCGGGCGATCGGTTGACCCAGGACGAGATCACGAGCTTGTTGGAACAACGCGACCTCTACCAGGACACGCACCATTGTCCTCACGGCCGTCCGACAGCACTTTTCTTCAGCCGCGACGAACTCGACCGCATGTTCGGCCGGCTCGGCCCCAGGGCTCGCCCCGAGCACTCCGCAGCAGCCCCAGCGGTCTGAACGAAACGTTTGCCGAATGGCTTGTGAAGTCGCGGGCCAAACGCTGTTCACGCGGAGCAGGACGCGGCGTGATATCCTGGAGCCCGGTCGGCGTTTGGTCTGATCCGATCGATCCGCTGGCATCGTTTCGATCACCTTACCCCGATCGGCTCGTGCGACCCGTTTCCGAACGAGCGACCGGCTTCTCCCACCGATCCCTTCCGGAGTCCCGCCCATGGCCTGTTTGCGCCGGTTCATGTTCATCGCCGCCTGGCTCGCCTGCTGCACGCCGTTCACCCTGGGCGACGAGCCGCCGGTTCGGGAAACGATCGATCGGCTGTTGATGCCTGCGGTTTTAGAGGCTGACACGACGCTGGTCGAAACGCGCGCACTGGTCGAGAAGTCCGTCCCGCGGATGCCGGCTGTCGAGTCTTTGGAACAGTGGCAAGCCGAAGCCGATCGGATGCGAGCCGAGGTGCTGGAGAACGTCGTCTTTCGCGGCGAGGCGGCGCGGTGGCGAACGCTGCCGACGCGAGTCGAATGGGTCGGTGACATCCCAGGCGGAGATGCTGATGACGCGGGCGTTGGCGGCTATCGGATCCGCAAACTCCGTTACGAAGTCGTCCCGGGACTGACGATCCCCGCGTTGCTCTACGAACCGACCGGCATGACACCGGACGACCGCCGCCCCGTGGTGCTGAACGTCAACGGCCACGACGGCCAAGGCAAGGCGGCGAACTACAAGCAGCTCCGCTGCATCAATTTGGCTAAACGAGGCATGCTCGCTCTGAACGTCGAGTGGCTCGGGATGGGGCAATTACGCGGCGCCGAAAACAGCCACGCGGTGATGAATCAGCTCGACCTGTGCGGCACCAGCGGCTTAGCGCCGTTTTATCTTTCGATGAGCCGCGGGATCGATCTGTTGTTGGAGCACCCCAACGCCGACCCGCAGCGGGTCGCCGTCGCGGGGCTGAGCGGCGGTGGGTGGCAGACGATCACGATCAGTTCGCTCGATACCCGTGTCACTTTGGCAAACCCCGTGGCGGGCTATTCCAGTTTCCTGACACGCAACCAACACACGAAGGACTTGGGCGATTCGGAACAGACGCCGACCGATTTGGCGACCGTCGCGGACTACACCCATCTGACCGCGATGCTGGCCCCGCGGGCGACGCTGTTGACGTTCAACACGAAAGACAACTGCTGCTTCGAAGCCGGTTACGCCCTGCCGCCGCTGATGGCCGCCGCCGAACCGATCTTCCGGCTCTACGGCCGCCCCGACCGATTGCGGACGCACTTGGGCGAGGACCCCGGTGACCACAATTTCGGTTTGGACAACCGCGAGGCTTTCTACCGCATGCTGGGCGATCACTTTTACGATGGCGACCCGGCGTTCGTCACGACCGAGATCCCCAGCGAATCGGAACTGAAGTCAGCCGAACAGATCGAAGTGCCGTTGCCGAAAGGCAACGCGTCGTTGAATTCGCTGGCCAAGGGCCTAGCCGAATCGCTGCCGCGTGACGCCGCCTTGCCGAGCGGCGACGAGCCGCTGGAAGCCTGGCAAACGCCCCGCCGACAAACGTTGCGTAAACTCGTCCGCACGTCGGAGTTCCCGGTCACCGCCGAGGTGGTCGGCGAGGAAACCGCTGGCGGGATCACGTCTCGCCGCTTGAGGCTGAAGCTGGGTGAAACCTGGACGGTCGGTGCGATCGAATTGACTCGGCAAGGGACGTCCGCGTCCAGCACGGTGCTGGTGGTCAGCGAATCGGGGTTGGCGTCAGCGGGTGAAGCGGTGACCGCGATCCTTGCCCGCGGCGATGCGGTCTTGGCGGTCGACCCGTTCTACTTCGGCCAGTCCCAATTTCCCTCGCACGGCTACCTGCAGGCGTTGTTAGTCGCCACGATCGGCGAGCGAGCGATCGGGATTCAAGCGTCCCAGATCACTTCCATCGGCCGCTGGGTCGCATCCCGCGACGGCGCGGCGGTCGAACTGATGACACTCGGTCACCGCACCGCACCGATAGGGCTGATCTCAGCCGCCCTGGAACCTCAAGCGATCCGCGCCGTGACGTCGGTCGGCGCTCGCGCCAGTCTGCGTGAGGTGATCGAAAAGAACGAACCGGTCACGGCGGCACCTGAAGCGTTCTGTTTTGGGCTGTTGGAACATTTTGACGTCCCGCAACTCGGCGCCCTGATCGCCCCGCGGCCGTTGACTTTCGCCCAAACGACCGATCGGCACGCGGCCGATTGGGAAGGACTCAGCCAACTCTATCAACGCGAAGGGGCGACGCTGACGCTCGCTCCGTGACTCGTCGGCCGATCGCCCCGCAGTTTTTCTCATCCGTCTACTTTTCTTGTTTTCCGTTCGGACTCCTCAGGAGACGTGTCATGATCCGTATGGCAGTTTTGGGGCCGCTCCTCATCGGGGCGGTCTGGGTTGGCGGTGCCCTGTTCGCTGGCGAACCGTCTGGGCCGTTGGTCGGTTTCGGCAATGAGCGGACGTGGTCGGACCAGTCGGGGCGGTTTGAGGTCCCCGCGTCGATGATTCACGCGGATCGCCAGGAAGTTCGACTGCGCAAGTCGGATGGAAAGGTCGTGACCGTGCCGGTTGATAAATTGAGCACCGGCGACCGGCGGTTCGTTGAGAGTTTCCTGACGGCCGAAGCCGCGTTGATGGGTGCCGGCGCGGCCAAGCCAGACCCGGACAATCCCTTCGCCGGCGGAGCACCGGAACCGGCTTCGCGTCCCCGAGCGGGCACGGGGCGACCCAGCCCGGCGGCTTTGCGGTCCGCAGGCCGCGTCCCAAGTCGCGCTGCCGAATCGCCCGCCAAGATCGTCGGCCGCCTGCCGGTTCGTGAACCGGTTCTGCAAGGTTTCCGTCCGCTGTCGGTGACGCCCGACGAAGCTTTCTGGTCCGCCGTGAAACCGACCGCTGTTCCGGCGGTCGAGCTCGATGACATCGTGATCCGCACCGAGCTGCGGAAGCCGTTCTTCGCGTCGATGCGAGTGCTGGCGGCCAGCCAGTCGGGCACCGTTCTGCTCAATTCTTATCAACAGGGACGCGGCAGTCGTGAGGACTTCAGCAACTTCGTGATCGTCGACGCCGGCTCGGGTGACGTCTCGCCGCTGTTCGCCTTCGACCAACCCTGGAAAGCACTAGCGATCAGCCACGACGCGTCTCGGGTCGCGGCGGTGCGAGTCGAAGGTTTCGACAAGGGAAATGACTTGGCGATCTTTCATATCGCCGACATGCGGCTGACACCCGAGTTCCAATTCAAGGCGGGCGGCGGGGCTTGGGACGAACTGCACTGGGCGGCGTTTTTGCCCGATGGCAAGTTGGCGACGATCAGCCAAAAGCATGACCTGACGTTCTGGGACCTGGACGCCGAACCGGGGCCGAGGGCGTTGTATCGCGGCCACAGCGGCGGCAGCTTGTCGGCCGAGATCTCTGCCGCCGGTGACTTGATCGTGCTGCCATTCGGGAGCTCGATCGCGGCGATCGAAACCGATAGCGGCAAGCTGGTCGGCTGCATCACCCGCGACCAAGCCTCGACCCGCATCGCGATCTCGCCGAGCGGCCAGCGGATCGCCGCGTTTCACCCCTTCACGGTGACGCTTCACGACACCGCCGACGGCAAAGAAACGGGCTCGATCGCCGTCGCCGAGGGGAACCCGCAAGCCACAGTCCGCTGGATCGGTGACGCCCTGATGGTCGGCAAGGTGCTGTACGACGTCGAAACCGGCATGCCGCTGTGGACTTACAACTCGCAGGCGAGTTCGCAGATCGCGGTCGCCGATTCGTTGGTCTCGGCGTTCGGTGGTGATGACGAGAGCGTCGTCGTGGTGTCGCGTTTGCCGCACGACGAACCGTTGCGACGTGCCAAAGAGGCTGACCCGAGCCAAATCTATGCGATCGTACCCGGGGATGACGTCACCGTTCGTTATGAGATCGACGACGTCCCCACGGAAGTGCAAGCCGCGATCCGGGCGGGCGTCGAACAGAACCTGATGCGGGTCGGCTGGAACCTCGTCGCCGAATCGCCCAACACCATCACGATCAAACTCGAGCGGGGCGAACAAGAAGAAGTCGAATATTTTACTAGGCGTGGTTTCGGTCCGATCTTCGCGCCGCCCGGTTTCCGCCCCGACGGCCCGTCTGAGAAAGTCCAGATCAAAGCCTGGATTCATTCGCTCCGAATCGACTCGCATGGTGGCGAAGTCTTCACCGGAAAACTGGTTCGCGGCGCACCACAAAGCCTGCAGACCCGAGAAGACGAAAAGACTCAAGCCGCCGTCGATCGGATCGTCCAACCGAATCCGAACTACTTCCGGGATCTGGTCATCCCACCAAGAGTGCTGAAACCCGAATTCCGAGACGGATTAGGCAAATCGACGATCGAGCGAAGCGGCATCCGCTGAACGAGATTAACGCGGTAGTAGTTGAATTGAAAGCTATTTCGTCGATCCATGCGATAGACAAGGCTCAAGCCGTTTCACACCTTCGTCTCCGGGCTGTGGAGAATCGGCATCTTGGCTGGCGTTATCCACCTGACTGTTGGCACCACTGGCAGGTATGTGTCGCCTTCCGGGATGTGGAGAACTCGGGGCATGTCACCTTAGTTTTGCGAGCAACTTTAGGTCTTGCTGATAACGTTTCCGGGCCTCGTCGTAAGACTTTGTCGTCTTGGTCAGTTTCAACGAGTAGGGCCGACGAGACTGATCCAGCTTGCTGGTCACGTCGAGTTTGTTGACCGAAATCGCGTGCGACAAATGTTGGCGATTGTAGTCGTTCGACCCGAGGTTGATCGTCGACTCCGTCGGGTTGACGAGGAATGCTTTCAGCGACCGGCAATGCTCGCACGTACAACCGATCGGCGCGTCACGCGTGAAATCGGTCGGCCGCACCGGTTCCTCTTGGGTCAACTCTTCCAGCTTGCTCACGATATCGGCAACCCATGTCTGGACCGCCTGCGGAACCTGTCCGAATCGCCGGATCGACCAATCCCGCAGCTCCGCGGCCGCGCCGGCCTGAAAACGTGGATCGGACGTGAGCGACAGTGGAAGTTCCTTAGGAATTTGGAACACCCGCTTGATCAACGCCGGGTTATCCAGAAGCAGCACCGCCCGGCAAAGCGTCAACCAAGTCTTGTCCGATTGGATGTAGACGGAGGAGTGTTTCGGGTTCATGGCTTCCTTCTGCCATCGGTCGATCGCCAACCGGAGCAACTCCGCCAATTCACTCGCGTCGATCCCGAGTTGCTGATGTTTCTCACAGAGCCTCTCGATCCACTTCGCGTCGCGAGGTGCCAAACCTTCGATCGCGACCCACCCGTACTGGTTTGGCTGAATTTCGGTCACGACCAAATCCCGCAAATGCGGCAAAATCTCGTCCGCCCCCATCCGCTCGCACGCCGTCTCGACGAACCGTGTCAACGGGAGCGTCCAATCCCTCTGGCCGAGCATCCGCAGGAAGTCGCCGACCAGATCCGGGTCATCGAAAGTCACCAACTCGTCCGAAAACTTGGCCATCCAGCCGTTCTTGTTCGAATTACTTTGTCCGAACTGGTGGATTCGCGTCGGCCAGCGACGGATGATCGCTTCCGCGAGCGTCTGACAATCCCCGGTGGCTTGTTCCAACAACTCTTCAGGCGTATTCCCGAGGTCCGCACGCATCGCCAACAGCAATTCGATCGCGTCGCTCACGCCCATTTTCGCGATCATCTCGAAGTGATGATCGTAGGCCCACAAAACGATGGCCGAGCGGTGATACCAGCGTTCCAGCACGTTGCCGGCGTTGCCGGTGTAGCCCTCGTAGTCCTCGCTGGTCGGCTTCCAATCCTCGACCGGTTGGGTCGAAATCAGCATCGAGGCGTCACAGCCCAGTCGGTGCAAGCCGACCGGTTCGCCTTGCGCATCCTTCCAACCATCGACGATGATTTCGTCTTCATAGACCTCGCCGATCGACAGCGAGCTGAAATCGGTCGGCTCGCTCTGCCGCCGGCTCCTCCATCTGTCGTAGCGGTCGTATCCGAAATCATCGTCGTACGCGGCCTGTGAAAGGTGACGCGAAACCTGGCCGAAGTGGACGCGGCAACCAGAAACCTTGGCCGCGGCAATCAACTGGTCATGGATCAACCGGTCCACCCCCTTAAGCAGGCCGGGGGCTAAACCGTCTTGCGTGTAATGGTGCTCGAGCGCGAAAACCATCGGGGCATCGCGACGGTCTCTCGCCCACTCGCTGATCGCTCGCACCAGCGCCGGGTCCGCGTCTGATTTCGTCCCTCCTTTCGTTTTGGCAGCCGGCTTCAAAATCAAGTTGAAAGCCAAGCAGACACGCAAACCTGAAGCGACCCGTTTCACCTCATGCTGACAATCGGCATAGAAGGCGGCGTATTCGATCCCCGTCCCCGCAGCGGCCTGAGCGAATTCGTGAGTCCGCTCGCGACCGTCGTGGCTGATCACCAACTCCCCACCCCGAAACCGCGACGGCAACGCGACGATCAACGTCGCGACCATCCCCGGATGCTTCTCGCTGTCGCGATGTGGCAGGAACTTTCCGCCCCGCTCGTACACCAGCACTTTGTACAGCTCAATTTCCAAGCGTTCGCGTTCCAGCCCCAATTCCTTCGCGACCTCGTCTCCGACCCGCTCCAACTCGGCCCGAAACGACGCCGACAATTCGATCTCTGCCGGTTCGATCTCCAGCGTTTTACGAACCTTCGGGTCGACGAGCGTTTCCGTCCCCTTCCCATACGGCGCCGGACTCGCCAGCTCACGCAATTTGCGAACCGTGCCGCTGGTGATCGGCAGCTTGACCGGTCCGAACCCGCTGACCTCCAGCGGTGACGACGTTTGCGAGATCGTCCCCGAACAGGAAAACGCACCGGATCGCTTGGTTTCCTTCAACGACTCGACCAACTTCTTGACGACCGGATCGCTCTTCATGCTTGCTCTCCCCTTCGCATCCATTTCGACAACTCGTAGCCACCTTTCCATCAGCCCCACGCGAGCCGAATGCTCGCCAACCGGGCCGACGAAATGGTCCATGCCTCGCAGTTTGGCAGATGAATCGGCGGCAAAAAAGGAGGGCCGAAAAGGCGGCAGACGAGTGACCTGCAAACGCTCGGCAAGCACGCGGAAAGCATTCGGCAAAGGCGAGGAACGCCGCACCGTTCCCCCAGAATTAATTCCGTGTCCGTGACAAATCGTGTCGCCCCCATTCGTCCTCACCCTCACTCGGCCGCTCATTTCCGTGAGGTGCCGTAGCACGGAACTTGATCCGAGTAGTCCGCAGCACGAAACAGCACGCCCGCCAAACACGGGCAACTGAGGGCGACGAAACAAGTTCCTTTTTACCGCCGCCCGCTTTTGCCGCCGCCCGCTGTAAGAAATGGCCGCCGCGTGCGTGTAACTTGAAAGAAAGGAGCTTTTCTTGATGAGTATCGAAACCCGGGCCAGCTTGCTGATGCGACTCCGCTCTGCCGAAGATACGGCGGCCTGGGCCGATTTTCTCGCCATCTACGAACCGGTGATCTATCGGCTCGCTCGCGCTCGCGGGTTGCAGGACGCCGACGCCCGCGAGGTGACTCAGGATGTGCTGCTGGCCGTGGCGGGGGCGATCCATCGCTTCGATCCGACCGGCAAACCGCGGTTCGCCGGGTGGCTGGCCCGCATCACCCGCAACGCCGCAATCGACCGGATTCGCCGCAGCAGCCTGCGGGGCGGCGGGGGCAGCGATTTTTTTCGCCTGCTCGAACAGGTCCCCGACACGAGTGACGAATCGTCGCTGTTCGAACTCGAACGTCGCCGGGCGCTGTTCCGCTTCGCCGCCGCACGGGTTCGCGAGACGGTGAGCGATTCGAGTTGGCAGGCGTTTTGGGCCACCGCCGTCGAAGGCCAAGAGCCGGCCGGTGTCGCAAAGCGCCTGCGGGTGTCGGTCGGCGCGGTCTATGTCGCCCGCTGCCGGGTGCTCGCCAAAATCAAGACGGCCGTGACGGAGGCAGACGAATGATCGCGCGAGTCTTTCCTTGTGACCCCGAGGCGTTGGCCAAGCTGCTTGCCGATTCGCTGCCGGCCGAAGAAGCCGAGGTCGTGACGCGGCACCTTGATTCGTGCTCATCCTGCTGCGGACTACTGGAGACACTCGCGGGCCGCGCCGAGGATTGGTCCGCCGCCCGGGAAACGCTCGCGGGCAGCGGCCTCGAACGAGCGGATGCCGAGCAATCGGAATCGACCGAGCAGAAGGGCAGCCTGTCCGGCCTCGCGGAAATCGGCTGGGTGCGATCGCTGCTGCGGCCGTGCGACGACGGCCCGGGACGGCTCGGCCGTTATCCGATTCGGGGACTCATCGGCCAAGGTGGAATGGGAGTCGTCTTGCAGGCCTGGGACGAGGATCTCGGTCGGCCGCTGGCGATCAAGTTGCTGGCGCCTCACCTTGCCGGCAGCGGCACCGCTCGGCAACGGTTCCTCCGCGAAGCCCGCGCCGCTGCCGCGATCGTGCATCCGAGCGTCGTGCCGATTTACTCCGTCACCGCCGATGCCCCCGTGCCGTACCTGGTGATGCCTTACATCGCGGGCGGAAACCTGCAGCAACGCATCGATCGCGACGGCCCGCTGGAACTCGAAGAATGCCTGCGGATCGCGCTGCAAATTTCCGAAGGGCTGGCCGCGGCGCACCGGCAGGGATTGATCCATCGCGACATCAAGCCGGCCAACGTGTTGCTCGAACCGGGCGGCCATCGGGTGCTGATCAGCGACTTTGGGTTGGCGCGGGCACTCGACGACGCGGCGATGACGGCCAGCGGAGTGATCGCCGGAACGCCGCCGTACATGAGCCCCGAACAGGCCCGTGGCGAACCGCTCTCCTGCCGCAGCGACCTGTTCAGCCTCGGCAGCGTGATTTACGCGATGGCGACCGGCGTCGCGCCGTTCCGCGGACCTTCGCCGCTGGCCGTGCTGCGTCAGATTGGCGAACGGCAGCCGAAACGAATCTGCGAAGTCAACGAGCGGATGCCGCCGTGGTTCGACGCCTTGGTCGATCGGTTGATGCAGCCCCAAGCGGACCGGCGTCCCGAGTCGGCCGAGCGGGTCGCCGAGTTGATCGGCGGCTGCCTGCACCACACCCGCCGCCCGGTTGCAAACCGACTTCCCACCGAACTGACGCACCGCCCGGTGCGACGCCGCGTCAGTCCGAAGCTCGCGTCGGCGGCACTCGTCGGGCTGATTCCGGCATCTGCTCTGGGGATCTACCTGTCCACGGGCCGGCCGACGGAGACACCTGAGTCGCAAGCAGCCTCGAAACCCGTGTCGGAGCCCACGGCCGAAGCGGACTCTGACATTCCGCTCGCCTTCGACGCACTCAATCAGCCGTTAGCGGCATTGGCTGACCAAATCGAGCAACTCCACCGGGCCGTCGCCGACGACCTGAAAGTCGAACCATTTACCCAGTCCGAGGAACCTGAAAATGAGTAAGCAGAATCGAGCAGCGGCCGGAGCGGGAGTTCGAATGCTCCGGCTGATAACTTGCCTGTTGGCTGCGGTTGCCGCAACCGCCGTCGGTTCGGTTGTCATATACCTGTTGCTGGGACAGGCCCCACCGGCAGCGGCGCAGGAGACGGAGACCATCGCAAGGGTCCCCGTAAACGTCACCGTTGTGGGTGCGGACGGCACGCTGCAAACGCACACGATCTATGAGGAGGTTCGAGTCCCCGCCGAATCGCAGATGGTTCCCACAACGGTTATTCGCTCCGGTTCGTTTCCTCTCACCGCTACCGATCGACGATCGCTGGAACTGGCGGCTCGGCTGCGTCAGACCGACGACGCCGAGGAACAAGAGCGGCTCCGAGGCGAACTTACCGAACTGCTCGCTAAGGCGTTCGACGAGCGTCGAAAAATTCAGCAACAAGAGATGGAGCGGCTCGAAGCGAGATTGAAATCGATTCGCGAACTCGACCAGCGCCGACAGGAACTCAAGGACCAGATCGTCGAGCGGCGGCTTAACGAACTGCTCGGCAAAGGCGACGAGTTGGCGTGGGAAACTTCATCGCCGGCGACAATCGCCAGAGCGCCAATCCCGTCGCCGGGACAACCGCGTCAGCCGACATCCCTTCCCGCTGTTTCCAGTCCCGTTTATCCCGGTCCCAGCGAAACGCCCGCGAATGTCGCGGACGACCGATTCGCTCCTGCCGGTCGCGCGCCGCAGCCGGCCGTCGCTCGAACACGCACTCCTGCTTCTCCCGTCGAGACTCCGAATTTGGGTTTGATCCCCGCCGAGCAGTCATTTGAGCTGGCCGAGCGAATTCTGACCTTGGCGACCGAAACTGCCACTTGGAAACATCGCCTCGCGAGTGCAGAAGAAGAGCTCGACGCGTTTCTTAAATCGAAGGAGAAAACTCAAGCACAGCAGCCACAGTATGAAATACAAGACTCCATCCAGGCACAGAGGGAAGCCAGGGAGCGGGCGCTCGCTGCGTTACGTAGCAGATTGGTCGATTTCGAAACCAAGCTTCGTCTGGCTCAGATCGCGTGGCAAGGAATGGGTGAACGGTTGCAGGTCGAATCCGAGGCGGCCCAGCGTCAAGTGAGCGACGGCGACGCTGTGTTGCAGCAGATCGTGAGACTGCACGAACAAGGAGCGACACCGTCTCATCAGGTCGATAAAGCAAAACAGACGTCAGCCGCCGCTAAATCCCAGCTTCAGATTGCCGAAAGCCGCCTCCGCACGTGGAAGGAATCGGACGGCGTCCTGCAGGAACGCCTGAAGGCGATCCTGACACCTGATGCCGAAACCGACGACACTGCCGATACTGCGCAGGAAAGCGCGCAGACGCTCGAGACCGACGAAGCCGCGGAAAACGATCCCTCGTGATTCACGGCTGGTGACTTTCGGCCACTCCGTTGCGTTTCCGTCAAGGCATCCGACCCTCAGCCAATACCCGAATGAACGCTCCGTAGTTCTCGTCCTTTTGGAAGATCCCTCGACGGTCGTTGCCACGATTCGGAGCGTGCAAAATCATGCCGGCTTCATCGGCTCGCCTTTGTCGGGGCAGTACCGACTCTCCGCGAGGGCGAAAACCGTTTAGGCAGCAACGCCTCGGGAAAAAAGCGACTTCCGTCCCTTTTTGCTCCCCCAGGTTCCGAAGGGACCTTCGAAATGGTGGGTGGCTACTTCCGAAGGGACCTTTTACAATCACCGGGTGTCGCACAGCAGGCTTCGAGGCCTACCCTCGTGTAAGTTCTCGCCACTGTGTGCTGCCGGAATGGGGTGCCGCCCGATCGGAAGCAGCACACTGCGGAATTTGTTTCACAACCCGTGCTTTCATAATTCCGGTCCAAGTAATCGGGGCACTCCATGGCTGTATCGAGGGACTGGAAGTCCGTCTTACACTGCTCGGCAAGGCACTTTCTATCTGCCGTTCGTCGAATCGCCTGACCCACTTTCTGTTCGTCCCGGCGAATCAACGGCCAAGACCGAACATAAAAAACTCACAAAAGTCTCGGATGAATACCCCAAACGACCTGTTCAGCGGCGAATTTTCTCCTGAACACATCGCTGTGCTTCAAAAAACCAAAATTGACGAGCGGTTGACGGGTCCGCTGCTGACGAATATCGAAACCTTGATCGAGACTATCGGAACGGGAATCCAGACAACGAGTGCCTACTTCGCTTTGCCACAACGCGTCCTTGTGGAGCTGAATGAGGCCATGGTCGAACCGTTGCCGCATGATTTGAAGCGTCCGCAACTGCGATCGTTTCCGACATTGATGGGCCTGTTCATGTTGCTGCGGGGTTCCGGCTTGGCGGTTGGCGAGACGAAACCCAAACGCATGGTCTTGATTGACCCGTTCATGCTGGAGCAGTGGCGATCTCTCACTGCGACCGAACGTTATTTCAATCTCATGGCGTGCTGCTTGTGCGAGGCGTCATGGGACTGCGTCGGATTGCAGAGTCGTCGGAACACCGGCTTGACTGACGAAATCCGTGACCTTTACTTGAACTTGCGAAAGCCGATCGTCGTCCTGAGTGACGATCCCTGCGGCATCTTTCGTGGCACCGAAAGGTTGGTGGTCGCTTGCTTGTTGCATCTGTTCGGTTGGATCCGACTGGAGTTTGACGCAAAGCCGAAACCGGGGAGTGCGGCGAGCGTGCGTCGGATCGAACGCACGGGCTTCGGCGACGCGATGTTTGTAGCGACGCGCAACTTTCAAGCGTTCAGGAATGAAAAGACAGATTCTTTGCACGGGAAGTTGCAGCCCATTTTTCCCGCATGGACGAAAACGCTCACTCGATCCGAGCCCGAGTTTCGTGAGGGCGATCACGTCTTCAAAGTTTCAATTGGCAAGATATGGCGGCGAATTCTGGCTCCGGCAGACGCCGATCTCGAACAGCTTGCCGACGAGATTTTGACGGCTTTCCGTTTTGATGACGACCACCTTTATCAATTTGAATTGCGAGACGCCGCGGGCAAGTCGATAACTATTGGCGGACCGTATATGGACGACGTCAGTCACTTTGCCGAGGAGATGCGAATTGGTGAAGTACCACTGGCTATCGATGAATCGATGGTTTTCCACTACGACTTTGGCGACGACTGGCTTTTCAAAGTGACACTGGAAGCGGTCAACGAGGGTAACGCAAGCAAATTGAAGGTCATCGAGAAGTCTGGTCGATCACCAAAACAATATGAGCAATACTAAGCGAATCTTTAGCTCGTGGGGAAAGTGCCGCCCTTTTACCGCAACCCGTTCGTGCGGACAGGGTAACCCATTTTCCTCGGCCCCCACTCGCCCGAGCAGCGGAACGTGGGTGTCACCTTCCGCATTCCACCTTCCGCATTCCTAGGTGCGGACCAGGGAAAAAGAGGGCGTTTTGAAACAGGGTTGGTTTTGGGGACTACGGTCGTTCCCAGGCGGCGGGGAGCGATCGGGATGCTTCGCCGTAGGTTTGTGACACGAGGAAGCCGCTCGCTTGGGAGACGTAAAAAATACGGCCGTTCGAGACGACCGCACCGAGGCATTCGCGAGAATCGATCGCCGGACCGGTCGACACGAGTTCCCCGTCTCGGGCGAGGTCGATCATGTCCATGTTCGCGCCCAGCACGTACGATCCCGACATGGTGAACCGGCAACAGGCGTAGTTGTGCCCGACCGTCCCGACGACCTTGCCGGTTTGACGGTCAAACACGTTGCCTCGGCCTCGCAACGCGTTCGAGAAGATGAACTGCGAACCGACGGTGACGACGTTCAATGCTGACGTGATCGGGTCGGATTGCCAGACGAGCGAGCCGTCGGCGGCATCCAGGCACCAGACGAATCGGTCGTCGGTCCCTTCTCGGGCGCGGTTGAACCCGCCGATGTAGATCCGGCCGTCACGGCCGCTGAGGGTGCACTTGGCGGTGACGTAATGATCGGTGGTCAACCATTCGACTTCACCCGTCTTGGGGTCCATCCGGGCGGTCAGCCCGTTGTGTTCCAGCGGCAACCCGCGCCGCTGACGTTGGCTGGCGGCGTACCCGAAGAAGGTCGAGTAGAACAGTTTGCCGTCGAGCAGGCAGATGCCGCAGTCGTTGCCACCGCGGCCGTATTCGGAAAACTCCCGCTCCCACAGGATCTCGCCGGTGTTCAAATCCCACGCCCAGACGGTCGGGATGTGGTCCTTGGGGTAGTACGGGTTGTCGTTGGAATAGATCCAACTCATCACCTCGCGGCCGTCCTCGGTCGGCTCCGGGTCGCCTTTGAAGGTGAACGGCTTTTCCGTCCCTTGCGCGGCGTATTCGCCTGCCCCGGACGCGTAAATCGCGACATTCTCATGCACCACCGGCGGGAATTGGCGACTCCAGCTCGGCGATCCCGTGAACGGTGTTTCCCAAAGCAGGTCGCCGGTCTGGGCGTCCAGGCAACGCATCCGCGAACGCTTGATGCCGGCTTGAGGGACCAACAGCTTGCCGTCGTGGTAGAGGGGCGAGGTGAAAGAGAGATAAACGTCAGGCCAATAACGCCGCCACAATTGGCGGCCGGTGTCCTGTTCGTAAGCGATGACCTGGCCCTCGGCCGTGTGGACGTACAGTCGCCCGCCACCGCAGACGGGCAAGTGCTTGATCGTCCCTTCCAATCGCCGGGCCCAACGCATCTTGAGCGGCGGTTGCAGACCTTGGTCGTTCGCGTTGGTTCCGGCCGAGTCGCCGTAGTTCGTGTACCAATCGTATTCAGGGCCGCTGAGGGGACCGGTCAACGGGCTGCGGATTTTCCAGACCTGCAAATCGTTCGGCGGCGTCATCAATGTTCCGCCGGGGCCGAAAACGTAGAGGTGGCCGTCTTCGCTGGGGACGTAGACGTGTCCGTCGGCTAGGGCGAGCGGCGCGGAGATCGGGGTGCCGGGGCGGGTGGGTAACAAGCGAGCTTCGCCACCGTCGATCGGGACGACGACCAAGTTGCCGACCAGATCGCCGAAAACGACATGCTCGGCGGTCGCCACCGGAGGGCTGATCGACGGTGATTCGCACAGCGTCTTTGGTTCGTCCACGCCGAGGGTATGACGAAGCAGACCGAGTCCCTGTTCGGGACGGGTCCGGAAGACGTCGTCACCGCGGATCGCGACCGAGCTGAACGACAACAAACCGGGCAGATGGATCGCCGTCTCGGTCCCGGGAACGACGTCGAACTGCAATTCGTCGTCCACGATCTTCATCACATCGACCCGGCCGGCGTTGTCGCGGCGGTGCCACTGGACGAACACCCGACCGCCGGCGTCGGCACTCTGGCCGAACGTCGCGGGATATTCCGAACCGGCGTAAGCGGGGATCTCGGCGACCGCCCGCAACACCGGTGCGGTACCACCGTCTTCCAAGAAAACCGTCCGTCCGCCCGCGGGCATCACGACCGTCTTGCCGACCAGGCTGATGTCGCGGGAACAGACGAAGTGATCTTTCCAAGTCACGCGGTCACCGCGGAACGCCAACCAATCCGCACCGCTCCAGCGATCTCCTTCAAACCCCACGACCTCGCGGACAAAATCCCAATCCCACACCGGCTCGCCGTCCGCCTGAACGGCATGAACCTGGGCCCCGAGCGTCGCGAAATAAACCCGATCGTCGCCGACGGCCGGGGCCGAAAAGATCGGTTCGCCACAATCGATCCGCTTGACGACCGAGCCGTCGTGACGGTTGAGGACGTAGTAAAAACCGGACATCGTGCCGACGTGCAAGTAATCACCGATCAAGCCGGGGGCGGCGACCTGATTGCAGTTCAACGCCCCGCCGGCGGTGGCAAACTTCCACGTGACTTGGTGGGTTTCGCGATCGATCGCTTGGACGACGCCGGCGCCATCGATCACGTAGACATGAGTCGCGGAGAGGACCGGGGCGGCGTAGAAGGCATCGGTACCCGGGATCGTCGCGATCAACCCGAGCGACTCGTCGATCCGCACGTCCGCGGCATCACCCGACCGAAACGCATTCCCCTGCAACTGCGGCCAAAGCTGCCGAGCTGGGCTCGTCTGGGCGTCAGGCTCGGTTGATTGCGAGCGAGCGACGTCGATTGGTGACAACAGCGCTGCCACGCCGAGTCCGATCGCGAACAAGGGGTTCCACACGGTGTGGCGATTTCCGGCGGCCATCGGCAAGACTCGCGATTGGAGAGGCGGGGCGGGGCGAGAGGTGTCGGATTCGCGGCGCGGTCGCTCAGACGCCGCTCGCACGCGACAGCAAGGCAAGCAGTCGCACGGCGAACGATCCGTCGACGACGGCCACGAATCCGCCTTGCAGTATATCCGAAGACCGACGGCTCTACCCGCTCAACCGTTTCCCGTCCCGGTCGATTCCCCGGGGGCTTCATTCAGGCCGGTTGAAGAAATTGTCGGCTTCGAAGGGATCGGGGCGGTCCGGCGTCGGGTCGGTGGGCAGTTCCAATGTCTCCAACGGCGGCAGGACGTCGGACGATGGTTTCGGTGCCCGCGGTTCCGCGAGCTGGACGTCGTCATCCGGGAGTGGCGCAAGGGGACTGAGTCTTGGCGGCAGTTCCACCCTTTCGACCGGTGAACTCGCCGGAGCTTTCGCGTCTTGTTTCGACGCGGGTTCCGTCGGCTCGAGCTCCACCGGTTCGGGTCCCGGAGGAAGCGGCTGGACGATCGGGTTCCCGTCGGTTGCAACGACCTCCGGGCTGGGGCAGGGACACTGCGCTCCCGTGCAGCGTTCACAGCCCTCTTTCGACAACCAGAACTTCAGGTCTTCGCTGAAGGTTCGCGTCGCGACGAAAATCCGGTCGCCCGGTTGCACCTGGTAGTTGGTCGTCGTGTCGCCCAATTGGGTGATCGCCGCGTAGCAGATCGGCAGCGTGACGCGGCAACTCTTCGGCGTCGTCGGTCGGACCAACATCAGGTCACAGAGCGAAGCTCGGTCGTTCAGCCCGCCGGCGGCGAGGATCGCGTCGAGCACGGTTTCGGAACCGACCAGCGGGATCGCCCCCGGTGAATTGACTTCGCCGAGCACGTAATAGACCTGCTGCGGTTCGATCAGCCGCAGACTGACCCGTGTCGCCTCGCCACCCGCATCGACAATTCGCGTTTCGATCAACCGTTCGGCGGCTTCGATCGTCAAACCCGCGACGACCACCCGCCCGTAACCACCCAGGTCGACGGTGCCGTCGGCCATCACCCGCTGATCCGCCGGCAATCGCACGTCGCTGTCCAGCTTCACCGGCTCGATCACGACCATGTCGCCCGGTTGCAGGAAATGGGTGGGCACGACCGAACGGGCGAGTTCCCGCGGCAACCCGACGCCGACCGGTGAATGCTCCAGCGAATTTCGAGCCGGCTTGGTGAGGTAGTTTCCGACCGGACATAGCGACAGGCCGCCGCCCGCACTGCAACCGACCGTCATGCTCACCAACAAGATCCCGTGGATCCAACCGCTGCGTATCATCTCACCTTCCCAGAAACGAATTGGCCTGCGACCGCCAACCGGGCGATCACGGTCCTTCATCGAATGTTCGACCCGCGGCTCCTGGGGGCTCTAGGAAAGCTGTGTCGTTTGGGAAAGATATTCGCAGCGACCGCCGCAGGATCGGCACATCCCACAGGACCGGCGCGATCGTCACTCAATCGGCACGGTCGCCAATCAGCCGGATACTGCGAACCCTGGCAACGCTCGCGACAGGCGGCGGAACTCGCCTTGCCGGCGCAGCCACGTGACTCAGGCTTGAATGGCTCGCGTATCGGGCATGCCCGTAGCTTCGCGAAGCAGGTAACGGAGCAGGTTCTCGCCAGCGGATTGCAGCGGGAGGACTCGCACGGTCGGCGATGCGGCTGTCCCCTCGATACGCAGAAAGAGTGTTCGGTCGCTGATCAGCCGATTGAGGCTCATCAACAGCGCGATCGGCGGTGCGACGGCAAACGCCAACCTTTGGGCCGCCGCATCGAGCAGCAGGTTGGTGGCCGAGAAATCGCCGGTGGCGACGACCGCGTCGAACCCGATCCGCTGATTCTCGAGCCTGACCGAGCCGTTGGCGACGACCCGCAGACGATCGCTGCGGAGCGCCAGTTCCTCGACTTGCGCGACGCCACGACGAACTTGCCCGCGGATGCGTCCGTCGGTGAAGGTCAGGCTGTCGACGCCGATCGGGCCGAGGTAGCTGCGAGCTTGCACCAAGCCGGGAACGGCTGAGACGGCAGTCCCGCCAAAACGGCCGTCGAAGCGACCGGTCAGTTCGTTGACGCTACGGATGCTTCGACCGTCGAGCGTCACGGTGGCTGACAGATCGCCGCGGCCAACCGGACGTCCGCTCCCCCGTCCGCCCAACAGATCGGCGAAGTTGACATGTCGCGCCGACCAACGACTCTGCAGGTCGAACGCCCGGCGCGTAACGTTGCCGCTCAGCCTCGCCTGCCCTGAAATTCGTCCACCGCTGACGGTCGCTCGAACGTTCGGCATTCGGACTTCCCAGACGCCGCGGGAGGTTAAGTTTCCGCTGAGCTCGCCGCGCAAGTTCGACACCGGAAAGCCTTGGGCAACGATCGAACGCCCCTCAATCGAACCGTGCATCCTGACGTTCGTCCCGCCGGAAAGGCGGACGCGACCTGACATCTCTCCACCAAGCCAGCGCTCGGCATCGCTGTAGAGCGGCAACAAAGCGCGCCCTAAATCGACGCGGTTCAAGGCGACGTCGATCCTGCCGTCGGAACCTGTTAGCGGCCAACGCCCGGAAGCTTCCACCGTTCCGCTCGCGAAGTTCGCGCGAAAACGGTCGATCAACAGCAAGTTTTCCGCGACACGAAAATCGGCTTCCAACGACGGCGATACCGGTTGGCCCAACACCGCGAAATCGGTGACGCGAAAGCTGCCTCGTGTCGTCAGGCCTGCGAAGTTGCCCGTCGCCACGCCACCTGGCGGGACCGAAAAGTTAAAAGAGGCGTCGCCTCGCCCCTGCCATCCGCGTCCCGCCGTCGGCGAAGCCGTCTGCCAGCGCAGCAGGTCGCCGACGCCGGCCAACGAAAACGCTTGCAGGCGGGCAGTGCCCGACAGCGGCGTTGACTGGAACTCCGCATCGTTCCACCAAGTTGTGAAATCGATGCCGGCGGGAATTTCGGTCGCCGTGTCGACACGAAAGGTGCCACCCAGAAGTGTCCCTTCGCCGCGCAGCGACAACTCGCCGTCGACAGCTCGAACCATCAGCGAACCGTTGCTGATCGGCAACCCCGCGATCGCTAGCTCATCGATCTGAACGAGCGCCCGCAGCGAATGGTCGGCAGGAATGTTTGAACGATCCGCGGCGACCTGCCAGGCGGTCCGGCCCTCGGTACGCAGCGACACGACGCCCGGTGTCCCGCTCATCACGGAACCCATGTCCCAGCGCAGGTCGAGTCCGGCCCATTGCAAGTTCGCCTCGTGTTGCCCTTGCGCGTCTCGCGCCCAACGGGCATCGCCGCGGACCGTTCCGCCGAACAACGACGCATCGATTTCGGCAAGGTCGAACGCCGCCTCCGTGATCTCGTAATCGGCGCGAATCGAACGGATCGAGGAGACGCCCGTCGGTGCGCCGAGCGCCGTCAGCCGAAAGGAACTCGAATCGGTCGTCAGTCGATGCCGCACAAGTCCCAAAGGAACGCCGTAAATCGTCAAGTCGGGTGACTGCACTTCGGCATCGGCTTCCCAGTCCAAGGGGGTCAACGTCCCTCGTGCGGCGCCATCGATCGTCAACTCGCCCGACGTTCCCGGGACATCCCCCAAGGCGAGCAGCGCGGCGATCGAATCGATCGGCAAGCGGTCGGACCGGATCCGGATCGACCATGGCCTGGCGGCTTTCAAGTCGACTCGGAACGAACCTGCAAGCCCTTCGTCCGTTGTCCCAGAAACGTCCGCTCGAAAGTCGGGCAGGTCGATCGCGCCATCGACGATCCGCAGCGGACCGGAATCGAAGTCGAGCGAGGGATGTCGATCCACACTTAAGTTCTTGACGGTCAACCGGCCTTCGGCGTCCCAAACCGCCAAGTTGGTCATCTGGTCGACGGGCGCTGCCCATTTGACGCTCCCGGTGGCAATCCCCGATGCGTCCATGCGGTAGGGGCTGTCCGCCGCCATGGCCGCTGTCAGCAGCCCGAGCCGCATGTCGCGAACGTCCAATTCGACGCTCGCATTCCGGTCCCCTGCCCCTGCCAACCGCATCGTCGCTTGACCCGAAAAACTGCCGGCCGTCGGTGCGCCCGTGCTCTGAGGCGACTCGAAAAAGTTGCCAGCCAGTTTCGTAAACGCGACGACGCCGTCTGCGTAATCGATCACCGCTTCGAGGCTCAGTTCGGTCGATTCGATCCGCAATCGCGAGCTACTCAACGTCCCGTTGATCCGGTATGCCGCGGCGTCACGCAGCGCGTTGATCGGCACCGACACCGAAAAATTGACTGACACCGTGCCGCCGAGTTCGGCGGGGGCGGCGATGCCGATCAGCCCCAGACGCCGGGTCAGTGTGCCGACGTCGATGTCGCGGAACGACCAATTGGTCGTCCAATAGCGGATCTGCCGACCGGCAGGTCGCTCGTTAGCAGCGGGTTGCTCCAGAGCCGCCGGAGGTTGTGCGGCTGCCGGCGTCAAGAAGCTGAGCAGGGCGAGGGGCATGACGAGCGAAACGGTCGCCAGACGTGACAGCCCGATCGGTCTGGCAAGCAACCGTTTCACAACCGAATTCGCTCTCCAAAACGCGTCGATCTCGTCCAGCGGCCAAACTCGAATACGACCGAACGTGTGTCCAGCAGAAACGTCACCGTGATGTTCCCCCTGAAGCCCATCGCTAGCCCGCCCA
>RECD01000041.1 GCA_007694185.1 Planctomycetaceae bacterium
TTTGTGGGTGGGTTGCCTACCCAGGGTTGCACCCTGGGCTATCAACGTAGGCCCCGGTGGGGCCAATCGAACGACCACGAAAAATGGCTGGCACCAATCGAACGACCCCGCCGTCAGGCTGGGGCTCGCCAAACGTCCGGGCCGTTAATCCTTCGGAGGTTTGGGGAACCGAAAGCGTCCGAAAAGTGGCACCAACCGGAGGGCCGAACCCAGCCCAGAGGGCGACACATACTTGCCGGTGGCGTAAGCCACCGGAACCGAGAAAAAAACTCAAGACCCTCCGGTTGGTCTGACCCTCCGGTTGGTGCCACCCATCTTTGGCAGCCTGCTACACAAGCCCGTCGACGATCGATGCGGTCGATCTACGGACTGGGCGGGTCGGCGCGGGCAAATGGCTGCGACCAACTTTACGTCGAAAAATGGCTTTCACCTGCCGCAGGAACACAGCACCTTCCGCAGAAAACAGACGGATCATACTGCGAGCTTTTCAACGACATCAGCCCGCACGCTCCAAGGCACGGCGTGAATATTGTAGCTATCCAGTGCCTCCAGAACCCCCTCCGGAACAGAATGTTCTTGGTCGTTTAGTACTGCGTACGCTTGGCTATTTTTGTCGCGAGCCCCACGAGTATCGATCCACTTGAAAACGAGAGCCTCGGCCGTGCTCTTACTTGGCTGACTGATAGCCTGGACAATACGCTCCGGTTCATCGCGAAATTTTGCGATGACAAAATCAAAAGTGTGGTCGTACCCGCTTTGCCCAGTCATTCGAATGCGAGGAACGTACCTTACCTCGTTCTGTTCAAGCCAAGCAGAGACATCCTCGATAAACAAGCTGTTTACCGTGGGACCTGCCAGCGCGAACATGTCGTTGACGGCTAACATCGCTTGGATGAGGTCGTGCTTTTTTCGTGCAAATGTTTGCGGCGTTGCTCGGACAACCAGAGCTTTGTCATCGCACTCTACGCCAAAACCATTCAAGGTTAGCCGAAGCAACTCTTGGCGTTTTGGGCTAGTAAGCTTGCAACCCGACATCTCGAGATCTGAGATGACCGCACCGTCGTCGGTGAGCACATAGCCTCCTGCCCCGTCCTGTCGGGCGTAGAACTGAATGCAGTCGTTATGCCGGTCGAGATGTGGTGTGGTGATCTCAACATAATCTTTGTCACCTTTAATCTCCTTGAGCGTCGTGCGATCCCTCAACCAAGCAAAGTAATCATCGATTCCGCCTTGAAGCTCCTTGACCAGAAGGGACGACTTTTTTGTTGCGGTCATGCGAGAAGCCCTCGTTCGATTGGTGTTGGGCCGATGATGTTACAAAAGTCGCAAAAATCCTCGAATGTCTGCCACAGATCATTTGGGTTCGAAAAGTTTGGTGGCAGCGGCCCCGCCCACTTAGCCCCAAATCCTTCGCGGTAGACATGTAAATGCGGACAAGGCATCTCCACCCCATCGGGATTGCGATGAGGCGGGCCGTCAAGATCAACGCGGGCCAGGATAATTACTTGGCGGACTCTATGCTGGTACGTCGCCTTACTTATCTTCATACGCGATCGAGATACATCGAGCAAGAACGATTCTTTGTTGTCGTTCGATCGCAATTCCACCTCGACCTTGATTTTCCCGGCACCCGGATCAGGAAACAGCGGCTTCTCACCGAGCGCAGCTTGTTTTTCCGTGGCCAGTAGTCGGTCAGCTTCGGATTGACTAAGCAAAATTTCCGGCATGACGCGGTTCCTCGTTTAGGCGGAAGTGTTTTTTGGCGTGATTCGCGCCCGCCTGCTCAGCAGACGCATTCGAGCTTGTCGCGGCCTTACCCCGCCAACCCGAGGGCGCCCGGCTCCAACTTCTTCAGTACCTCGAACAGGGCGTTGACTACCTTTTCTTTGCCGGCGAACAGTTCGTCGGGGCCGCCGGCGTGTAGGTCGCTGAATGGCGGCTCGTAGAGCGCCGAGGCGTCCATCACGCCGCGGGCCGTCAATTGGTCGATCACCATCTCGACAAATCGGATCTGCTGGGACGTCAAACTGCGGTCGTCGAGAAATTGGGCAAATGCCGCGTGCGCCGCCGCTCGGTCCATCCCGACGAGCCCCCGGACGAAGTGTGCCAGCGACGGCGATTCGCTCCTCGCCAACAGGTCGCTCAACAAAGTCTCCCCATCCTCCTCGCCGATCTGCACGAGCGTCGCCTGCAACGACCGGAGATCGTCCCCCGAGAGCGGTTGATTGGTCCGCAGGCGATGGATGACGATGTGGTTCAGATGGTTGCGGAGGTAATCGTTGACCTTCTTCTCGTACTGCGCGCCGGTCATCTGGGGGATCACGATGGTCGACTCCTCGCGGACCGCCAACACCTCGTCCTTGAAGTCGGTGTAGACGACATTCCGCTTCTTCTTGTCGAGAAACGGTGTCAACCCGCGTAGCCGCAACCGCAATTCCTCTGCCCCCTGCGGCGTGAAACCCTCCCAGAAGGAGCTTTCCTGCAGGTTGGCGAGGTAGCCGAGCTGCGCGGCCACCGCCGGGATCGTCGCTTTGTCCTCCAACAGCATGGCGATCTCGACAACCCGCTTGCGGTGCCGTTCGAATCCCCCCGGGTCGCCCTCGACCAACGCCAATTGCATCCTCAGCGCCGTCAGGTCGAACAGTCGCGATTCGATTTCGTCGGCCTCGACTTCGGTCGGCAACCGGGACACGTCACGCTGCAGCTCTTCCCGATCACTTTCGCTCAGTTCGTCCCATCTCTTCCGGTCTTGAAACTTTTCTACCGCCTCGAGCTTCATCCGCACGATGAAGTTTTCTCGGTTCATCGCCGCGACCTCGCCGTGCAGGCCGTCGGCGAGCGATTTGCTTAACTTCCGGTCCGGGTCGAGTTCCGGGTTGGTTTTCACGTGTCCGAGCAGTTGCACGCGGGCGCGAAACAACCGCGTCCCCAGCGGCAGGCTGTCGCTGGCGTCGATCCCTTTGGGGTTCTCCTTGAAGAAGTCGAAGTTGAAACAGAAGTCGAACACGCGGAAGTCTAGCTTGTCGTCCCCCGGGCCGAACAGGTCCGGGCACAACCGTGTGCCCCGCCCGATCATCTGCCAGAACTTGATTCGCGAGTAAACCGGTTTGAAAAAGACAAGGTTCGCCACTTCCGGCACGTCGATGCCCGTGTCCAACATGTCGACCGAGATGGCGATGTGAGGCGCCTTGTCCTTCAGCGAAAAGTTGTTGATCAGCGACTGCGGGCTCTTGGCCCGGTTGTCGATCACCTGCGCGAAATGGCCGGCGTGAAGCGGGTAGTGGTGGTTGAACCGCCGCTCGATGAATTTGGCATGATCGTGGTTGCGGGCAAAGATGATCGTTTTGGCCAAGCGGTCCCCGCCGTCGACCTTGTGGCCATGCTCCATCAGGTGCCGGAGCACCTTGTCGACGGTGTCCTCGTTGAACAGCCAACTGTTGACCGCCGCCGCGTTGACCTTGTCCGGCATCTCCATCGCGTCGGCGTCATCGCCCCAATCGAGGCTTTCCCATTGGGCTTTTTCCTCGTCGGACAATTCGTCGTAGACGATCCCCTCACGAGGAAACTTCATGTCGACCTGCTGCACCCGGGGCGGGACGAGGAAACCGTCGGCGATGGCCAATTCCAACTCGTAGGCGTCGGTCGGCACGCCGGGTTCCAGGTCGAAGAGGTCGTAGGTGTTCTTGTCGACCTCCTCCCGTGGCGTCGCGGTCAGCCCGACCAACAACGAATCGAAGTAGCGGAAGATCTCGCCGTATTTCTGGTAGACCGACCGGTGCGCCTCGTCGATGACCACCAGGTCAAAGTGGCCGACGCCGAACCTCGCTTCGTCGCCCCGCGTCTCGTCGATCATCCGCATCATCGTCGGGTAGGTGCAGGTGTAGACCCGTCCTTCGGTCTCCTTTTCCGTCACCAGGTTCACCGGGCTCGATTCCGGTAAATGCGACTTGAACGCGCCGGTCGCTTGGTTGACCAAGGAAACGCGATCGGCGAGGAATAACGCTCGCTTGATCCAGCCCGCGCGTTGCAGGACGTCGACCAGGGCGATCGCCGTCCGCGTCTTGCCCGTGCCGGTCGCCATCACCAACAGCGCCTTCCGCCGGGATTCGGTGAACTGACGAAAAATGCTGCCGATCGCTCGCTTTTGGTAATACCGCCCGGCGATGTCGCTCTTGATCTGGGCGACGTCGAGCGTCTGTCGTTGGGTCCGGCGGAGAACCAACCGTGCCAGTTCGTCCTTCTTGTAAAAGCCGGCGACCTGGCGTGGCGGGTAGACGGTATCGTCCCACATCCAGGTGGTGTAGCCGTTGGTGAAAAAGATGATCGGCCGCTGGCCGTGCATCTGCTCCAAGCAATCGGCATAGAGCTTTGCCTGTTGCTGGCCCCCGTCCGGTTCGGCCGTCGACTTCTTCGCCTCGACGACGCCGAGCGGCTTGCCATCATCTCCCCACAACACGTAGTCGACGTAGCCGATCCCGTTGGCGGTCGGCATCCCGGTGACCCGGAACTCGCGATCGCGCGGCTGGTCGAGCGGCCAGCCGGCGCGGCGCAAGTCGACGTCGATCAGGTGGCGCCGCGTGTCGACTTCGGAGTAATCATGCGGATCGGTTCGTTTCTCCGCTGCCGCCCGGATTTCCGCCAGTTGCAGACGCAGCGATTGCAGCTCGGCATCCAGCTCGTCCCGCTCTCGCTGTCGTTTCAGCGCCGCCGCGTTCTGGTCGGCCAGCTTTTTCTCCAGCGTCTCCAGTTCCTTGCGGGGGACCACCTCGCCAGACGCCCGTGCCTTCGGGACGAGTGCGTCGTCCCACGGTGTCGAAGGGCGATTCGGGTCGGGCGTGTAGGTGTGGACCAGCCAATGGCAGAGGTGATGCAATTCCTTGACGACCTGCAGCGCCTCGTATTGCCGGACGGGGCGTTGCTTGTGGACCGCTTGGTTGCCGACCTTCTGGATGACACGAGCCTTTTGAAAGACGGCTTCGGGCAGCAGGTTTTGAAACGACGTCTCGTGCAGCAGCGTGCCGAGGCTCTGGTCGTAAGGCATCCGCAGCGAGACGTCGTGGCGATAGAGCCAATGCACGATCGCTTCGAGGGCGAATCGGGCGTAGAAGCAGGCTGAGCGAGGATCGCCCATGACGTGACCTTCCGCCGTGGCGGCAGATTCCGCGATCAAGCGGAAGTCAGCGGGCAGGAAGGCGAAGTTGCTCATGGCCGATCAAAGCTCACCGTTGAAGGCCCGGGATTGAAGGGAAGCAAACAGCGCATCGAGTTCGGCAAGGTGAGCCCGCATCCGATTTTTTTGTTGTTCGACGGATTCGACGATGTCTGCGAAGCGGCGTTGGAGGTCGAGCGGAGGTTGAATTATCGGCGCGGCTTTTATGTGAGAAATATTCAAGGTTGGCTGACTTACAGTTCGCGTCTCTTTCTGGAAATAATGCTGTACGGATTCGCAACGCAGACAGTAAACCATGAAATTGCGACTGATATTCGATCGCAGCGGTATTTTTGCAACAGCCCTGGCGATATTAAAGCCGGCCGCCGCTTCGGGCACCTTGCAAATAGTACCGATCGACCCGACGCAGCTCACCAAAATTTCTGTCCCTGTGAGGCGGGACCGTTTGTGCTTTTCTTCGATATCAGGATCAATGAATTTAACTCGCGACAGGTGTAGTTCGCCTGTGACAAAATCACCGACACGAATTACAGGTTTCCCCATTGAACTTGAGCACGCATCGCCGGGCTGTACTACTCCGTAGTTTATCTTATCTTCCGCATCAACTAGCGACGCAAGCTCAACGTGTTCCCATCCCATCGGATTGGTAACCGGATCACCGAACATGTGGAGGAAGGTGGATTGGAGGAGGGCGTC
>RECD01000257.1 GCA_007694185.1 Planctomycetaceae bacterium
GGCTGGTCCCAGTTGCACCGCGTGCGGAAAGTGCCGATCGGATGCGGGGGACAAAAGTAGGTGGGGGCGTGACCTCTTTCCTTGGTTTGGTTTGTCGGTGACAACTGGGGTTTTGGGGAACGTTGTCGCAGCGGAGGCCGATTTTGAACAACCTTTTTGAGTCGCTTTCTCTCGCCTCGACGGACGAGATCGTGGATGTCTTGGCAGAAGGCCGGTCGGTTCGCATCGAACGGATCGTGTCGACCGGGCATGCCAGTCCCGCTGACTTCTGGTACGACCAGGACGAGCACGAGTGGATCGCGGTGCTGCGAGGGGAAGCGATGCTCGAACTGCCTGGGGAGCCGGCGGTGACGATGCGGCCGGGTGATACCCGCCTGGTTCGGGCTCACCAAAAACACCGGGTCGCTTGGACGAGCCCTAACGAGCCGACCGTTTGGTTGGCGGTGTTCTTTCGCGACTGACGCGATCTCGCCCGGCGAGCGGGCTGGGTCAGCGGCCCGCAAGAGTAGGGGGCGGCAGCAGTGGGGGCCGCGGGAGCGGTGAAAGCGGCCTGGAATCCGACTTACTCTGCCCCGAAAATGGCCCGCCGCAGTCGCGTGCGGGGAAAACGCGGACACAAAAAAACCCCGGAAATGCGGCGAAAAGCAATGTTCACCGATGAAACCGGGGTCGATCCAGTGGAGGATAGGGGACTTGAACCCCTGACCTCTTGCATGCCATGCAAGCGCTCTCCCAACTGAGCTAATCCCCCATCTTGGGTAACGATCGATCGGGGCGACGGAAGATTTTTCGACCGCCGTTGCCGGCGATCGGTCTTTGGTTGGCTCGGATCGACTTGCGAACCGTTCCACCGAGACGAGATGTCCGCCCCGCCAATGATCGTTTGGCAAAGGTTAGCACGCTGAGTTCCCGTTCGTCAAGCGAGGGAAGACGACAATCTGGGGCGCAAATTCGCCGTCATTTGGCTCCGGAAAGGCGGATCGATCGGGTTGGGAAAGCTTGTCGGGCAGGTTTTGATCAACAAACGTGGCGTCGGTAGCCGAAAATGGTTCTGTAGTGAATCCGCAGCCACGACAGATGGGGGGCCATCGGTCGGGTATACCAACCCACGGACCCGTCATGCCGTGTCGTTTGTTCCGATTCGCCGACTTCCGCAGGCTATTGCTGGCTGCGGTCGGTGCCTGGCTGGGGACCGGCCCAGTGGCGTTTGCCCAATGGGAGGAGGTCGTCCGTCCGGATCGGCCGCTCCGTTTGGTGGGCTTTGAGTCGGAGGGGTCCGATTCGGGTAAAGGGGCACGGCGGGAGGCGTTGGAGGCGATCCCGATGAGTCGCTTGACGCCGGCGGCCCAGCAACGCATTCGGGGAATCAGCAGCCGTCCGACGCTGCACCGCCATTTGGGCAAGGAGACGATCCAGTGTGATCCGGATCTGTTCATTTGCTTGGTTCGGAACCCCGAGATCCTGGTCGGCATTTGGGATTTGATGGACATCACCCACGTCCAAACCACGAGACTCGACCCGTACCAGCTGCGAGCGATCGACGGCACGGGGACGGATTGCACGGTCGACTTGGTGTACGGAGACCCGAAGGTCCACGTATACATCGCCAACGGCTTTTACGACGGCAGGTTGAGCCCGCAGAAAATCGACGGGAAGGGGCTGTTCATCCTGCGGACGAATTATCGTCAGGACGAGGCGCAGAATGTCATCATCGACGGGACGCTCGATTGCTACTTGCAGATCGACCAGGTTGCGGCGGACCTGATCCTGCGGACGTTCGGTCCGTTGATCGGGCGGGCGGCGGATTTTAACTTTGCCGAGACGGCGCGGTTCATCGATCAACTCGGCTTGGCCGCCTGTCGAAACCCACAGGGTTTGGAGGACGTCGCGCTTCGGATGCCTCAGGTTTCGGAACCGACGCGTGGCCAATTCGTCTCGTTGGTCCGCCAGGCTGCCCAGCGTTATCACTCGCGGGATTACACCGCGCCGGCCCGCTACGGGCCGGAACCGGCACCGTGAGTCGCCACCCTGAGTTCGGGACGTCTTGAACGGGGTGTTTGTACGCCAGCGCTTTTGGCGCCGCATTGTCGGGACGACTTCGGTCAGATCGGCTGCTGCTGGATCGTTCAAGCCCAGAGCGTTTGCAGCCGTTCGGACTCGTTCACCCCGAGCGGGAAGCGTTCACAAAAGGCGTGGTCTTCGATCCCGGCCAGTTCTCGCAGCGCCTGGTGGATGTGCTCGGGACGAACCCGGATGCCTTGATCAGCGTCGATCGCCATGGTCGAGGGGTTGACGGGAACGAGTTGCTGAGCCGCGTCGGTAGCGCCGACGACGCGATTGCCGCGGATGCCGGCGCCCAGGAACATGACCGATCCGATCGACCAGTGGTCTTTGCCTTGGCCGGAGTTGTAGGTCGGCGTGCGTCCCATTTCGCTTTGCATGATGACGACCAGCCGATCACGGATCTGGAGTTCTTCGGCCCGCTTCAACAGGTAGTCGATTCCGCCAAGCAATTCCGGGATCAGCTTCATTTGGTCGGCGTCGTTGTTGTTGTGGCTATCGAACTGGCCGATCGACAGGTTCGCCGAAACACAGACGCCGGCTTTGAACGAAGCGAGCGAGATGTCGGCTTGCTGGGCCAGTCGTCGCTTGGCGGGTTCCTTGGGGATGTAGGGGACGACCCGCCGCAGGGCTTGGGAGCTGGTTTGGGCGGCATACAGCATGCTTTGGCTACGCTCGACTCTCGGCAACCGGGTTTGCGAAACCCGGGCTTCGAATTGGGCTTCCAGCGTGCGTTCGATCCGCTCGGACACGAACGGGTCGTGATAGGGGTGGCGCTCCACCCCAGAGATCGAATCGGCTTTAGCGAGCAGGTTGAGCGATTGGAGGTAGGGGACGCGGGACATCGGCACCAGGTTGCCGGTGGCGGAGTAATTGCCGAAGGTGAGGAACGCGAGCGGCGCGTCAGCACCTTGACAGGCGGCAACCAAAGCGGGAAAGGTGGGATAGGCGAGGCTGTCGAGCTTGCCGGTCGCCATGTAGCGACTGCACGGGGTGTGGTTGTTGACCGATAGGTCGAAGCCGTTGAGGGTCAGCAGCTCGGGGCCGTATTTTTCGAAGAAGACTTCGTTCGAAATGCCGCCGCCGGGAGCGCCGCTCGATTCGGTTGCCGATTCGAGTTGCTTGGCGGTCGGCGCGAAGCGGTGCTCGCCGGCGGTCAGGATATCGCCCGCTTGGTAGAGCCGATTGATGCCGTCGACCCCTTTGGGGTCCATCAGGTAGGTGGTGTCCCAGCCGCCGGAGGCGTTGAAGACGACGTAGTAGGGGCCGGAGTAGAAGCCTTCGGGCGGGTCCTGTTCGGCGGCCCGCAACTGGTCGAGCGACCCGATCGGGCTGGCGAAACCGAGCCCTGCGGAACCGCAGAGCTTGAGAAAATCACGTCGCCACATCTCGCCCGGCTCCTGAAACTCGTTCGTTCAATCGGTCTATTCGTACAAGAAATCGTGTTGTCGCAGCAGGTAGGTGACCACGCCGCGCCAGGCACGGATGGTGTAGTGCGGGTCGTCGACACGAAACTCGTCGCGTCCGCCGCAAAAGTAGGATTCACGCGGCTCGTAACTTCCCGACGCCTTGGCATCGGCGACGATCCCGGCGAACAGTTGAAAGGTCCGTTCGATTTCGGGATCGTCGGTCCCGAGGTCGCGACCGAGCAGCTTGGAGTGTAAGTCGACGACCGCGGCGCGGATCCGGCGATCTCCGTCGACTTCGCCGGGGACGACATCGGGTTCGATCCGCGGGAAGAGTCGCCGCTCGGCCGGTTCGCGGAGAAAATCGCGGGCGACGTGTTCGCAGGCGACATCGTTTGCCATGATCCGCTGGATCGCTCCCATCGCCCCGCTCGGGTCGGTGTTCCGCTGAGTGACCGTCAGCGAATCGATGCCGCCGTAGAGGATCTTCATTTCACCCTCCAGACGTCCCCAGCGTTTTCCAAAGATCGCGTGCAGCTTGCGTTCCAATTGTTCGGGGGACAACAACCGGACGACGCCGATGTCTTCCAGCTCGGCCAACCGATGGGGAGCGACGGCGACTTCGGCCAATCCGTCCGCACGAAAGAACTCGGAGGCGACGATCGCCTTAAAAGCCTCCTTCAGATCGAATCCCGATTCGCGAAACCGGTCGGCGACCTGTTCGATCATCTGGCGTTGTTCGACGTAGGCCCGTCGTTTGGCGATGAAGAGCGGGTCATCGATGTCCTGCGGCGCGGAATTGGGGCCACGTCCGGTAAGGATGAAGAGCACGTGTTCGACCATCGCGACGGCGAACCGCGGGTCTTGCGCCGTCCGCTCAGCCAACCAAGGCAACGCCCGCCATTTTTCTTCCGGCGTTAGCGTCTCACCTTCAAAGCCGGCGACGAACATGTCCGTGTACCAGCCTTCCTTGCGAGGCGCCAGGCCACCGTTCATGTCGAAATCTTGGAACAGCCCTGCGACGGGATCGATCGAGCGGTGGCAGACGACGCAATCGGCGGCCTGCATCGTCGGGTTCTCGAACTCGGCCGACACCGCGGCTGAGTCGGTCGACCGCGGCGCGGACTCCATCACGTCGAGGCCGAGGAAGTGCTGATAAAACATCCTCGCTCGCAACCGGTTCCGATTCGTGTCGGTCGTCGGGTAGCGACGCAGGTAATGGAAGCTGCTGAACAGTCCCGCGTGGGGGAACAGGCCGGTCGGCGATTCCTGCGTTTTGCCGTTTCTGCCGGTGAGTGCCGGGAGTTTCGCCGGGATGTACTCGAACGGGTCCTCGGGGTCCTGGAATTGGTCTTTGATGTCCTCAAAGATCCCGTAGCCGCGGGCCGTGTAGGGGGAGACCAAGATGTAATCGGCGGTCAGCAGTTCGGTGAACGGCCGATCGTTTCGCACCAGGTGGGTGATCAGTTCCAGCGGTTCACGAAGCAACGCTTCGCGGTAGACGTCGGCGAGTTTCCAGCGGGCACGTTGTTGGTCCGCTTCGGGCAGGTGGCTGAGGTCATGTTTTTGGTACCACAGCCGACTCTTTTCGAAATGGTCGTAGGATAACAGCGTCTCGGCGTTGTCTTCGATCCCCACGGTCAGGAAGATGTCATTAAAACCTTCCTGGAGCCGCTCGAAAAAAGCGTCTTCCCGCATCAGGTCATCGAGGATCGAGTCCAAGGCTGGTTGGCCTTCGCGTCGCAGCCGATCCGATTCGTCGTCCGTCGGCAATCGGCCCGCCAACGACAGGGTGACTCGGCGGAGCACTTGCGCCGGCGTGAGCATCGTCACGCCTTCAAAAAACGGCGGGCAAGGCTCGGAGGCGGCATCGCCGGCGGACTGCGGATCGAAAGTATCGGACGGGTCGGTATCGTGGTCCGGCGCGAGACCGGCGACCCGTCGGGTTCGCCGCACGAACGTTTCCAGAATGCGGTAGCCGGTCGAATCAGGTGCCAACACCTCGCCACCGCCGTGGTCGAGTTCACCACGGGCTTTCGCGAGTAGGATCGATTGACCGTCGGCGGTGGCGACGGCGAGCGATTCGAGTGCTCGCCGGTTGGATTGCAACCACGCCGGGCCGGCTCCGGGTGACGTCGCGTTTTCCGAAACGCGGAGGTCGGCTGCGACGAGCCGCAAGTCACTGTCGGCCGCGTCGCCTTGGGGATGATGGCACTTCAAACAGGTCCGTTCAGCAACCTTGGCCCAGACGTCGTCTTGAAAAAAGCGGTCCGCCTGCATGCAGGGGCTGACGCTTGCGGCAGGTGCGACTGGGTCGGTCGCCGCTGCGGCTGCCGTCGACTGCGATGAAGCGACCTGCGATGAAGCGACCTGAGGTGTCGCCGTTTCTTCGCCAAGGGCCGGGCTGGCGCGACCGAGACACAGGACCACAACGCACGCCTTCCAGAGGTGCGCCGGCTTGTGCTCTCGCAAGCCCCGCCCAGACACAAGCACCGATCGAAGGCAACCGAGTCGCCAAGGCTTGTTCGAACTTCCTGGCTTGGCAACCGAAGGCAGCGGGCAAAGGACGCGAGTCGCAGCGGTCATGTTGTCACCAATCCATGCTCGATGGCATAAGTCTCTATCCGAACCCGCGACGAGATCCTTAGCAACGGCGGCAGGCACGGTCCGCGCCGGTCCGAAACGCCGGGCCAGCTGAGGTGTTTGCCCAGGCGATGATCAGCCGTGCAGTCCGGTCAGCGGGCCGTCGCCGCAATAATCCGGGTTGCCGAACGTATCGAGCGAGTGTCCCATCCCCTCGGCGATGCTGAGCAGCAGACGGTTGTGAGGCACGCCGCCGCACTTCATCGAGCGGCCCATTTCGAAGCCGAGCCCGCCGCCGACGAGGACGAACGGGATGTTGTTGAGCGTGTGCGAGTTCCCTTCGCCCAATTCGTTGGTCCAGATGATCGTGGTGTGATCGAGCATCGAACCTTCGCCGCCCGGTTCGGGCGTTTCGTCGAGGCGTTGGGCCAAGTAGGCGACCTGCTCGCAAAACCAGCGGTTGATACGAGTCAGCTTGTCCATCGCGTCCTCGTTGCTGTTCGGCTCGTGCGACAACGCGTGGTGGCCTTCGTCGATGCCGATCCACCGCATCTTCGCCCCGCCGACGCTGTTGGTGTACTGCATCGTCGCGATCCGATTGAAGTCGGCGGCGAAGGCGTTGACCATCAGGTCGATCTGCATCTTGCTGAGTTGCGGCATGTTGTCGTTGTCACGCATCACGCCGGCGGTCAGTTCGGGCACCGCATGGCCGACATCGTCCGCATCGGCATCGACTCGCTGGGAGACCGCTTCTTCCTGACGGATCTCCTGTTCCAATTGCCGGACCATCGCGGCGTGCTGTTGGAGCAACTGCCGATCTTCGCTGCTGAGGTACTGTTCGACCTTCGCGAAATCCTCTGACAACGAATCGAGCACGCTGGCGACCGTCTTGCGATCTTTGACTTGGCCATACAGCTTGTCAAACATCTGGTACGGGTTGTCGATGGGGCTGACCGGCTGATTCGGACCGGCGTAGGACAGCCGGGTCCAGGTATCCGCCCGTTCGGGAACCATCACGCCGAACTCGAGCGACCCGAAACGGGTCTGCGTCGTCGGGTCGGCTTGCAACCGGTTCTTCAGCAACTGATCGAGCGAAATGCCTTTGGCCCAGCCGGCCGGCGTGTGGCTGCCGCCTTGAACGTCGCCCGGATACAGTTCGATGCCGGTCAGCAGGCAGGCGATCCCCCGCATGTGGCTGTCGCCATCCCCGCGGATTTTGTCGTGAACGCCATGCAGCGTCAGCGTCTTGTCACGGAGGGCTTCCAGCGGCTCGAGGCTCGTTTTCAGCGACTCCAATCGCCCCGCTTCGTCAGGCCAAAACGACTTGGGAACAACGCCGTTGGGGGTGAAGATCACGACCAACCGTTTGCGTCGCTGGGTCGTCGACGCCCACCCGAGGCTCGACAGGTTCATCAGAAACGGCAGCGACGCGGCGGTGATTCCGGTTCGACGCAAAAATTCGCGGCGGCTGGGGTGGGCAGGCATGTGGAAACCCTGTCTTGGATTCAGGCGGGAAGCGGAAGGGGATTCGTTAGGATCGTGCGGTAAAAAAGCGTCCGGAATTTTTTGTGCAAAGCACCCGAAGGGCGAGTTCCTCGCAAAAGGTTCCGGACACTTTTTTACCGCTCATCGCTTAGGCGGGGTGAATGGGATGATACCGAATGCGTCGCGGACGACGCAGCCAGACGTCCCATTTTGTGTCAAATTTCGGTCGCGGGAGTCGGGCCATCGGCGGCGATCACCGCGATTTCGACCAACAACTCCCTCACATGGTATCCGCTTTCGCGGAACCGCGTCTTGAGCTCCTCCTGACGGTTTTCGCCATAGGCCCCGATCGGCTGTTTGACGAAATGCAGGAACATTCGGTTGATGAAAGCGTCCACCACATCATCGCTGGTCGCGAGATAGCTTGTCAAATCGGCCAACCCGTCGAAGCGGATCTCCTGGCCTTGGCGGTCGACATACAGCCCGGTGGCGTCGATCGGCTTGGACCGCTCATGGGTCCTCAACCGGCCGACGGCATCGAACGATTCCAACGCAAAACCGACTCCGTTGATCCGCACGTGGCACCCTTGGCAGGAGGCCGATGCGGTCTGCAACGCAACCCGTTCACGGGTGGTCAAATCGGGATGCAAATCGGCCGCAAACGGGGTGAAGGCCTCGTTCGGCACGCGGATGATCCGCCCCAGCATGTGACGCAGCAAAAAGACGCCGCGGAAAATCGGCGCGCTCGTATCGCCGTAGGCCAGCGCGCTCATCAACAGCGGGTGAGTGACCACCCCGGACCGCAGGGCGGCATCGGAGCCGGTGCGAGCATACCGGCCGTCGATCGGCTCACCGGCCGCTGCCCAGGATTCACCATAGAACTCGGCGATGCGGTCCGAAGTGACCGACCAATCGGCTTGCAGCAATTGCCGAAAATCGCTCGTCTCACTCCACACGACCTGTTCCAAAAATAGGTCCAGTGAAGCCCGCAGGTCGGCGACGAGCCGTTCGTCGAAATCGGGGAACAGCTCCTGGCTTTTGCTCAGCTCTTCCCAGCGATTCAAGTCGAGCCATTCGTGCATGCCAGCCATGATTTTGGCGCGGGCCCGCGGGTCCTCGATCATCCGCCGCGCCCGGCGGCGAACCGATTCTTCGTCTTCCAGATCGCCGCGGCCGGCGGCGGTTTGCAGCGACGCATCCGGGATCGAATCCCAGAGGGTGAGCGCCAAACGGTTCGCGCGACGGTATCCGGGCGACGCGTCGCCATCGATCGCCGGGTAGAGAAACCGGGGCGACTTCAGCGTCAGCAGCACCAGGCGTCGAATCGCCTCTTCCGTATCAGGCGAGGCCGCGATCGGGGCGTCGACGAAGATTTGTCTCAGCGAGTCGTCGACCGGCCGCCGCAACGCTTGGCTGACGAACTCTTCGCCGAACCGCTGCAACACGTCGGCCTCCGTCAACGACTCGTCTTTCTTCTGGCTGTCCTTCAGGTACTTCGGCCAAACCAATTTCACCATGGCGTCAGCCAATTCCAATGCCCCTCGGGTCGTCGATTCGTCCCACTCTCGACTGATCGTTGAGCCACGTTCGTACCCCGCGCTGCGGTCGTCCGGCGGCATCGGCACCTGCGGGGCGAACGAGGTCGGGGCCCAAGTCGGGATCAGGTACCGCGACGGGATCGGCTCTTCGATGCCCTTGGGCGTTTTCCAAGCAAGCGTCATCGAAATGTCGACGTTGCCCGTTTTGCGTTCTCGTTTGATCAAGTCGACGCTGATCGGGTAGAGCCGACCGCCGACCAATTCGACCGAAGCGACGTGTTCCGCCATTTCGCCCGAGGAAACGTGGTTGTCAAAGAACTTCGCGTCCTTGTCGATGAACTTGACGATGAACGAGCCTTTGCCGCGAGCCTTGATCTGGTAGGTGCCCGTTTCGGGAGCCAGCAGTGCGCCGGACCAATAGACGGCGAACTTCGTCTCTTCCATCCCCTCACCAGGGCTGGCTTGGCCGTAATCGACGTCGATATTCGGATCGACCCGCGTCAGAACTTTCTTCTCGTTCCGCCACCCGGGGTGATCGAAATAGTTTGCGGTCAGCCCCCGCTCTTCCTTCATGTCGGGCTGGCCCATGAAGTGGCTGAACAGGTCCGAGACGCTCTGGCGGTACTGATTCGAGGTCAATCGCGCCAGCGCCGCCCGCGGGGTCACCAACCGCATCTGAGCCGCTTCGCTGTAGAACGCGTCGAACACGAATCGGGCCACGGCCTCGGCGTCGTCAGCGACGCAATCCTCAGGCGAGCCCTCGGGCATCGTGCCGGTGATCACCGCGGCCAATTCCGTGACCGAATAATCGCCCACGAGTGCCGCTTCGTACGAGCCGGGAACGCCTTCACCTCGGTCGCCATGACACACGGCGCACGATTCGGCGTAGATCACTCGACCGCGGGATACGGCCGAGTCATCCGTTGCCGCGTCAGCCAGCGTTTCATCGGCGGTCGCCGACTTGCCAGGCGAGCCGAAAGCACCGAGGGAAACGACGATCAGTGCCAGCGTCCACAGGCCCATGGCTCGGCACAGATGGCTGAAGGAGGTCAGCCAGGCAGGCGAAAGCTTGGCCGAGTTCAGGTCAACAGGTTTCATGGCAGGTGGGAAACGGAGGCGGGTTCGGAGCCGGCACGGCGATCCGGTGTGAGACGGCTCTGCGATGGCAAGATCGTACGCACGAGACGACTACTTCATTGTACGGGAAAACGCTGCACGAAGCAGCCTTTTTTGGATCGCAGGAACACGGGGGCAGTGGTCAGCGTCCAAGACCTGGCGACTGCCTCGCGCGGATTTCCAGTTTTTTTCCCAAGATCGGCCGAGATTCCGCGAACAACACATCAGCTTAGCATCGCGCGGGAAATATCTGCCGCCACATCCACGCTCTGACGAACGTAGCTAGCGTCGCCAGACGGTGGCCGTACATCCACGCTTTGGCGAGCGTAGCTACCGTCGCCAGACAACGGCCGTACCCAACGGATTGGAAAAAAACAGACAGTTATTTTCCGCACGATGCTTACCGGCACCCGCCGGTGCCGACGACCATCAGGCCGCGACGCCCGCGTCTTCGTCCAGCCCAAATTTCAAAGATCACCAGGAGACACTCGATGCATCACGATGCAGAAAATTCGCCACACGAGATGGCTGACAAAGAAATTAGCACCTCGCCCTCGGCCGGCACAGGTTGGCAAGCCCTGGGTGGGTTGGCGTTGGGGCTTTGTCTGCTCATGGCAACGGTTTTCGCTACCAAGTCTTGGTCGTCCTGCGAGCCACCCGATCGGCCGGTTCGTTCGTCGACCCCCAGCGATTCGCCCGAATCCCGCATGCACTTGATGCAAATTTCGGCGACCATCGACGAGCCGCCGTCGCTGCCACCCGGCGAACCCGACGCGACACTCGAGGGACCGTTTCCCGAATCGGAAAAAGACTCGGGCAACGTGACGCCCCAGCCGAATCCGCTCGATTAAGCGGCCGGTCAGCGATGCAATGCACGGAGCGAACTTCCAGAAAACGGTTTGCTGTTAGCCTTAGTACTTCTTTTCCGCACTTCTCAAAGTCGATATCTCCAGGATTCGCTTCGAGGCAACATCCCGAATGAAGGCCACTGTATCCGACAGTGAATGTCCCGGCAGCGGGCGATATGAACATAAAATCGCAGATTTTGCACTTGCGCCGAATCCCATTTACGCAAGTTGAGTTTTTCTCGATTTACGTAAATGGTGATTCCCATAAGTTTTTCGTGCGTTCAAATTTTTCGACGGACCGGGGTTTTTCCTGTCACGGAGAACTGTATTATTGCGTTATGAAACGCAAACAAAAGCCAAGTCGCTGTGCTCCAGATCCCGCTACCTTGGCGCCCAAGGCTTCGGGAGGCGATCTTGTTCTCCACTCACGCACCATCGGAGCACTACCGACCATCAACCGACTGATTCAACGCTGTGGTCTACGCGAAATCCTTTCGCGACACCTCCCCGCTGAAGACGGTGGAAACCGAATCGAAACATCCAACGCGATCTTATTGCTCATGCGCAATATCCTGATCACCCTTAATCACGAACGATCGGATCTTGAAAGCCGAGGAGGTTCTTCGGGCATATAAGCGGCAGCCGATCATTGAAAAGCGATTCAGTCAATTCAAGAGTGATTTTCATGTCGCGCCGGTCTACCTGAAGGAGGTTAGCCGGATCGAATCTCTATTGTGTGTGTGTACTTTATAGCACTGCTGCTCCAGACGCTGCTGGAGAGGGAACTGCGTCGTACGATCGCGTCGAGTGAAATTGAGTCGCGGCCGCTCTACCCTGAAGCGCGAGACTGCCAACGCCCAACGGCGCGGCGGGTGATCGATGCGATGGAAAGCATCAGTCGCCATCGACTGATTACCGACGACGGGACGTATCAAAATTTGTATACCGATCCTACGCCGTTCCAGCTGCAGTTGATCAAACTTTTCGGAAACGACTCCGCCACCTACGGTCGCAAAAGTTAGACGACGGAGTTAATTCCGAGTTATGTCTTTTCCGAAGTGCGGAAAGTAAGATGCATGGGAGGGTCATTCTTATACTCTAGCGAGTCGGGCAAGCACTGGATGAGCCATGCGTTTGTAAGCGACAGAGACGGCTGGGTTTTGGTTTGTGTGCACGCATCACCATACGCGATTTCGCCCGAGACAGTACATGATGTCTTTTCCGATTCGACGTTTGAATCCGGACCTGCGAAGGAAGACAGCAGAGCGCATCCGTGAACCGGAGCACGCGATCCGGCGTTGCTATCCAGCCCGTTGGGCTGGGCTAGGCAAATTGCCGGGCCGTTGGCCCGAAAGGCTGGCACATGACCTACCGCAGTTTGAGAGAGTCTCGGGCCATGGCAAAAGGTGGCGGCCCGTTTGCTTGCTCATTCGTGCTCGGTGCAGCGGTGCTCGTAATCGAAAAACGCGGCGATCTCGGGCGGCCGGATTTTTCCGACGCGGTTGCTCGCATTTCTGGGCTTTCCCGCCGGAGCGGAAAGCGCAACCCTTTGCCATTGATTGATTGGTCGTCCGATCCCAAACGCAGCCATCAACGCATGATCTCGTCGCTCGCTTGCTCGGTCGGATTTCCGACGCCCGGCGATTTCAACACAGAGGCACGGAGAACACAGAGCCGACGCGAATAGGCCCTCTGTGCTCTCGGTGTCCACCGTTTTTTTCAAATTTTCCGTAGTCCGGGCTCACAGCCATTCGCACCCCCTCGCGATTTGCTTGCTCGGTCGCTCCGGTGCCGGTAAAATGCGGTTCCGACTCCGGCGATTATCAGCCCGTGGACGTAGCGCCGGCGACGAACCATGCAATCCAGTCCAGCCCTCGGGCTGGTGGTTTTTAATCGCCACGTCCGCGTCTCGGGCGAGGCGATTGTCGACGATATTTGGACTTGTCTGGTTCCACACGCACCAAAAACAGGAGATTACCGTGCTGCGAATTACTCTTTTGGCTTTCCTGCTTACAGCCGGAACGACGTTCGACGCATCACGAGTCGCCGCGCAGGATCGAGTCCTAGAGACGGCTACGTTTGGTGGGGGTTGCTATTGGTGCGTGGAAGCGGTGTTTCAGCGGATCGAAGGTGTGGAAGAAGTCTCTCCCGGTTTCATGGGCGGACGCCTTCCCAATCCGACTTATGACCAAGTGCTTACCGGGCGGTCAGGGCACGTAGAAGTCGTACAGATTCAATTCGATCCGTCCACCATCACATTTGCGAAACTGTTAGAGGTTTTCTGGCAGACTCATGATCCGACCACAAAAAATCGACAAGGCAATGATATCGGACCGCAATACCGCAGTGTCATCTTTTATCATTCCGCGAATCAAAAAACAGAAGCTGAGGAATTCAAACGACGTCTGAATCGTGGGCGGGTGTTCCCTTCGCCTATCGTGACAGCGATCGAAAAGGCATCCGATTTTTACTTGGCAAAAGAAGATCACAGAGATTACTACAACCGCAATCCTGACAAGCAATACTGTCAGCTCGTGATCGGTCCGAAGCTCAAGAAGCTCAAAGAGGTTTTTGGTGACCGACTCAAGGCGAGCGACTCATCGGAGAACTTACCCAAATAGCGCACGATTGCACGCAAGTGGCTGCGGCCGGATGTCTCCGAATGGTTGATCGATTCACGCCACCGCGTGAATTCCGACGTTGGCTGACTGAGGACACATGGAACGTGAGTGTGTGGGAGCGTGCGGAAAGTGCCACCCATTTTCCGAGGGCTTCGTCGTGCGCGGCGCAGCGGTACTCGCACTCAGCGCGATTGGTAATCGTGATCGACTCCGCCTCCCATCCATCCAGCTTTTCTCAAATCCCGTCCGTCGTCGCCCCTTTCGATTACGAGAACGAGCACCGTCGCTGCGCGACTGAGCACGAACACGACGGATGGTGGCCGATGAAGGGTGCAGGTTACTCGCCTGCATCCGGTGGCTCGTCGAAGTTTATTGGCGTCAGTAGGTCACATCACCGAGATCACACACGATTACCTCGTTTCCCGCCTGATCGATTTCCCACAATTCGGCGCGATGACCACCCGCAAGCGATCCCCAATACAATCCCCAGACGACCAATACGGGTGTTACGCCGGCGGCGTGTGGTAACGGCACATTCTGAAGCCAGAATGAATCAGACGACGGATTCAATTGGGCATCCCAATCCTGAAAAGCGAACCACCAAGATGCCTGATCTGGTTCTTCGGCAGTGTAAATCTTTCGCCATTCGGCGAGCTCGTCAGGCGTAAGGAACACCGGATGCCGGTAGCTTGCCGGCCATTCGGAGGCAACGAACGGAAGCAGGTGGAGCGGGGCGGTGAAAAACGCGGCGGTGTAGTTGCCACGACAGGGAACGCGTTCAGCGTCCCGGATCTTGGGTTCGAGAATTCGTTGCGTTGCTGCGTCAAGCACGTCCATCGATCCACCGACCGGCAACGGGGTCTCACGCCGTTTGGCAGCAGCAAATTCGCGAAGGCGCGGATACCACTTGTCGAAAAGTTCGGATGACTTTGTTTGTTGCGTCAGGCAATACCGGCAAAATTCGAGTCCCTCCTCGTCAACGACCCATTGGAACCAACTCCGATCCAGGCCGAGACGGTCAATCTCGGCACCCATCTCGGGGGTGAGGATCTCCTTTTCTTTATTTGAGTTCCGCGCTTTCATAATTCTCGGCCAAAAAAATGCATTTTCCTTACCAACGACCTGTGAGCCGGCGAAATGAGCCTTCGGAGGGCGCGAGCCTTCGGAGGGCGCCACCCACGATGCGTATCCGTCCGACACAAACACCAACGTCCAGGGTAAACGTGTGCCAACGGCACAAACGGTGATAGCCCAGGGTGCAACCCTGGGAATTTTATCACCCAAAACGATTTTGCCCCGACGGGGCAACCTGAGTCAGAAACCATTCCCGTCCGGTTTATTCAGCGACCTCAACGCTTTGTGGAATGGCAAAACGGTACGTCGGCAGCTGTGACTAGGTTCGCCCCGTTGGGGCGAGGAACGTTATTATTGGTATTGCTCCCAGGGTTGCACCCTGGGCTATCGCAGTTTGCCCCGTTGGGGCAATGGTCAGTCGTATGATCGTCGCCCCTTTCGATTACGAGAACGAGCACCGTCGCTGCGCGACTGAGCACGAGCACGGCGGATGGTGCCCAATCGCGCTAGCGGACGTTGCCACCCTCGATGCGCAGCCCCCCCATCGTCCGTAACTTCTGGCTAACGGTTTTGCGTTACGTTGCCATCACCGCGTGTGTCGTTTCGGTTTGGTTTCCCGCAGCGTCGCGCGCGACGACCAACATCTCGATCGCCTCTTCTATTGCGTTCGCAAACGATCCTGTGATCGACGCGGTGGTGCCCCGGACGTCTCGCAAAATCCAAATCGGCTTGCCCAGTTCCACCGAACGATAGCCCACGTCGTACCTGGAAGCCCCCGGCGAGGCTCCTCACGTCAATTTACCGTCGTCCCCGATTCCGAAGATCTCGAAATCGCTGGGCGGTGTGGCCGCTGCGGCGTCGATATCGGTGTATTTTGGGAGTTCCCCGGATGCGGTGCGTGACCCGGGACTTATTGCTGAAATGCGTTCGGCTTATAATCTTGATCACGTCGAACCATGCCCTTCGGGGTTCGGTTGCACATATCTCATCGATCCCACTTGCGCCTACCATCATGATCTCTTTTCCCCGAAAATCTCTTTTCCGCAGCGTCCTGCTGATGGCCGTTTTGATCGCTTCCGTCAGTCGGCAGGGGTTTGCCGATTACGACGCTGACGTGATCGTTTATGGCTCGACTCCGGGTGGGTTTTGTGCCGCGATTGCCGCCGCTCGGGAAGGGGCTTCGGTGATCCTGCTGGAACCGACGCGGCATGTCGGGGCGATGAGCACCGGCGGGCTGAGCCATTGCGACTCGAACCAAATGGCCCGCAGCACGGTGATGGGGCTGTTCGATGAATGGCATACCCGCGTGGTTCGGGATTACACCGATCGCGGGTTGCAGGCTCCGTACGACCCGGCGCTGAAAGACCAGTCGCGATGGACGTTCGAGCCCCATGTTGCGATGCGAGTGACGTTGCGAATGCTCGACGAAGCCGGCGTGAAGGTGCTGACCGAGCGCTATCTGCGGTCGGTCACGATGGACGGCCCACGGATCACGTCGCTGGTGACGAAGGACGACAGCTTCACCGCGCGGGTCTTTGTCGACGGAACCTACGAAGGGGACCTGATGGCGGCCACCGGAGTTGACTGGACGATCGGACGCGAAGGACGAGCTGAATATGGCGAATCGCTGGCCGGGAAGCGATATCCGAAGGCGAAGATGGCGATCGACGGCTTCGATTCGCAGGGCAATCTGCTCCCTTTGGTCACCACCGACGACGCCGGCGAGGAAGCGGCGGGCGACAAGAATGTGATGGTTTACAGCTTCCGGTTGTGCTTGACCGAAAACCCGGATAACCGCGTGCCGATGCCCAAGCCGGCGAACTACGATCCGGCGAGGTTCGAGATCGTTCGCCGGGCGCTGCAGGCGGGCGAGCGGCGTGTTGGCTTTGACCTTTACCCGCTCCCCGGCGGCAAACTCGACGGCAACAACTCGATCGGTGGGCAGTTTTCGTTGGGGCTGGTCGGCGGCGGGAACGATTGGCACTCGGCTGACGAAGCGGGGCGGCAAGCGATCTGGGAAGCTCACAAGCAGTACACGCTCGAGTTCATTCATTTCCTGACCACCGACCCGGCGGTGCCCGACGCGATCCGCAACCAATACGTGAAGCTCGGCCTGTGCAAAGACGAGTTCGCGGGCTGGGATCACTTTTCGCCGGCACTCTACGTCCGTGAATCGCGGCGGATGATCGGGATGCATGTCATCAGCCAGCGGGACATCCTCGAATCGCCCGAGCAGGACGACCCGATCGCGGTCTCGTCATTCCCGATCGACTCGCACGACTGCCAACGCGTCGCGATCAAAGGGGGCGGGGTGATCAACGAGGGGACGATTTTCCCTGTTCGGCGTCAAAACCCCAAGCAGGGTTATGCGTACCACGTGCCGTATCGTGCGATCGTGCCGAAGCCGGACCAGTGCGACAATTTGCTGGTACCGGTCGCGTTGTCCTGTACCCACGTGGGGATTTCGTCGCTGCGGATCGAAGGGACCTGGATGATCATTGGCCAGAGCGCGGGAATCGCAGCGGCCACGGCAGCCGCGAGCGACTTAGCCGTTCAGGAAATCCCCTACCCACAGCTCCGGCAGCGGCTGATCGCGCAAGGTCAGGTGCTCGAATTGCCGGAAGTCATCGAACTGCCGCCGGCATCCGGATCGATCGACCCCAACGGCCTGCCGGGAATCGTGCTCGATGACGCCGCCGCGAAGCTGAACGGCGAGTGGGCTGTTTCGACGAACTTCAAACCGCACATCGGCAGCGGCTACCGTTACTGCGGCGAGCCGGGTGACAAGACGAAAGGGGACGGCAGCGCGACGGCGACGTTCCGCATCACGGTGCCGGAATCGGGCGAGTATGAACTGGCGATGGCCTATTCGGCCCACGAAACCCGCGCGACGAACGTTCCGGTGACCGTCATCAGCGGCGAGCACCAGCAAACGGTCTCGGTCGATCAAACCGTGCCGTTGCCATCGGGCCAGTACTTTCGCCCGATCGGTAACGTGACGCTGGTAAGTGACGTCGAAACCGTCATCACGATCACGAACCGGGATACCGCAGGATTCGTCATCGTCGACGCGATCCGATTGCTCCCGAAGGATTGACCGGCAGGGAATTTGGCAAAGGGCGGGGGGGAACCGATGGCAATCGGACGACGGATTTAGCAATGAGCGGGAAAAGATTGTCAGGCACCGTTTGCGCAAAGCAACCGAAGGGCGAGCTATTCGAACGAGGTTTGTTACAGGTAGGGCATTGGCGTGCGACGCCGTCTGCGAAGCGAGCCCAGCGGGCGGCGTGTCGATCATTCATGATCCCGGAGCACGGCGAGCGGAGCGTCGATCATTCATGATCCCGGAGCACGGCGGGTGACAGGTCAACCGTTCATTATCCCGCAGGGATTACAGAAATTAGACCCGGGTCGCGAAGCGCACCCGGGGATTACGCAGAAAAAACGACGGTTTCGACCCGGAAGGGGTCGCAGAGAGGAAGCGTCGGGAAAGATCTGCGACCCCTTCGGGGTAGGGGATGCCGGCTAATCGCTGTAATCCCTTCGGGATATGCGGAGCGGGGCGCCGAGACGGCGGACGGCACGTGGAATGTGCCTGCTACGGTCCGGACGGCTTGCGCCGTGCCGCTAAATTATTTCGACAGACGTCGTTGACCGGCGGTGTTCGCTGCGCTCGACCGCCGGCTGTTCGCTTGAATCCCTTCGGGATATCCACTGACTGCGCCGACGGTCTGCGAGAATGACGGGAATGGCGCGAATAATCGCTTGGCGATCGAAATCGTGCGTCCCAAGTCGCGTTCAGCGGGCGTTTCCGTTTTGCCCGCGAGCCCTATTTCGGGTATCTTGGTAGAAAGGCTCGGTGACCCGCGCTCGCCGCCGATTTGCGGCGGATCCCGGGTCTTTGCGGGCCTGCTGGGCAGCCGCAGAATCACTGCGTCAATCCGAACCTGCGGCAAGCCGGTTGGGAACGCCGACTGCTGCGGCCCCCGCCTTCCGAACCGCCCACCTTTCGCGAGAACTCGCCTTGTTGTCGAAACGCTCACTCGCAACGCTCGAACTCCCGCCGGCCACCCTCCGTCGCTCGGCATCGCATCGGTCGCGAACCGTGGCTGTCGTGTCGGCCGTGATGGTATCGCTCGCCTGCTGCCTGACGGGAGTCAGCCTCGCTGCGGAATCGGACCTGGACCCGCAGGTGGCTCATGCGCAGATGGTCTTCTTCGAAACGAAGGTCCGACCGCTGCTCGCCGAGCACTGTTGGTCGTGCCACGGCCCCGAAAAGCAGAACGGTGACCTGAGGCTCGATACCTACGCCGGCTTGATCCACGGTGGCGAATCGGGTTCGTCGATCGACCGAGAATCGCTGGATGAAAGTCTGCTGCTGCAAGCGGTCCGCTACGAATCGTACGAAATGCCGCCGGCTGGCAAGTTGAAGGACGACGACATCGAAATCCTCGAACGCTGGGTCGCGATCGGGGCTCCTTGGCCGGGTGCGACCGAAGACGCGGGCGATGTTCCCGCCACTCGGGCTCGCGACACGTTCACCGACGAAGACCGCGATTGGTGGGCGTTCCGTCCTTTGACCCGACCCGAACCGCCGACGCTCGATGACACGACCGGTGACGCGCCCGAATCTTGGCGAAACAACCCGATCGACGCTTTTCTTTTGCGATCGATGGCGGACGCAGGTTTGACACCTGCACCCGAAGCCGATCGCGTGGCACTGTTGCGGCGGGTCTGTTTCGATCTCGTCGGATTGCCGCCGACGCCCGAGCAGGTCGCGAGCTTTCTCGATGACGATTCGCCCGAGGCCTACTCGCGGTTGGTCGACGAGTTGCTCGACAGCCCCCGCTACGGTGAACGTTGGGCTCGGCATTGGCTCGACCTGGTTCGCTACGCCGATTCGGACGGCTATCGTGCCGATCATTACCGCCCCCACGCGTGGCGTTATCGTGACTACGTGATCGAGTCGCTGAACGAAGACAAGCCCTACGACCGGTTCGTGCAGGAACAGCTCGCCGGCGACGAACTGTTCCCCGGCGACCCGCAAGCGCTCGTCGCAACCGGGTTCCTGCGGCACTGGATTTATGAATACAACGCTCGCGACGCCCCGGGGCAATGGCGAACGATCCTCGAGGACGTCACCGACACTGCCGGCGACGTGTTCCTGGGGTTCGGGTTGCAGTGTGCCAAGTGCCACGATCACAAGTTCGACCCGATCACCCAACGCGATTACTTCCGCTTGCAGGCCTTCTTCGCGCCGATCATGCCGGCCGATTTGCCGGTGCTGTCGCCGGGTGACAAGGCCGAATACGAAGACCGCACGGCGGAGTGGGAAACGGCGACGCAGGCGATCCGCGAAGAGTTGGAAACGATCCTCGATCGTTATCGTCCGTCGGCCGTGAAGAGCGGCGTCGGAAAGTTTCCGCTCGACATTCAAGAGATGTACCACCGCCCGGTCGACGAGCAGTCGCCGGGGGAAAAGCAGTTGGTGTACTTGGTCGAGCGGCAGGTCGAGTTCGAATACGAACGGCTCGATGCGAAGCTGAAGCCGGAGGACAAAGAACGCGTGCTGGAGCTGCGGCGGCAACTCGCCGAGTTCGACAAGATAAAGCCCGCGCCGGCTCCGATCGCACAGACGGTGCATGACGTCGGTCCTGAGGCGCCGGAGACACGGATGCCCAAGCGGAGCAAGGAGCCGATCGCGCCGGGGTTCCTGTCGATCCTCGATCCGACCGACGTCGAGATCGCCCCGGTGCCCGACCAGCCCTCCACCGGGCGGCGTGCGACCTTGGCCCGCTGGTTGACTCAGCCCGACAACCCGCTGACGTCGCGAGTGATCACCAATCGCATTTGGCAGCACCACTTCGGTCGGGGCTTGGCGCCGAATTCGTCCGACTTCGGCAAGATGGGTGGCGAACCGACTCATCCCGAGCTGCTCGATTACCTCGCCACGCGGTTCGTCGACGAAGGCTGGAGTATCAAATCGCTCCATCGGCTGATCTGCAATTCGGCCGCCTATCGTCAATCGACCGCCCACCCGCAATTCGACGACTTCCAATTGGTCGATCCGGCGAATCGCTATTATTGGCGTGCCGGGACGCGGCGGTTGGATGCCGAGCAGATTCGCGACGCGGTCTTGGCGGTTTCTGGGAAGCTGAATCTCGAGATGGGCGGTGACGGTGGCCGGTTCGATTCGACCCGGCGGACGATCTACACCCGGGTGATGCGGAACGACCGCGACCCGCTGCTCGACGTTTTCGACCTGCCGGCTTTCTTCGCAAGCGAATCGTCGCGGAACACGACGACCACGCCGGTCCAGTCGTTGATGCTGCTGAACAGCCCCCAATTGATCCAGCACGCCGAGACGCTCGCCAATCGGCTCGGTGACCCCACCGGCGACCTCGCCGCGGCGATCGATCGGCTGTGGCTGCTCGCTTACGCCCGCACGCCGGAACCGGCCGAACGGGAAGCGGCACTGTCGTTCCTCGCCAGTCAGGTGGAAGTGATCCGGCAATTGGAAGGGGAATCGAACAGCAGCGACATCGTGATCGGCAAGATGGGTTATCGCGACGGCCAATCGATCTCGATCATGCCCGATGAGAAGCCGACTCCGATGGCGGTTCAGCACCGGCCGGAACTGGAGGTCAGTGACTTCACGCTCGAAACCTTCATGGAACCCCGTTCGGTCTATCCCAGCGGTGCGGTCCGAACGCTGATGGCGAAGTGGGAAGCGAAGTCGGGGGCTCGCGGTTGGTCGTTCGGCATCACCGGTAAGGGCTCGCGCCGCAAACCGCAGACGCTGGTGTTGCAGATGTGGGGCGAGAAAATCGACGGTTCTGTCGGTGAAGCGGCCCTCTTTTCGGATCATCACCTCGACATGAACAAGCCGTACTACGTGTCGGCGGCGGTGACCTTAGCCAAACCGGCGGCGGCGGACGGTTCACCGGCGACGCCGGGTTCGGTCCAGTTCTATGTCAAGGATTTGTCAGACGAAGAAGAGCCGCTGTTGGTCGCGACCGTCGAACACACGATTGTCGGCGGGTTGGAAAACGACACGCCGCTGTTCATCGGCAGCCGTGGCGACAAGGCCGCGTTGTTCGACGGTTTGATCGACAGCGTCCGGGTCAGCCGCACGGCGCTTTCGACTGATGAATTGTTGCTCAGCGGCGAAAAGGCCGGGCCTTCGACGCTCGGTTATTGGCGGTTCGAAATCGACCCGGGTGTGCGGCGTGACAGCTCCACGAACGCTCTCGATTTGGTCGATTCTCAGCAGGCTTCGATCGCATCTCAACCGTTGCGTGGCGCGTTGATCGACCTTTGCCACGCCATCTTGAACTCGAACGAGTTCCTCTACCTGCCCTAGAAAAACTTTGGTTTGATCTCTGATGGCTCATTTCGAATTGCCCACCAACCGCCGTGATTTCCTGACCCGTAGCGGGGGAGGATTCGGGGCGCTCGCGCTGACCGAATTGCTCAGTCGCCAGACCGCCATGGCGGGAGAGCCTTCGAGTGCCGCCGACGCCACGACGGCTCCGGTCGCGCCCGGTCGGGGACCGCATTTCAAGCCGACGGCGAAGCGGGTGATTTTCCTGTTCATGGAAGGCGGTCCCAGCCACATCGACACGTTCGACCCCAAACCGCTGCTCAACGAACTGGCTGGCGAAACCCTGCCCGAAAGTTTCGGGTCGGTCGTCACGGCGATGGGCGAATCTCGCTCACCGCTGCTCGCCTGCCAACGGAAGTGGAAACAACACGGCGAATCCGGCACCTGGGTGTCTGATTGGCTGCCGCACACTGCGGAACTGGTCGACGACATCGCGGTCATCCGATCCTGTTGGCAAGACGGAATCAATCACTCGCCCGGCGTCTGTCAGATGAATACCGGCTCGATCCTCGGCGGCCGGCCATCGCTGGGGGCATGGGTCAATTACGGCTTGGGAACCGAAAACGAAGACCTGCCGGCATTTGTCGTCATGCAGGACAACCGCAACTCGGTCGTCAACGGCCCACGAAACTGGAGTGCCGGTTTCATGCCGGCCGCGTATCAAGGGATTCGTTTGCAGGGATCGGGCGATCCGATCCCGAACCTGTTTCCGCCCGAAGGGTTCACGCAATCGCGGCAGGTCGCAAAAGTCGATTTCCTGAACAAGCTCAATCGTTCCTACGCCCAACTGCATCCCGAGCAATCGGAACTGGAGGCGCGGATCGCCAGCTACGAGTTGGCATTTCGGATGCAATCCGAAGCCCCGCAAACCGTCGACTTGGCCGGCGAAACCGAAGCGACCCAAGCGTTGTACGGGATGGACCAGAAAGAGACGGCCAACATGGGTCGGCTCTGCCTGCTCGCCCGCCGGCTATCCGAAAGCGGCGTGCGGTTCGTCCAGATCTATCACGGCGCCGGTAGCAAATGGGACGCCCACTCGGGTATCGAGAAAAACCATTCGGGTCTCTGCCTGGAAATGGACAAGCCGGTCGCCGGGTTGCTCCGCGACTTGAAGCAGCGGGGTCTGCTCGACGAGACGCTCGTGATTTGGGGAGGCGAGTTCGGTCGCACGCCGATGTCGGAACAGGGGAATGGCCGAGACCACAACCCGACCGGCTTCACCATGTGGATGGCCGGCGGCGGCGTTCGTGGCGGTCAAACGCTCGGGTCGACCGACGAACTCGGTTTGCGAGCCGTGGAAAGCCGCTTGCACGTCCACGACCTGCACGCCACGATCCTGGGCCTGATGGGGATCGACAACATGCAGTTGACCTACCTGCACAAGGGCCGCCCCGAACGGCCGACGCTCAACGAAGGCGGTTTCTTCAAGCCGCTCGTCACCGGCTGAGCCTAGCATTCGCAACACCGAGGCCACCGGAACCAAGCACACCCGCCCACCCTCTCAGCCCGAAGGGCGGCACATACTCCCTGCACCGTGACCGTTCTTTGCGGACGGCACTCGGAGATTGCCTGCTACTTTGGCAACTCTCCCCGCCACTTTGCTGGCGATATCTGCCTATCTGGCTAAGCATCACTTCCCGACGCCTGACCGCCTTAACCCGCAAATCAGCTTTGTTGCCGGTTACCGCTCCTGGGCGTTAAGCTGAAGCGGGATTAACGCACGCGTCGCCCCGCCTACCATGGCGGCACGAACCGAACCTTTCCGCTTCGCTCCACCCCCGAAGCGATCCTTCCGAGTGGAAACAGATCGCTTGCTTTTCGTCATTTGAGGTGTTTCCGCGTGATCGATTCGAAAGCTTTCAGCAAATACCCAACGGACTGGGACGACGATGGAGTGGCCTATTTTTTGGCGGATCTTCCCAACAAAAGCGTGGGAATCATCGGCTCCGTTTACAACTCCATATTTCCCGAGGACTCCTTTTTCTCCCAATTCGATGTCTTGTGGTTGAGCACCAAGCGGCATCGCCGCCCATCGGATGCTTGGCTCGCGAAACACTTCCCTTCGCTCGACGAGCTGATCGCCGGATTCAAAGAGGCGTTTGGGCAATATCGGACGAAAGGTTGCGGTGAAGAGATGCACGCGGAAATGCTTAAAAAACTCACGGGCAAGAAACGTGAGGCATTTCAACGTGATGCTTGGCTTCCCTTCATTTCCATTACCGAAATCCGAATCAATCCGGACGCATGGGCGATATCGTTCCGTTGCAATTCAGCGGATGAAGAGTTCAACCTGCATGAACACGGAGTGAACATTGTTGTGAGTCAAGACGGATGGAAGTTCGGTTATGCGGGCGATGACTACGAGAATTTTGCAGGCTGGAGCGGGCCATTACCAAGCTACAAGATGAATTTCGCACTGCAACGAGTTTGGTATCACCTTACCGGACGTCGCGTCCGGACTCGTGACCTCTTCGGAGGTGGCAATATCGAGATCACCTTTCCTGGTGCTGCAGAAACAGTCATCCTGCGCGGAAAACCGTAACCCCAAAGTGAACGGACGGTGCCCGTCAATCGCGTCGTAAGCCTGGCCTGATGAAACGGCGTTGAATTTACCCAATTTCTATTGCGATTAGCAGTGAGTGGTAAAAAAGTGTCCGGAACCTTTTGT
>RECD01000172.1 GCA_007694185.1 Planctomycetaceae bacterium
ACCGCATCAGCGGCCGATCTGTTTGACCAGATCGGCGGCTTGGTAGACGTTCTTGAGCGCTTCCTTGATGCCGACGGCCGAGACGCTGACCGCGCGGGCTTGCGTGTCGGTGTAAAGGTAATCGCTCGTCAAACTTTGGATGTTGCCGTCGAAGATCAGCCCCACCAATTCGCCGGCCCGGTTGACGACCGGCGAGCCGCTGTTGCCGCCGATGATGTCGGCGGTGCAGACGAAGTTGATCTGCGTGTCGAGGTTGACGCGTGAGCGGGCGAGGTGCCAAGAGGACGGCAATTGGAAATCTTCCGGACCGACGTAATTGTCGGAGTGCTCAAAGGCACCGGCGAAGGTCGTCGCGGGGGGGATCGTCTCGCCGTCCTGCTGGTAGGACTTGACCGTGCCGAAGGCGAGCCGCAGTGTGAAGGTGGCGTCGGGATAGCCGCCGGTCCCTTCGATCGCCGACGTCGCCTTGGTGATCTTCGCGTAGGCTTGGCGTTCCCGTTCTTCGAGCCGATCGTTCAGTTCCCGCAGCCGCCGGTATTCGGGTTCCAGCAACCGGGCCATCCGGATCAGCGGGTCGGATGAGGCGAGGACCGCCGTCTTGCCTCCGTCGACGAGCGATTGCCGGAAGCCCTTGTCGAACAGTTCTGTCGCTTGGACCATTTCGGCAGCCCGTTGCCGCGGCCCTTTGCCGACCAACAATTCGACGACCAACGGATCGTCCGCCCCGCGGGATTCGGCCAAACGGGTCAATTCGTCTGCCAATTTGAACTGTTCCAGATCGGCATAGATCGGCGCTTCGCTGAGCAATCCCCGCAGCAACGATTCGCGCGACGCGTCGGTGTATTCGCGGAACCGCTGATCGTTCGGCTTGAGGTTCTCTTCCCCCAACAGCACGATCTGGTGAGCGATTTCGGCGAGCGACGTGCGGATCGAAGCGGTCTGGGGCAACAGGACCCGCTTTTCTTTCTGCACCGCCGCGATCTCCTCCCACGCGGAGGCGAGTTCGCGCAGTTCGTCGTTTTCCTGGATGGCGGCGAGCAAGCGTGATTCGCGGCCACGCTTTTCGGCCATCACGCGGGGATCGAGCAGACCGGCTTGCATGCCGGTGTAGGCCTTGCGCGAGTTCTGGATGCCGAAGACGTCATCGCGGGCGCGACGTTTCGCTTCCGTTCCCTTTAAAGAATATTGCTGCATCAACACTTCGCGGCGGCGGAGCAGGTTCAGCAAAAACGGGATGCGGTCGTCGCGAAGGAAAGTCAGTGCGTCGGTGGTGAAGATCCGTTGGGTTCGCCCCGGGTGGCCGGACACGAACACGAGCTCACCCTCGGCCAGCGGCGCGTCGCTCCAGCGGAGGAAGTTTTCCAGCACGGCCGGTTCGCCGTTTTCGTAAACCCGCATGATCGCCGCGTCGATGTTGTATCGCGGGTATTCGAAGTTATCCGCGTCGCCGCCGAAGAAAGCGGCTGACGTTTCCGGGGCCCAGACCAATCGGACGTCATCGAAGACACGGAAGCGGTAGAGGTGATACTTGGCGCCGCCGAACAGCGTGACCACGTCGCTGCGCAAGCCCGTCTCGTCTTTCGATTCCTGTTCGATCGTCGACATCGCGGCCCGCCGGAGCGGAAAGGCTTCCTCGGCAGAGGTCCCCGGGGGGACCGCCGCGTTGACCCGCTCGGTGACGTCCTCGATCGAAACCAATTGGTTCAATTCCAGATCGGGGGCGCGAAGTTCCTCTTCGAACGATTTCGCCAAAAAGCCGTTCTGGATCAAGTCACGATCGGGGGTACTCAGTTTCTGGAGGGTGTCGAAGGCGACGTGATGGTTGGTCAGCACCAGCCCGTTACTGCTGATGAATGAACCCGACCCGCCGCTGTTCAGTCGGACCGAGGAGAGCCGCAAGCGGTCCGCCCATTCCTGGTCGATGTCGAAGTCATGCCGTTCCTTCAGCAGCTTGGTCGGCAACTCATTGAACAGGTACATCCCTTCGTCGGCGAATACGGTCATGGGTGCGAACGCGATAGCGAGGCAGAGAAAACCGAACCGGCGAAGGGCTTGTGCCGGCGATGGCCTGAGGCCGGTCGGGCGAACAGCGACGCGATTCATGTTGAAACTCGTTCGGGTCGGAGTAGAAAAAACAGCGGCCAGGCGGAACTGACTCGATCGTCTTTCGATTGTCAGCGACACGGCAAGTCGTGAACAGGGGACCCGCCGTTCGCGGTAAATCGTGATCAGGGGCGGCGGGATCGCCTACAATGAACCGATCGGGCCGCACTCGCGGCTCTCGCGACGCGTGCCGAACAACCGAAAAGGCGAGAATCATGAATCGACAAACTCCGGGTCGAAGGACCTTTTTGAAGTCGGCGATGGTCGGCTCGACATGCGGCTGGTTGGGCGAGAGCTGGATGAACCGGTTGACTCCTGTCCGCGCCGACGACGCCGTCCTGCCGGCTGGCAGCGTCCGTTTTGATGACGACATCGAACCGCTCGTTCGACTGCTCGAAGAAACCCCGCGCGGCCGGGTGATCGAAGAGGTCGCGTCGCGGGTCGCCACGGGGCGAGTCAGTTACCGTGAATTGCTGGCGGCGCTGTTCCTGGCAGGCGTCCGCAACGTCGAACCGCGGCCTTCCGTCGGCTTCAAGTTTCACGCGGTGTTGGTCGTCCACTCCGCCCACCTGGCTGCGCTCGCGTCGCCCGACGCCGACCGCTGGTTGCCGATCTTTTGGGCGATCGATTCGTTCAAGAGTTCTCAGGCTCGGGATATCCAAGAAGGGAATTGGACGATGTCGGCGGTCGACGAGCCGTCTGTCCCGCAGCCACACGTCGCGGTCGACCGGTTTCGCGCGGCGATGGCCGATTGGGACCCGTCGGCGGCCGATGTCGCGACGGCGGCGCTTGCCCGTGGGCCGGCGTCGGGACAGGTCTTTGACGCCTATGCCGAGTTCGCGGCCCGCGATTTCCGCAGCATCGGCCACAAGGTGATCTACTTGGCCAACGCCCACCGGACGCTCGAAACGATCGGCTGGCAATACGCCGAACCGGTGCTCCGCAGCCTCACCTACGCGATGCTGAACCACGTCGGCGAACCGAACCCGGCGATGAGCGACCTGGAGGCCGATCGGGACGGTCGCGTCAACCGCGATCGAGCGGGCGAGTTCCGCAAGGATTGGTTGACCGGCCGCGACGACGCGGGCGCCACAGCGGAACTGATCAAAGCTTTCCGGTCGGTGTCGCCGGATGACGCCTGCAAGTTGGTCGTCGAGCAGATCAACGCGGGGGTGGGCCAGCGATCGATTTTTGACGCGATCTTTTCGTCTGCTGCCGAGTTGACGATGCGGCAACCGGCGATCGTCCCGCTGCACGCGATGACGACGACCAACGCGATCCATTACACCTTCCGCACCTGCACCGACGATTCGCTGCGACGATACCTGTTGTTGCAAAACGCCGCGTTCATCCCGCGGTTTCGGGATGCGGCGGTCGGCCGTGGCCGCTTGCAGGATCGCTGGATCGACGAACTGGAGCCGGCGGAATCGTCGGCCGAAGAAGGGACGCTGTCCGACATCTTTCAGCAGCTGGGTAAAGACCCCAGCCAGGCTGCGTCGCGGATGCTGGCTTACTTGAACTCCGGGAACGACGTCGGCGACGCGTTCCGCCACGCTCGTCAATTGATCTTCCTGAAGGGGAACGACTCGCACGATTACAAGTACAGCTCGGCGGTCCTGGAGGATTATCACCAACTGACGCCCGCCTTCCGAGATCGGTACCTGGCCGCTTCGCTGTTCAAGATGCGAAACGAAACCGAACCGACGACGGCGTTGGTCGGTCGCATCCGCGACGCGCTGCGGGCCTGACGCGAGGTGGCGAACGGCGTGCCGGCGGCCGTTTCTCGGGGACCCGCCCAGTTTTCGGGGCCCCGCGAACGGGTTGTGCGGGGACGCTGCGGCAATAGCGTAGTGGGACTTTTTGGTGAGGCGCCTTGAAACAGGGTGCGATTCCGACTTTTCTGGTGTCGAGGTGTCGGTTCACGGCATCTCGTTTTTGCCTTCACGGAGTTCTCGCATGAGCCGCCCGCTTTCGAGTCACACTCGCCCCAGTCATTGTTTACCGAACGAACGTCGTCCGCAGTCGATTGCCAGCCGTCGCCGATTTCTTGGCATGGTTTCCGCGACGCTCGGTGGCGGGATGATCGGCGGTCTGACGGCGAACGGTCGGGTGTGGGGTGACGAGGCCGCTCGCGGCTTGGGCATGCCGACGCCGTCTGACCCGCGGGCGACCGACGGCGACGACCGCTTCGAGCCGAAGTGGGACGAACGGCTGACGATCTCGGTCGGCGTCGATCGCGGCGATCTGGTCGGACGCGACGACAAGGTGTTGCAAGCTGCCGTCGATTACGTCGCCGGCCGTGGCGGCGGGACGGTGAAAGTCCTGCCTGGGACCTACACCCTGCGCAATGCCGTCTTTTTGCGATCCGGGATCCGGTTGGTCGGCAGCGGGCTCGATTCGGTGATCACCAAGATCCCGTCGGAGCGAATCGCGCTGTCGGATGACTCGGATTGGTACGACCGCGAGATCACGCTGGCCGATAGCGCCGGCTTTCGCGTCGGTGACGGGATCGTCCTGCAGGCCACCGACCCGGATCGCGGCGGGCAGACGGTCATCAAGCGGACGCTCGTGGCCCGTTCCGGGAATCGATTTCGACTCGACGACGGCTTGCGGTCCAACTTGTGGTTGACCGGCAAACCGACCTGCGCGTCGCTGTTCCCGCTGTTGACCAGCGAACGGACCGCCGATGTGACGATCGAAAACCTGACGCTCGACGGCAACCTGGCGAACAACGAAAACTTCAACGGCAACTACGGCGGCTGTGTCTTTTTGCAGGACTGCAACCGTTACACCTTCCGCGGCGTCACGGCGCGGAATTACAACGGCGACGGGATCAGCTTCCAGATCTGCCACGACGTCGTCGTCGAGAACTGTCACTGTCACGACAACGCCGATCTGGGCATTCACCCCGGATCGGGATCGCAGCGGCCGCGGATCGTCGGCAACCGGATGGATCGCAACGACCAGGGCCTGTTCTGGTGCTGGGGCGTGAAATACGGGCTGGCGGAAGGGAACCGCATGGAAGGCAACCGCAGCTACGGCACTTCGATCGGGCACTGCGACACCGACAACTGGATCCGGGACAACGACATCTTGGCCAGCGGCAAGATCGGCATCCTGTTCCGCGACGACCCGCGGGGCAAAGATTTTTGGGCGAATCGGAATCGGGTCGAAAACAATCGGGTGCTCGACAGCGGCGGTGAAGCGGGCATCGGCATCGACATCACCGGCAAGACACGCGACGTGGTGTTGGCGGGCAACACCATCCGCGAATCGCGGGGGACGATGAACCGCATCGGCATCCGGATCGGCAGCCAAGTCGGCGGCGTGAAACTGGACCAAAACCGGATCGAAGGCTTCGCGACCAAGATCGTCGACCTGCGACCGGCGCCGTCCGAACCCGAATCGACGCCGAGTTGAAGGTACCGTGGCGACGATGACGCAGTGGATTTTTGAACGTTTGGCGGGGGCGGCGGTTCGCCGTGACCCGAACGAGACGCAACTCTTCAAGACCGAACAGACCGAAGAGGGTGAGTACGCCGGTACGGACGCGTTGGTGCGCGAGATCTTGCAAAACACCCTCGACGCGGCGACCGGCGACGGCCCGGTGCGATTGCGGTTGGCGTTGCACTCGGCAAGCGATCTGCCGCCGCCCGAGCGTTTGGCCGCTTACTTCGGTCGGCTACGTGAACCGCTGCGGCGACGCGAGATCGACTTCAGCCCCGCCGACGTGCCGCTGCTGCCCGAAGGCTTCCTCGTTTGCGAGGACTTCGGCACCCGAGGTTTGGGAGGTGACCCGCTGTTGGCGAAGGACCCGATCCCCAGCAGTTCGCAGCGAGAAGACTTCTTCTGGTTCTGGCGAAACATCGGCCGCAGCGGCAAAACGGGCGACGACCTGGGACGTTGGGGGCTCGGCAAGACCGTCTACCGGGCCGCCAGTCAGGTCGGTTGCATGCTGGGGCTGACGGTGCGAGCTTCTGATGGCCGCGAATTGTTGATGGGCCAGGCGGTGCTGGGAATCCACGAACGCGACGGGGTCGAATACGTCCCCGAGGGTTTCTGGTGTGACGGCGTGAACGAACTCGGGCTGCCGTTGCCGATCGAGCGGCCGGATGAGTTGGAGAGGTTTCGGCGGGAGTGGCGGTTGACGCGGGCGCCGGATCAACCCGGGTTGTCAGTCGTCGTTCCCTACGTCGCCTCCGAATTGAAGGGGGCCCGAATCCTGCAAGCGATTTGTGTTCATTTCTTTCTGCCGATTTTGCGCGGCGAGCTTGTCGTCGACCTCGTCGCCCCCGACATCCCGGCAGTCAGCTTGGACAGCGAATCGATCGCCGGACGGTGCCGGGAAATCGTGTGGGACGGCCCCAAACGGACGAAACGACACGTGGCCCCGCCGATCGATTTCATTCGCGAATGCCTGCGAGCGGAAGCGAACGCCGTCCCGACCCGGGTGCTGGGCCAGGACAAGCTGCCGGAACTGAGTCCCGACGCGTTCGAGCCCGGCGTGTTCGAGGGTTTGCGGCAAGCGCTTGCCGACGAACGTTTGGTCGCGGTTCGGGTCCGGATGGCCCTGCCGCGTCGCCGAGGCGCGGACGCGATTGGCGAACTGTGCGTCTTCGTGCGGCGACGGCCCGACGCGAACCAGGTCGACACCTACTTTTGCCGCGAGGGGATGACGATCACGAAACTGAACGCGTCGGCGCGGTTCAAGGGCATCCGCGGGTTCGTCGTCGTCGAACCGGGCCCGTTGGCCCAATTGTTGGGCGATTCCGAAGGTCCGGCGCACGAGGATTGGGACACGTCAGAAGAGCGGCCCAATCGGATCTGGTCGAAATGGAAAGGGCGGGTCAAGTTTTGCCGCCGGGTTGTCGACTCGATGGTCGAAATGTTGACGCCGGTTCAAACCCGGTCTGATTTCGATTTGCTCAGCGATTTCTTTTCGATCGAGCGGCCGGCGGGACCGCAGTCGGCGATGGCGAAGACGGCCGGGACGATTGAAGAAGCTGCCGCCGTCGCCATCGAAGAGCCACCGCCCGACCCGGGAGAAATCACGCCGCGTCCCCACTGGTACCGATTGACCGGGCGGCGCGGCGGATTTCGGATCGTCCGGAATGCGGATAACCCGGTGCCCGAGAACCCTCGACTCCGCGTCTCGGTCGCCTACGACCTGCCGACGGGCAATCCGTTGAAACGCTGGAGCCCCTTCGATTTTGATTTCGGCCGCAGCCCCGAGTTGCGATATCGCGGGGCCAAGGTTCAGGTTCGTCGCGTTTCGGGTAACGTCCTGACGGTACAGATCGATCACGAAATGTTCTCGTTCAGCATCGACGGCTTCGATCCACACCGCGATTTGTTGGTCCGCATCGATGAGGTTTCCGAACCGACCGCTGAGGCAGCGGAGTCACCGGAGACATCCACAATGGACGAGACGCCCGAGTCCGAATCCGTAGGAGGTTTGATGTGATCAAGCGAGTCAACTCGACCGGGCGGCGACGGATCGGCAAGGACCATGTCCAGATCGAGCTTCATGAAGGCCCGCCGCGGCGGTTCGATGCTGAGGTGCAGGTGTCAGGGTTTGACAACCACCCCGAAGCCGCGGTCGTATTGGAAGCAACCTGCGCCGGCTCGAATCAGGTCTGTCGATTCGAATGGGGCAGCGTCGGCAACCTGCGGCCGACCGAAAATCGGCTGATGCCGGGGCTCGACGGGGCCAACGTCTACTTCACGCTGAAGGTCATCGATCGGTCCGAAGACTTCGGCCGGATCTTGGGGTTGGCGGACAACATCCGCCCCGTCAAGGCTGAGACGAAAGCCGGCTCGGGGCGACGAGGCATTCTGCCGGTCGAACCGGCGGAGCTGGGGGATGAGTTGTGGCGGTTGGAATATCGCACGGAGGACGTCTTTCTGCTCGTCAATCAGCGAGTCGACGGGTTGGTTGATCGGATCCGTTACGACTCGGCGATCTACCCGCTGATCTACCCCACAATCGTCCGCGATGTCCTGCACCAGGCGCTCGAAGCCCAACTCGATGATGACGACGACGCCGACCGCTGGCCGGCGCTGTGGCTGCGGTTTGCCCAAGACCTGCACCCCGAACGGACCAAGCCGCCTGCGGCGGAAGGTGAGGACGAGCGGCGGGAGTGGGTGTCCGAGGTCGTCAAATCGTTCTGCCGCGACCATGCGTTGCGAGAACGGTTCGTCCGCGTGGCGGGTGACAAGCGGTCGTGGGAGGAGTCGCCATGAGACTCCGTCGCTTTCATCCCGAGGGGATCGATGCCTTTCGCAGTTTTTTGCGTCAGTGCCGTGAGCGTCCGGACACCGAGTCGCCCGACGGGTTGCTGGAGGACGATCGTTTGACCGAAGTGGTCGAACCGGAGATCGCGATCGAGCCCCGCGTGTTCGTCACCAAGGGGGACGCGGCTCGTTACCTTTGCCGTCAACTCGAACCGCTGGGGATCGATGCGGTCAGCCGCGACGCGGGATTGTGGAGTTGGTTGTCGCTGCGCTACTTCGATTCGATCTGCCCGGTTCAGGCAGGTAAGCGGAAGCTGAAAAGCGACCAATCCTACCTGTTCGAACCGGCCGACTCACGTGACGGCGGCAAGCACCTGCTGTTCGTCGCTTGGCGGATCCTGACGATGGCCCCGGATTACAACCGGCTGTTCCTTCATTCTCCGGTCCACGTGCTGGACGCCTTCAGCGACGCGGTGATGTCGCGACTCTATCTCGTTCGCATCCGCTGCATGTTCGAGCTGCTCGATCGGCTGTATTGGGATGAGGAGAAAGGTCGCCCGCGGAGCGGCTGCACCTCATCGCGCGAGCCGCAGGCAGGCGACCTGCGGCATCGGTTGCCGGCGAGAATCCGGCAGCTCGAAAAGACTTATGACTTGACCGATTTGACCGCCGACCAACTGCTGAAGCTGCTGGGGACCGAGTTCGCTTTCGCGCGGCCACATGAAGCGCCGGTGTTTCCGGAAGAGGCGATGGCGTGAGAGGCCCTGGGTCGAGTGCCCTTGTCTGTACTCACTTCGCCGTGGGCTAAACTGCGCCGGCGATGTGAGTAAGCAATGAGCGGCAAAAAAGTATCCGGAACCTTTTGTGCAAAGCACCCGAAGGGCGAGTTCCTCGCAAAAGGTTCCGGACACTTTTTTATCTCACGATCCTAAAGGCAAGCCCGGCCGTCGTGGGCCCCGGCGGGGTGTCGCTCACACCCACTTTGCACGGCTACAACAAGACTCGACGAGCACGCCGCCGATAGGAGACGGTTGTCGGGCCGTTTAAATGTCGTCGCCTTCGCGGCGACCGCCGCCTTGGTCACTGGGGCGGCTTACGATGTTGTTCAAGAAGCTTTCGCCATTGACGAGCTTGCCCGCCAGGATGTCCTGTTCCGTGATTTTTGACAAAAATATCGTGTGCTGGCCGATCACGCCACGACCTTGGTCGTAGACGATGTAAATCGATTCGTCCTCACCGAGAGTCGCCGAAGGATAGCTGATTTGACCGTCGTCGCATAGCAACATCCGATGTGGAAAGGTTTTGCCGTCGTCTTCACTCAAATAGGCTGTCATACGCGTGCGGGCGATCTTGTGTTCGTCGAGCTCGCGTCGTTGACCCGCTTCGTCCGTATAAAAATAGATCGTTTTGCCGCTTTCCTTTCGCATCTGAACGTCGTTGGCGACCAGCAAAACCCTTCCCGAAGGGAGTGTTTTGAGTATGCACTTGGTGTTTATCGAAAACTGCATCGGATAGTAGCCGCCGAGATTCCAGGTCTTGCCGCCGTCAAACGATTCGGCAAACTTCTGCCCGTTCCTGGCACGGTAAAAGGTGAACAGGCTACCGTCTTTTCTGATGATGGGCATCTGCTCCGCGAACACCGCGTCGTTATCGACGGGAAATTCGGAAACAAATATCGGCTCGCCGTCGACGTCCTCTTTCAAGAAGCGAATTCGCACCTTGTCGGGTTTGCCAACCAGAGTGAAGTCGTCCATCGATCGCAAGATCGTGCCGTCAGGGAAAATCAGTGGCTTCATGACGGAGATGTTTTTGTTTCCAAGCAGGCGCGGCTCGCTCCAAGCGGTGTGTTCGTCTTCGGGGTCGAGCATGGTGAATTCCCATGCGGAGGAGGCGAAATCGTCTTTGCCTTTGAAATCGATGTTCCTCAGCCCTATGAAACGGATATTGCCCTTGGGATCTTTCCACAGCATCGGGTCGGATGCTCCGCCGCCGAGGAGTTCACTCGGGTCGAAAACAAAGACCTCTTTCCAAGTCTTGCCACCGTCCGCGGAGGTCGATATGACCGAAAATTGGTCGTTATGGAATGGGGCACGTTCGGCTTGCACGTTGGAGCCGAACCAGGTGGCCCAGAGCCTGCCGCCTGCGGAGATTTCCACCTGCGGGCAACCTTGAAATAGCCTCAGGTTGATGCGGTGCTTGTGGTAGGGCTTTTGTCCTTCATAATTGATTTTGATCAGACTCGGCGGCGTCTTACCCGTAATTCCGTACGGCGCCGTTTGTGACACGTCGTCAGGGGACGGCATCGTGGTGTCGCCCAACACGGATTTCGGATCGACCGTTTGGGCCCGCAGAACCGGGGCAAAGCCCGGCAGCAGGCCGCCGAAGACAAGGCCGAAAGCCATCCCGAAAACGGCCGTTGGGCGAGCAAGTTGACGTCGGTTTGACATGGTGTCTTTCCTTTTTCTGAACTGCTAGTCAAGGAATCGCAAGCAAAACACCTTTCGGCTAACTGCAAGCGGGGGATTCAAAGATTGGCGGAGGCAACGGTTCGCCAGGAAGCACTCCAACGGTTCGGCCGCGCACACGACACAGCCAATACCCATACTGGCGCCAAGCGGAAGGCATGAACGCGTCATGGCTTGTCCTGCGAACATGGTCAAGCACCTCAGCAGGGATGTTTCAGTATAATCCGCGCAGGCGGCCAACGGCGTTGTCGGCCTGCGCCTTCGACATTGAAAAATCCATCAGACGCACCTCGAAGCGACCTGTGAGCGTGTGGCAGAGCAAGACGTAGTCATTGTTGCTCGAGACCCGACAGAATTGGTCCGTCCGTATTTATCGTGACTCTGGGGTCATCCGCCGCAGCGGAAAACGCAACAGGCACCACTTATTGACCGTTCGATCCTTACCGTTCAGCGGCCCGGGCCTTTCCGATTCTACGCCCATGGCTTGGCCGCGACCCGCAGTGATCCCCGCAATCCGGGTGTCGTCTCGCTGTCGATCGGAATTGCAAACTCAACCCCGTCACTCGTTTTTGTTAGCGCTGCACTGTCCGTCATCTCCGCAAGATTCTGTGGATCGACACTGTACTTGATGTCCCACTCGTTGCCTTGAATGGGCGCGGTGGCTTCGATGTAGATCGTGCTGTCGAGGAGCGTGCTGCCCTTGTAACTCTTGCTTCGCCATAGCTTGCGATCTACCAAATATTCCGGGACACGCACGGCGAGATCGACCGCGAAACTGAGCGATGGGCGGTCCTCTTCCACTCGCGAATTGGACGATAGAAAAACGGAAAAGAGGTGCGGGCTGCGTGGCTTGCTGCCGTCATTTGGGAACATGTCATCGTATTTTCGAAAAATCGCCGACCCCTCTTCATGCACGCGCCGGTGCAAATCGCAGTCGATCCCTTTGGTACGAACGATCACGTCGAAATGGTAAGACGCGCGGATTTGCCGCCCGTCCTCTTTGGCTTTCTCGAGCTCCTCGGGTAGCGTCAATTCGTCAATGTCGAGCACCCCATCGACGCGGACGTTGCCGAAGAGGAAGCGGATGAGATTCTGGTAACCTTCTTCGCTATTCACGATTCCGAAATGTCCCGAATGAGCACGATGCACAAAGGCTCGTGGCCCTTCTTCTTTCGCAGACGCCTGCGTTTTCTGGCTATGGACGGTCGCGTTGGCGATTCGCACCAACCCGTCGCTGGCAGGTCCGATCAGCCGGCGGGAAAAGCCATACAGAACCGCGTAATCTTGGTGGTTGGTCCCGACCAGGCTGAAAAAACGACTCGCCTCGAAGCAACCCAGCAGGTTGTCAGCTCGGTCGTCAGACCACTTCGGAAGCCGCAAGTATTCACGCATGCGGTCGCGATTGAAATTATTCGCGTCGTTGGCAGTGAAGAAACCGGGGACATTTCCGATCACGCCAACGTCGATGCCGTTGTGCGGCGTGGCGTACGTGAAGACCTTGTCGACCCAGGATCTCGATTCCTTAAATAGCTTCTCCCACTTCGCCCCGAACCGGTCGGTGACCGGCTTGCCGCCTTGGCCGATATTCTGCAGGAAGCTGCGGATGATCAAGCCGCCCATCGAGTGCCCGACGAGATTCACTTTGAACTTTTTTTCAAGCTCTGGGTCGCCGTCGCAAATCCTGCGGCGGACTTTTTGAATGAGTTTACCCAACCCGGCGGCAAAGTCCTCGATTTGCCGGGCTTTGCCGCTCACCTTGAGCGGCGGGTCGGCGTCATCTTCGTCGTCATCGAGATCATCGAAGAACTGCTCGTCGTAGTAGCGGTAAACGATGACCGATCTCGCGTCGATCGTCATCCCGCTGGGCATGTAAACGCCGTCGGTGTAGACGTCGCCGTAGCGGAAGTCTTTGGTCAACCGATAAAGGGGCGATTCGAAATAGTGTCGGCGGATGTTGCCGGTCCATGCTTGGCGAAATTTCGTTGCCCCGATGTTGAAGCCCATGTAGGGATCAGCGATGGTATCATCGATTTCGCTTTCCGAACCGGCGAATCCACGAACGTAAATGATCGGGTAAAAAGGAGCTGTGATCACCGGCTTCTCAGATGCTTGAACATCGCTCATTTGCTTGTCCAGATTTGAAGAGGGCAGAAAAAAGTGGCGCGGTGCGGAAGAATTCTTGCAGATAGTATCCGGATTTGGTGGTGACCCATTCCCCAGGCCGGCCTGTTTCGACGACCGGCTGAACTTTCTGAACGCTGCTTGATGAACGGAACCGTCTAGCCGCACGAGCCAAAAGTTGGCATGCGCAGCATCGGCAGTTCAGACAGTTTTGCCAGCCTGGGTCAGTGCCGCATTTCGGTCGCGATGCCGACTCGCGAGTTTAACGGCATTGATAGGCCCGACGCAAGTTTTTTGCCGCATTGTCCCAGCGTTCGACTGCCGATTTTGGCGGTCTCCTTCTACGAAATGGCGGCTTGACCAGGTTTAGCTGCGTGAATGGGGTGCCGGGTGTCAGAAATGGCCGGCACCATCCGCAGGATCTGGCACTATCCGCGGGCCTCCCTCGACCGGGCGATGGCCCGCCCGTTCTGAAATCATTGTCAGCGCAGGTAGAACCATCCCACAGGCTTTCTAAAAATGATTCCTTGTGCGATTAGGATCGCCTTCTCAGGCGACCCCACCTAGGGTGTCGCGGTCCAGTTCGCCTTTGTTGACCAACGTTGTTTGCACCACCCATGTCGAGACGTTGAAAAATTCGGCTGCTTCTGCGATGTCGTCTTCTTTCGGTTGGTCTGTTTGGATTTTTTCCATCAACGCCTCGAACGGACACAAGAATTCCTGAGCAAAAGCGCGTTGAAATTGTTGTCGCGAGGTCTTTGCGTTGGTTGCCGGTAGCAATCGTCCTTCGTCGGGCTGATGGAGGTAGTCTCCGAGAAGTCTGCTTGCTGCAAAGCGGCGGGTCGTTGTCCATGAACTGTCAAAGTAGATGTCAAAGCGGTTGTCACGTCGCGTTCGTAATGCGATCGGCATCGGCGTTGGCGCCTTGATTTGGTCGCTAAACACCGCCGAGTTGGTTCCCATCAACCCGGCCAGTTGCTCATTGGTGATCGGATTCTTGCCGAGCCCCCATTGCTTTCGAGCTGTTCGGGCAAGATCGGCCGCCTGCTGCCATGGGCGAGCCTCCGAGTCCAGCTTTTTTCCGATGGTCCACTCTGGCATGTTGCCGCGAAACCCGCCTGCTGTCGGTTCGGACTTAGTACCGGCCAACGCCAGAATGGGCGTGAGCACCTCAACCGTCGAGTGCCGCCCCTGCGCCGCGACTTCTTCCAGTGCGTTGGTACCGAGCTGAGCCTTATCGTCGATTAACATCGCGATGATCGCATCCGGTGCGTCGTCTGGGTCATAGCCACACATCGCCTCGAATTTGCGGTACTGAGCCATGGTAGGTGTGTGCCGTTCGTCCTGCACCTCCGCCCAGAGGTTCAGCAGATTATCGCCCTCGATGCCGACGGTGTGCATTCGTGAAAGTACGCCTTCCACAAAGTAATCGACTTTCTGTTCAAACTCCGTTGCCGCTATGCGAGCGAAAATTCGGTTCAGATAACGCACCGGTTCGTACGCAGCCACTTTGGTGCGTGGAAAGGACGCGACGCCCAGCGAAACTCCGTTACTTGCGAAGAATAAGTTTGGCCAGACGTAGCCACCGCCAGCTCCCGCCACGCCGTGCGCGATCCGCCAGTCCGCATCCTGCCGCCAATCGTTCGTTTCCGGCTCCCAACGCAACCGCCACCAGTTCGCGGCGAACCACTGTGCGAGATGATATCCACAGCCGCGCACGTGATTTCGTACCGTGCTGGCCTCCAAGTCCTCCAGAAGGGTCAGCCAATCGTCCTCGACAGCCAACCCGATGTCCGCATAGAAATGACGGTCAAGAACGCTGCCGGTCTCGCGGCCTAGCCATTTGCATTCGATTTTAAATTCTTTGTTCATGAAAATTCCTGCCATTTCTTGATAACCTTGTCTCGAAAGGCATCGTTCTCTGGCATCGGATAACCATGATAAGTTCCGATTTCAGGGTTCTCCAACTGAGCCTCCAGCGGCACTCCCTCGGCAGTCACCGCCCAGATGTTTTGTGGAAAGACATTCCGAATTTGTTCACTGACTAAGCCGCGTTTTACGCCTTCCCTCAACAACTTCAGCGCTACTGCCTTTTTGAAGATGCCCACACCGTCACAGAGCGTCTTGTCTCGGCGTGGGCTCGCGGGAGGTGTTAGCCCGAAGTCGCCGCGATTCTTTTTGTGCTCTGGATTTCCCCCGTATGTGACCGTGCTGCGCAATCGTTGCAAGTCAGAAGCAGTGGGCGCGATCGCGATCGATCGCTTGGAGTTGAATGAGCTTCGTCTAGTAAACATAGGATTCAGGAAATCTACAACGCTTGGCACCAAGCAACCGCTTGAAGGCTGAACGGATTCAGGTGCGGATTCGGATTCTTCGGGAGTGAGTCTTACTTGTTAAATATGCTTTTGGGTGGCTTACGTGGACGCCTGCGGATTTTGATTTTACTTGCGTTGCTGGGTTCGTTTCAAGGTTTTCGCCCGATGGGACACTGCGAACGATTGAGGTTCGCGCTGGCATCGGCCTTCAAAATTCCGGTGTGGTCGGGGTTTTATTCGAGTCGGTGGCGGATTGGGGGTTTAGCTTGAGGCGTTGGCTTGGGCGGTTAGGTCGGCGAAGTCTTGTTGGAGGTGGGTGTAGAGGCGTTGGTAGATGGGGAAGAGGGCTTGGTAGGATTTGGTGTTTTTCCGGTTGGGGGGCGTTTTTTCGGCTACGTTGATCGTGTCCCGGCAGGCTTGCTGGATGTTTTTGTAGGTGCCGTCTCCTACGGCGGCTAATAGCGCAACCCCGTAGGCGGGGCCTTGCTCGACGGTCAGGGTGGTGATCGCGGTGCCGAAGATGTCGGCTTGCATTTGTCGCCACAGTCGGTTGCGGCTGCCTCCGCCGCTGGCGCGGATTTCCTTCACGTTGACGTCGAGCGATCGGATGATCTCGAGGCTGTCGAGCAGCGCGAAGGTCACCCCTTCCATGACGGCTCGGGTCAGGTGACCTCGGCCATGGGTCAGGTTCAATCCGACGAAGGCGCCTCGGGCGGACGGGTCGGCGTGGGGCGTCCTTTCTCCGTTCAGGTAGGGGAGGAACAACAACCCGCCGCTGCCGGCCGCGACCGCTTCCGCTTCTTCGGTGGCCCGTTTGTAGAGCTTGTCGGTTCCGGCGGTGTCGGAGGCGGCTAATGAGGCGGCGAGGATGTTTTCGACCCACCACTGGAGCGATCCGCCGCTGGTCAGGTTGACCCCCATCATGTGCCATTGGTCGCGGACGGCGTGGCAGAAGGTGTGGAGGCGTCCGAGCGTGTCGTATTGCGGTTGATCGCAGTGGACGAACATGACGCCGGAGGTGCCGATCGAGGTGCTGAGTATCCCCGAGCGGACGATGCCGTTGCCGATCGCGCCGGCGGCACAGTCTCCGGCACCGCCGACGACTTTGCAGCGGGTGGTCAGGCCGAGAGCCTCGGCGGCGTCTGCGGTGAGCGTTCCGGTGACGTCTTCGCTTTCGACCACTTGCGGCAGCAGGTCGGGATCGAGATCGAGTTTGCCGATCAGCGTCTTGCTCCACCGCCGTTTGACGACGTCGAGCAGCAGCGTGCCGCTGGCGTCGCTGACCTCGGTCACGCAGTCGCCGGTCAGCCGCCGGCGGATCTCATCTTTGGGCAGCAGCACCTTGGCGAGCTTGGCGAAGGCTTTGGATTCGTGGTTGCGGAGCCAGAGGATTTTGGGGGCTTGGAAGCCGGTCAGGGCGGGATTGGCGACGAGCCGGATGAGGGCTTTGCGGCCGCCGGCGCGGGTGGTGATCTCGGCGCATTCGGCCTCGGTCCGTTGGTCGTTCCAGAGCAGCGCGGGGCGGATGACGCGATGCTGTTTGTCCAAGAAGACGGAGCCGTGCATTTGGCCGGACAAGCCCAACGCGCCGACGTCGGTGGCGGCTACCCGGGACTTGGACATCACTTCACGAACGGTCTGGACGGTCGCCTTCCACCAGTCCTCGGGGTCCTGTTGGGTCCAGCCCGGCTTGGGTTGTTCGAGCGGGTAGCTGCAACTCGCTTCGGCGACCACTTTTCCGTCCTCGCGGACGAGCAGGGTTTTGGTTGCGGTGGTTCCGATGTCGATGCCGAGATAATGAGTCATGGTGGGATTTGAATGGATGAGCGGGGACTTAACCGGGCGAACCCGGGACGTTTATGATGCGTAAGCAGTGAGCGGGAAAAATGGCGGGAAAAAAGAATCAGGCGGGAAAAAGGGTCAGGCACCTTTTGTGCAAAGCACCCGGAGGGCGAGTTCCTCGCAAAAGGTGCCTGACCCTTTTTCCCGACTGTGCAGAGCACCCGAAGGGCGAGTTCCTCGCAAAAGGTGCCTGACCCTTTTCCCGTGACCTTTTTTTCCGGGCCGGCCCTAAGGTACCACGCGATGCCAACGCCGGGTGCCTGTTCGTCCCGTGACCATTGACCTTTTTCGATCCTCCCAACTGTCGAGCGAACCGTTGCCATTGCCGCCTCTGAACCGAGTGCCCCGCCGCGATTTTTTGGTCACCTCGGTAGCGGCTGGGTTGGGCGGGTTGTCAGCTTGCCGGACGGACACGCCGGTGGCCGAAAAGGCTGTGCCGCGGTCCGAAGTGCCGCTGCGGGTGCTGGTGTGCGGGCAGCCGTCGGCGGCCGAAGCGATCCGGATCGCCTGGGGCGGGGTTGCTGAGCAGCCGCTGGCGATCGAAGTCATTTCGGCGGACGTCGCGGCGGAGGCGAATGGGGAGGATGGCGACAGGCCGGCAGGGGGGCTGCCGGAAGACGGGTTGGCTGATCAGGTCATCGACGCGTTGATGCGGAATGACTTAGGAATCGTCCCTGCCGGTTTGGTGCCGGACTTGGACGTTCGCGGTTCGATCGTGTCGCCGGGGAATGATCTGCTGGGGGATGGCGACGAGCTTGGCGAATTGTTTCCCAGCGTCGAATCGTCGTTGGTGCGGTGGGGCGGCAAGTCGATCGGGATCCCGTTCGGTATGCCTCAACCGGCGCTACTGATCGCCGAGACGGCGGACGGGGTGACGTTGCCGGAGGACCAGCCGCTGGAGGATTGGGACCAATACCTGGAAGTGGCTCGGGAGCTGGTCGCTCGGGTTCCTGGCACGGACGGGATGCCGGTCGTCGCGGAACCGCTGGCCGGCGGCGACGCGGCTAAGAGTTTTTTGTGGCGGGCCAGCGACGCCGACCCGGCGGTTTGGCTGTTCGACCGGGAAAACTTTCGGCCGACGCTCACCGAGGGAGCTTACGTTCGGACGCTCGAATCGATGCGGGCTTGTGCTGAGGTTTATGGTGACCGCAGGTTGACGTCGGGCGAGATTTGGACGGCGGTCGCGGACGGTCGGATTCGGATGGCGGTCGCTTGGCCGGGGCTCGATGACGAGACGTCGCAAGTCGCGGGGCTGGCACGGATCGCGGTCAGCGATCCACCGGGGTTGCGATCCGCGAGGGGCGGCGGTGATGTCGGCGTCAGGGCCAGCGGTCGGGCGGCGCGGTTCGTGTTGGCCGATCCGGATGCGATCATGGGTGTGATCGGCAGTCGGTGTCGTCAGACGGCGGTCGCGAAGCGTTTTTTGGTGTGGTTGGCTGGTGGTGAAGGGAGCGGGTCGGTCCGCCGGGCGGTACCGGGGATGACGGTGACACGGTCGGCCGCGAGGGAGCAGTCGGTCGCCTTCGATGATCCTTACGACCGGTACTTGAGCGAGCGGTTGCAATCGTTGCAGGTCCGCCCGACGCTCCGTCTGCTCGGTAGTCGCCGGTATTGGCAGCTGCTCGACCGGGCGGTGGTCGGCTGTTTGGACGGCCGTCTGTCGGCGGAGGAAGCTTTGAGCGAAGTGGCCCGTCAATGGGAAGAGTTGACGGAGATTTACGGCCGCGACGACCAGGCGCGAGCTTGGCGGTTTGCTCAAGGGCTGCGGAATTGACCCGCCACGGGATCTGATAACGCGGCGTCGTGGCGGTTGCCTTTGGCCCGCTCAGTGCAGCGGGCTGGCTCAGTTCACTGACGGGCTGGCTCAGTTCAGCGGACGGGCGTAGCCGAGGCCTGGTGAGTCGAGGCAGGCGGTCGGCAGGGTGCCATCGGTGACGGTGAACATCCCCGGGTAGGCCGGTTCCCAGGCGGCGTTGCCTTCCGGGCAATATTGTCGGCCGTTGCTTTCGATCGCCGCGACGGTGGGGATATGGGCGGCCAGCGAGGCGCTATGCAGCAGCGAGGCGCCGATGCAGGTCAGGTCTTGGACGCAGAGGAACAGGCCATCGTGCTGGGCGACGGCCGCCATCAGCAGCGCTTCGGCATGTCCCTTGCAGGCCTTCAGCGCCACGCCGCTGTAGCCCTGTTCGACCGCCAATCGCAGGCTCGGCAGTCCGGCCAACGATTCGTCGATCACGACCGGCAGGCGGGCCGAAACGCGGTGCATCGTGTTTTGCGGATGGGCTGCCAGATCGCGGTGGGTCGGCTGTTCGATGTACTGGATCCGCCGCAGGGCAGCGGGACGATCGGCCTGCAATCGGTCGAGCAATTCCAGCACGTAGGATTCGTTTTCGCAGCGTTCGTTGAAGTCGAGCGAATAGGCGAAGTCGCGATCCGGAGCCACGTCGCTGGCGGTTCGATCGACGCCGATCACGCGGGCCAAATCCCAGTCCGCATCGTCCCCGGCCAATTTGATCTTCAGGTGAGTCAAACCGTCGCGAACGATCCACTCGCGGAGCGTTTCCGGAAGCCCGTCGCCGGCTGGCTTGCTGACATCCGCCGTTTCGAGCGGGTCGAGGGCGCCGACGAGGTGGTACAGCGGCATGCGGGGCTTCGGCTTGGCGGAGACGAAACGATCGAGATACAAGCCGCGGTAATCGGGGCCCAGGTATTCTGACAGGTCGTGGTTCAAGTGTTCGGGGCCGAGCAGTGCGAAGGCGCTGGCTTGGAGCGCCTTGGCGTGGGCATCGAACAGGGCGGATTCGATCGGGGATGCGGCGAGCAGGATCGCCAAGTCGGGGATCGGGCGGGAAAGATTGAACTGTTCGGCGGCTTCGTCGGCGATTTGGCGGCGACGGCCCGATTGGAGATGACAGATTTCGAGCGGGTGTCCTGAGTCGCCGGAGGCCAGGAAATCGGCTAGGAAGCGTTCGGCGAGGTGCCGAACGATCGCCATGCGGCGGTCATCCGAGAGGTCCGGATCGGGCCAAGCCCAAGCGATCCCCATCGTCATCGAACCCCAACCGGACGCGAGGCCCGGGCCGCCTTGCAGGTCGACCCGATGGCCGTCGCGGGTTTCGCAAGCCGCTTCGACGTTCAGCACCGTGACGTCTTCGACCACCCGTCCGCCGAATTTGATCGGAACGCGGTAGCGATAACTTTCCGAGGTCAGATTCAGGTCGAAGCGAACGATGTCGGAAGGAAGCATGGCAATTGACGTTAAACGAGATGATTGCGGACGGCCCAAACGGCGGCCTGGGTTCGATCGGAGACGCCGACCTTGCGGAGGATGTGTTGAACATGCTCCTTGACCGTTTCGTAACTGATCCCCAGCATCTTGGCGATCTCCTTGTTGGTCAATCCGTGCGACAGTTGCCGCAGCACTTCGCTTTCGCGCTGCGTCAGCGCGACGTCGGTATGGTCACCCAACCGGGAAACGGTCACGGCGCCGTTGCCGCCACGCAATTCGCGGTCACGAAAAGTCGGCTCGCCGGCGACTGATGCCCGGATGACCTCGAGCAGTCGCTCGGCCGGTTCGCTCTTCAGGACGTAACCGGAAGCTCCCAAGGCGGCGGAGCGGGCGATGTAGGTGGGGTTGTTGTGGCCGGAGAACATGACGACGGGCAGATCGGGATGATCCCGCTTGATTCGGCTCAGCGCCGTCAGGCCGTCGCCCCCCTCCATGCGGATGTCCAGCAACATCACGTCGGGGCGTCTGAACTCGAGCAACTCGAAGGCGGCTGCCGCCGATTTCGCCGTCTCGGTGAGCAGGATCTCGGTCCCTGAGAAGAGGGCCGGAAGCCCCCGCAACACGACATCGTGATCATCGACCGCGAGGACACGAATCGTCATCTTTGCTGTTGTCCTGGATAGAATTCGAAGCGCGAGGAATCGTCCCGATACGGACCGAGCGGGAGCCGATGACGCTTCGGTCAACCCCACCCGGTCCATCCAACCGGCCGGAGCTTTGCCCCGACAAGTCTTGTTTGAAATTTAAGCGTGTCGGACTTTAAGGTATTTCGATCGGATGGCAACGGGGCTGAATCGGCTCGCCGGCCAGCCATTTTTTGGGCTCGCTCCCATGCTATGGAAGGTTCGCCGCCGCTGAAGCGCGCTGAAGGGATCGCAGGGAGCTATCGCCGCAGAGCCTGCGTCTCGGCGGGACCGATTTGGCGAACCCATTCTTCGGTCAACTTCAGCACGTGGGTGGCCGCTTCGATTTGGCGATCGGGCCGGTTGCGGCGAAACAATTCGGCTTGATGGAGCGGCGCTTCGGCGAGTCGACCGGTACGGGCCAAGGCGACGACGAAGATTTTGCCGTCCAGTTCTTGAGGCGAATCGGGGCCGAGATGGCCGGTGACCGCTACGGCCAAATCGGCGTGATCGGTCCGCTCGAGCACCCCTTTGGCCATCGCCCGAGTCACCCGGACGCTGACGGCCGAATGGACCTCGAGATCATCGGGATCGATCCCGAGCCACTGGATTTTGGTCGGTTCTTGATAGGTCACGGCCGACCCGCAGAACCACTGCGAGACGCCGGGGATGGCAGTTAGTGCTGCCGCAGCCAGCCCGCCGGTGCAGCTTTCGGCGAAGACGAGTTTGACGTTTTGGCTTGCTAGTGCCGCGGCCAGCTTGGCCGCGTTTTGTTGCAGTGTCAGCATGTCGGGCCGGCGGGATAGGCGAAAAGCTCAGATGTAAAACATGGCCGGTTGGCCGACGTCGAGTCGTTCGAGCAGGTCGGCCAAGGAGACGGACAGCAGGACTTCGCGGTAGGCCCCGGCCGCCTGTTCCCAGACCTGTTTCAGCTCATCCGCGGCGGGCGTGCCGCCACATTCGGCCCGCACGCCAGCTTCGCCGCAACCGATCGCGTCGGCGATTTCGCCCAGCGTCAGGCTGCTCAGGTCAGAAACCGAACGGTAACCACCGGTAGCCCCGCGTGTGCTGGTGACCCAACCGACGGCCTTCAATTGCTGGAAGATCTGCACCAAAAAGGGTTGCGGGATCGCATGCCGCGACGCGATCTGACGGATCGACAGCGGTTCGCTGCGGCCATCTGCGGCGACCAATTCCAGCAACGCCAGGGCCGCATAATGCAGCCGAACCGGGATCTGCATCCGACCGCCTCAAGAGGTGTGAAGTCCACATTCGGTCTTGGTAAACCCGCTCCATCGACCAGCTCGCTCGTCCTCGCCGATCTGCACGGAACGGGTGCAAGGCCAGCAGCCGACGCTCGGGTAACCGCGATCATGCAGCGGGTTGTAGGGGATGTCGTGGCGACTGATCCAATTCCAGACTTCTTTCTTAGTCCAATTCGCCAGGGGGCTGATTTTGACCAGATGGAATTTGGCATCCCAGCCGACGATCGGGGCGCGGCGGCGGTCGTCGCTCTGGTCGCGCCGGATCGCGCTGGCCCAAGCGTCCATCCCTATCGCGGCCTGCTTGAGCACCGACAATTTGCGGTCGTGGCAGCAACGGTTCGGGTCGGTCGTGTAGACGGGGCCGCCGTGGATCGCTTCGTATTCCTCAACCGTCGTCGCCGGCCGCTTCAGTTCGACCTCGATCCCGTACCGTCGCTTGATCTCTTCCCGCAATTCCAGCGTTTCGGGGAACTGATAGCCGGTCTCGAGATTGAAAATCGGGGTCTGGGGCGCCAGTTCCGAGAGCATCTGGATCAGCACCATCCCTTCGGGACCGAATGCCGTCGCCATCGTGAACTTGGGTGCGAAACGGTCGACCGCGAACTGCAAAATCTCCTGCGGTGTCGCCGATTCCAACCGCTGACTCGCCTCCGCCAGTTCCGCCAAAAAAGTCTCCGTCGGCTGTGGCGGGGCCGCCGTTTCCGAATCTGACCGCGGAGTTTGCGGAGTGTCAGCGTTCCGCCCGGTGTCAGCGGTCGGCCCGGTGTCAGCGGTCGGCCCGCCACCAGCAGCCTGGCGAATGCGGGCGGCATCCTCGGTCGGTGAAACGACCTGCAAGACCGGCAGCGGTGGCGTCATGATGCGGGGAGTAGAGGTCATTTCGATTGGTCGGATCACGGGGTTCCGAAAGGATGCAACCAGCCCCATCGTCAACTTGAATCTCTTGGCGTGAGGTTCGGCGAACTGCTTAAGTAACTTACATGATCGTTTTAGTCATGTATAGATCGGGATATCGGCATTTTCCGGGTTGGGATTTCACGATTTCCGGCCTAGACGGCAAAGTCCGCCTGTTTTTCGTTTGGGTTCGGCCTTCCCGCGTCCTAGAATGAAGGGGACGATGCATCCGAGCCCGGTTAGGATCGTGGGCTCGGCTCGGAGTTGCGGTTAGGCAGACGGACGGGTTGGGGCCTGAGATCCTTGGCTTTTCCCTCGCGTACCTTCGCCTCGTCCGCCGCCGGCGTTTTCCGACGCTCGTTCTGCCGGCTGCTCTCCCTTTCCGCCATCCGACACGGTTTGATGTTTCCCGTTTGCCGCCCGCTACCGATTCTGCTGACGCTGGGGCTGATGATCAGCTCGACGGCGTGGGTCGGCATGGCGCGAGGCGATGCGGTGCAATTGCGGGGCGGCGGGCGGATCGAAGGGACGGTCGCGAGGGGCGAATCGGGCAAGGTGCCGTACGTGCTGATCGAAGTTGACCGGCGGTTGAAGGTGGCGATCCCGGAGAATCAGGTCAGCCGGGTAGCCGAGAGCGAGTTGTTGGACGAATACCGCGAGCGAGTTGCGGCGACACCGGCCACGGCGGAGGCGCAGTTCGACTTGGGGCTGTGGTGCCAACGTTCGGTCCTGCTGCCTCAATCCAAGCACCATTTCCAACGGGCCATCCGGATCGACCCGAACCATTCGCGGGCCCGTAGCGCCTTGGGCTACGTCGCGCACGACGGCGGTTGGGTTCGATATTCCGATCTGCAGGAAAGCCGCGGGATGGTCAAGATCGGCGGCAAGTACCGGGTGCCGGCCGAGTGGATGATCAGCCAGGCTCAAGCCGAAGCGGACAAGGCCGCGAAGCTTTGGGTCCGGGAACTCGATCGGTTGAAGAAGTCGATCGCGCGGGGTGGCGACCGGGCGGCGGAAGCTTGGGCGACATTGGCGGCGATCGACGACCCGTTGGCGGCGATGTCGATCGGGAAGGAATTGACCGAAGTGCCTGGCCAATCGCGTGACTTGCGAATTTTCTGGATCGAAAAGCTGGCTCAGCTCAATTCGCCTGCCGGGTTAGGGCCGTTGCTCCGGGTGGGGTTGTCGGAGTCCGATCCGGTGGTTCGCGAGAAGGCGCTCGAAACGCTCAATCAGTTCGCCCCGACGGCGGCCAAGGTATTTTATGTCCAGCGGCTGAAGGACAAAGACAACGCCGTCATCCGCCGGGCCGCAGAAGCGTTGACCTTCTTTCCTGATCCCGAGTTGGCGCTGCCCTTGATCAACGCCTTGATAACGACTCACAAGACGGTCATTCCGGCTGACCAGCGCACCAACGTGGCATTCAACTCTGCCGGAGCCGGCGGACTGACCACCGGCGGGAAGGCGATGACGCGGGTCGACCCGATCGAGAACCCGCCCGTCTTGGCGGCGCTTCGCGCGATCGAACCCGACGTGAATTACGGTTTCAACCAACGGATGTGGCGTCAGCATTTGGCCGCCAAATTGAGCGGTTATCGGGGCGACATGCGTCGTGACGAGTGACCG
>RECD01000077.1 GCA_007694185.1 Planctomycetaceae bacterium
GTCGAATTCACAAAGGATGGTTATTGCCCGTCGCTCTATCCGGCTCAACGGACAGGTACCCAGGATTGGACGATCGTGCTGACCCAGGATACGTACCTGGAGGGCCAAGTGCTTGACCCGCAAGGACAACCGGTTGCGGATGCCAGGGTCCGAGCGTCTCGAGGCCCGTTCCAAAACCCGCAAGGGCAAATCAGCCAAGTCTGGACCGAAACGACGTCCGATGCCGAAGGACGCTATCGGCTGTACCTGGAACCTTATGACTATGACTTGCAGGTTCGCGTTCCCAAAGTCGGTTCCTTCCGGCAACCCGGCCTGAAAGTCATCCGTGGCTCCATGAAATCGCTCGACTTGCAGCTCGAGCCAGGGATCACGTTTCGAGCGCTCGTTCGCGATGCGTCGACCGGCGATCCGATCCCAGGCATCCAACTCTGGAACTGGCAACATGAAGGAGTGGAGGGAACATCGGATGAACAAGGGCAGCTCGAGATCGACGGCATGTCACCTGGTGAATTCGAGTTCATGGTGACCGCCGAAGGTGTTGACCGGAGGAAAAGTCCGCTGGCTGGGAAATACGCCCGCTGGTGGAGCCCCTTTGCCGTGCATGAACACGAACGGAGAGAGAAAGTTGAGGAGGGACGTTTCCCTCGCAATCTGGACGGACTCACGTTTAGCATTCAGGAAAATCAAAAACCCATGGAGATCTTCTTGGAACCGATGGTCACCATCCGCGGGCGGGTCGTCGATCCCGATGGCAATCCGGTCGAAGGGGCGACGGTCGCCCCGGCGAAGACCGGCAGCGGCAATTCTCTTACGGGCGATACGCGGTACAGCTACCCGACGGATAAGGAGGGCCGATTCACCATGCACCTGCCCGCCAGCCGTCACACGAAATACAACCTGATCGCGCACGATGGCCAGTACCAGCAATGGCGAAACTGGGCCAGCGGCGTGACCAAGCCTTTTCAAACCGATCCCGGACAGGTGCTCGAAGACGTCGAACTTCGCTTAGAACGAGGAGCCACCGTCCGCGGGCGTGCATTGGACGGTGCGGGCCTTCCCAAACCGTTCACTCAAGTCCGCGCCGTGGGCACGGACGGTCTTGATAATCGATATTACGTCCCCACGACGAAGACGGACGAACAAGGCAACTATGAACTGAAATTCATTAGGCCGGGCGAGCATCGCGTTCAGATCCAGCCTTTCTGGCTCGCGGCAGACGACGCTCCAAATAAATCGACTCGAACCGTCACGGTTCAACCGGGTGATGAGCTAGAAAAAATCGACTTCGTCGTTGACTGAGTTTTTCAGACGCTAACGCTGCTCGCTGATATCGACGTCCTTGTGCCTGGGCAGTTTCTTTTGCTCGCCACCCGGCAGCAACGGGGCGACGCGATCACGGATGCCCTTGATACCACGGTCGGCGAGTTCGCCGCCAACGTCCTTGGCGTTGGCGCGAATGACGCGTATGGCGAGGATGTCGTCGATCGTTCCAGATTTGCGATCGGGCCCGGACGAACGAACGACGACCAGAGAGCCAAGCAAAGTCTTGTCCACGAACAGTTCCATGGGCTGATTCCATGCGTCACGGTTGGGGAGTCCACCCGATGCCGGGGCGGCGACTTTCCTGTCCTTGATCTGGTTCACAAATGAGTCCGCGAGTTCCGCCACCTGACTGCGCGTGGCTTCGATGCGTCGCTGGCGGATCCGGCTTTGCACTACCCACGTGATGACGCCAAAGCAGACGGACACTAAGACAATCGTACCGATGATCGCCGCCTGCTTCAGACTGATCTGGGGTTGAGTTTCGGTCGTCGTGGCATCTGCCCAAGCAGTCGCTGCCGCCTGTCGGGAACTGCGTTCTGTCTGGCGTTGTTTGTACTTCTCTGAAGCGGCTGCCAGACCTTGAGTGAGTGCAACGAAGACGAACTCGGCAACGAGCGCAAGCAACGCGGCAAACGCTTCAACCATCGCGACAAATGTTGCCGCGAAAGCAGCAATGAGCGCTGCAATTAGCTCAGCGATTGCCTGCATGAGTGACACTCATCGGGTTTTAGGAAATTGTTCGGCGGAACCGCCAGAACGATACGCTCGCATCGTGGAACGAGCCAACAGCACGAACGGAAGCGCCAACAGTCCGGCGACGCCCGCGGAAATCGACCCACCGGTGGGGTCACCAACGGTTACGAAGTGGGAACGGAAGAACATCGATCCGATCACGCAGGCGATCGCAGTGGGCACAACAATTGACCAGACGTTGGAAGCCAATCGATGCTTCGGCTGACTGACGCCAGCGTTGGCTGTTGGCGAATACGGATTGATTGGGTCGCGATCACTCAACATCGATTTCATGGTCATTGAGGGATGGAATCGCCGGCAAGATTCGGTCGGCGATCGATCAAAATCACGGGGAACTGTTTTGCCTCAGCTGCGTCTGCTTTTGAAATGCTGTGCTAATGCTTAGCGGCTCCACGACAGAAAATGTAAAGTGGCCACACGCAAGACGTTAACGCCTGTGCAGAAAGTAGCGATTATTCGGAAGCACCTGCTCGAAACGGTGCCGCTGGCAGACCTCTGCGGCAATCGCGTGGTTGAACAGATTCTGGCGACGTAAGCAACCGCAGTTTCGGGATGATGGAAGATCCATGAACTGTTCGGCGGGGCGGTTTCGCGAACTGCGGTTCTTGACCGTGCCATTCGTTCCGGTCGCTTTTCCCGTTCAGCGTTTGGACCAGATGCGGACGTTCAAGCCGAGCGTCTCGACAATGCCGAGGCAGAGGTTGGTTTGGTCGAGGAAGTCTTGTAGGTATTCACGATCGGTCAGGCTGACCGATTGTTTGGGCTCGAAGAAGTTGCGTGTGGTGCTGACCGCGATGAACATCCGCGAATGCAAGAACGAGTACTCGACATCGGACGCGAAACGGTGCTTCAGTTCCAGCATCTTCTCCATCATCGATGTCGAGAGGATGTAGCGGGCTTCGATCTGATCCGACGAATGGACGACGAATTCCCGTTCGAAATCGGGGTCTTCCAGGATCACCAACTGGTCGCTCGAAAAGATCGGTTTTTGGAAGAACCTGCCGAGCACGCCGAGTCGTTTTTCGGCGAAGTCGGTGCGGACGAGCGTGCGTCCGTGAAATTCTTTGTGAAAATCGGCTGATAGGAACAGGCCGCGGAACAAGGTGTGCCAATGCTCTTGGGTGTTGCCGTCCTTGTCGGTGCTGGTCGTCTTGTATTCGGTATGGATCTCGGACAGCCGCAGATCGGTCTCGCCGAGCCTGCAGAAAATCGTGTCTTCGATACTGACTCGGTCGTAGGCCTTGGGGAACAGTTCGCTGGCCTTGTAATCCTGCAAGATGGCGTCATTGCCAGCCGGAAAGTATTGAACTTCGTCCGCGATCGAGGCGAGGACTCGGCCGATGAAGTCGTTCTTGAAGCGGTCGCGAAAGGCGGCGTACGGGGAGTGAATCCAAGTTGCGAACAGGATGCCTGACGTCAACAGGGCGACGATTCCGAGCACGATCGGCACGTACGGCGGCAATCCGCCGGACAAGCTGGCGAGCACGCCGATGCCTCCCAACGCCAGCGTCACGGCGATCGCGAGGTAGCCCTGATTGCGAGATTGGATCGACTCGAGCCGTTGTTTTTCGATCGGTTCGATCGTGACCAACAGGTTCGGCAGGATCTGATCGAGCGTTTTCATGGGGCGGTGGGCTCAGTCGAAGCGGCATCCGGCGAGCGAATTCGGGCGGTTCACGTCAACGATTCGCGCAGGTTCGGCACGGCCCGATTGGATTCCTGGATCTCGAAAAAGGGGCGGCGTGTGAAGCCGAACGTTCCCGCGACCAACCGATGGGGAAACATCTCGACCGAGTTGTTGTATTGCAGGATCGACGAGTTGAAGGCGCGACGGGCGGCGGACAGTTGTTCCTCGCACTCGTTGAGCGACGCTTGGAGGTGCAGGAAGTTCTCGTTGGCTCGGAGTTGCGGGTAGTTTTCGACGACCGCCCGGAATTGCCCGAGTCCGCCTGACAAGGCGTTTTCCGCGCGGGCACGGTCGGTGCCGCTCCGTTCCCAATCGCTACCCGCCGACATCGCCGATTGGCGAAGTTCGATCAGCCGCTGGAGCAGTTGGGATTCATGGGCCATGTAGCCTTTGGCCGCGGCGACGAGGTTCGGGATCAGGTCCCAGCGTTTCTGCAGCAGCACGTCGACGGTGCTCAACGCGTTGTCGGCCGCGTTGCGGTAGGCGATCAGGCTGTTGTAGGCGTACATGACGAACATCGTCGCCAAGCCGGTGCCGCCGAGCGCGAACCAAAGCATCACGTGTTTCCTGAAAAGGGGGGACTCCGCCCGCGGCTGAGGACCGATCTTTAGATCAGCTCTTCGATCGGGTCACGGCGATCGAGCAAGTATTGAGGGCGGCCGCTGTGATCGGGGATGGTGGCGTGCCGGACGTCGATGCCGATTTGCCGGTAGAGCGTGGCGAAGACGTCTTGGTAATGCACCGGACGATCTTGGGGGACTTCCCCGAGCCGATTGGTCGATCCGATCACCTGACCGGTTCGCATGCCACCGCCGGCCAGCAAGCAGCAAGAGGCTTGCGGCCAATGATCGCGGCCGGCGTCTTTGTTGATCCGCGGCGTCCGGCCGAATTCACCCCACGCGACGACGCTGACGTCATCCGCCAAGCCTCGCCTGTGCAGGTCGGTCACCAGCGCCGTGATCGCTTGATCGAACAGGGCCAGTTGGAGCGGCAGTCGGGCGAAGTTCGAATGGTGACGATCCCAACTGCCGAACGACAGCGTGACGCAGCGGACACCGGCTTCGACCAGCCGTCGGGCGACCAGGAATTGGTCCATCCAGTGCGGGCCGGCGTCCTCGCCGAAAGCCGGCGTGGCCGCGCCGCGACCATACAGGTCGCGGACGGCGGCGTCTTCCCGTTCGACGTCAAGCGCTTCGACGAGCCGGCTGGAGGTGAGCACGTCGAACGCCTTTTGGGTGTAGGTGTCGTGGGCGGACATTTCTAGACTCGCGTCCTGTTGGCGGCGGAAGCGATCGATGCTGTCGAGCAGCCCGCGGCGATCTCGCAGCCGATCGAGCGTCAGGTTTTGCAGCAACATGTTCGCCATCCCTTCCCCGTCGGGTTGGAACGCGGCGTGCGACGCGCCGAGGAATCCTGGGAGGCCGGGGTTGGAATAGGGGGCGTGCCGCGTGTTGATCGTCAGCCCGACGAAGGGGGGCACGGCGCGATCGACGGGACCGAGCAGCCGCGACGTCGCCGAGCCGAGCGACGGGTGGTTGTCCTGGCGGCCGCGGGCGCCGATCGGATAGCCGCTGACGCACATGTCCGACGCGTGCTGGTCGGGTGACCCGTAGAGCGAACGGATGATCGCGAACTTGTCCATCATCCCGGCGAGCTTGGGGAGGTGTTCGCAGATCTCGATCCCGGAGACGTTCGTCGGGATCGGCCGGAAGGAGCCACGAATCTCCGAAGGGGCGTCCATTTTCAGGTCATACATGTCCTGGTGCGACGGCCCTCCAGGCAGGTAGACCATGATCACGGACTTGTGCTTCAACACCTTGCCGGTCGAGCTCGTCGAGCCGTTGGCCGCGGAAGCGTCAGCGGCTTGCAACAGTTGTGGTAGCGACAGCCCGCCCAATCCGAGCGCGCCGATGCGGAGGAAGTGGCGGCGGTGATGGGAATCGCAAAACGAAGAGCAGCGGCGACCGGCGATCTCCAACATGGCGGGATTCCTTGGACGGGGACGATTCAGGACGAGCTGACCGCGGGGCGTGGGGAGCGATGAGCAACAGGATAGCCGAACGCGGCGGACGCGGGCGGATCGGTGGGCGAAAGCCGACTGGCAACGCCTACAGGCAGCGAGCCGAATCGTTACGCGGCCTTTGTCCCGTTTTCGGGCGACAACCGGCCCGTGTCAACTCCTACGGCCCCCTGAAGTGTCCCTTTGGCAATCGTAAACCTGATCGAGCGACCGATCGTTTCGAATCGGTTAACTCGTCGGTTGGTCAGAGCTTCGGTTGGCTAGCCGGACGGTCAATTGATCACGCCTCTTCATCGAGCGGCGGTGGGGCGCCGGGTGGGGTGGCGACGATTTCCGCGATGCGGCCGTTCTTTTGCAATTCGATACCACGTCCGCCTCGGCCGGTCGTGCGGTACTTGGTGGTCGAGATCGTTTTCTTGGCGCCGCGGTTCGTCATCACGACCATCAAGTCACGGTCGCCGACGGACGCCTTGAAACCGAGCAGCCGATCGCCGGTGGCCATGCGGATCAGCGTCACGCCTTTGCCGGGGCCGGACAAGTAATTGATCTCTTCCGCGGCACAGAGGATCGCTCGGCAAGCCTGGGTGACCGCGATCACCGTTTCGCTGCCGTCAATGGCTTGCACGGCGACGATCGACGCACCCGCACTCGGTTTGGCGAACTTCCGGCCGCTCCGGGTCGAAGGCTCGACGAACGGCTCGAAACTAAATCGCAACGCGAACCCGTTGGTCGTCACCGCCAGGGCGTGGACCGTGGGGCAGCGGTCGGGATGTTTGGGATCGGACGCGATCGGCCCGATCACCCGCGGGTCACAGGAGAGCGCCGTGACGATCCGTTCGCCATCCTTCAGTTTGAACAGCTTTTGGATCGGTTCGCCGAACCCGGTGGAGGCGGGGATGTCGATCATCCGGGCGGTGTAACAGACACCGAGTGACGAGAAGAAAGCGATCGTCGAGCGGGTCGAACCGGCCAGGCAAGTCAGCACCGCGTCGCCTTGCCGCAAGCGGCTCTTGCTCGGGTCGGTGATCTGTTTTTGGCGTTTGACCCAGCCGTCCGTGGTGATCAGGACGTGGCAATCCTCGGCGACGATGAAGTCCTCTTCGGAATACTCCGGCTCCTGCTCGACCGCCTGAATCATCGACCGACGTTTGGCGGCGGGGTCGCTCGCGAAGTTAGCCACCAACTGTTTGATCTCCTCGCGGACGATCCCCCAGCGGCCTGACGCATTCGTGTCCTGGGTCTCTTCGGCGAGCAGCCGACGGATTTCCCGAGCCCGTTTTTGCTTCTCCTTCAGCTCATCGCGGATCAGGTTGATTTCCAGCTTGGCCAAGCGATAGAGCTTCAATTCCAGGATCGCGTCGGTCTGTTCTTCGTCCAAACCGCCCGAGCCGTTTCTGTTGGGCGGGAAGCGTTTCATGATCTTGGCCGCGGCATCCGCCTTGCCGTCGCTCGCCCTGATGATCCGGATGATCTCGTCGAGGGCATCGAAGATCAGCGCGAAGCCTTCGAGGATGTGGATCCGGCGTTCCAGCGACGCGAGTTCGTTCTCCAGACGCTTGGTGACGACGTCCAAGCGGAAATGGAGGAAGTGCCAGAGGATTTCCTTCAGCCCGAGCCGTTCGGGGCGGCCGACTTCCGGGTTCTCGGTCGGCACGAGGCAGGTCAGGTTGACGTTGAAATTCGTCTGCAGCGGCGTGTGCTTGTAGAGAAACGCCAGCACCTTGCCTTGGTCGGCACCTTTCTTCAGCACCAGATCGACGCGGATGTCCTCGGTCGACAGGTCGCGGACCTCTTCGACCAGCGGCAGTTTCCCGCCGTAGACGAGTTCGGAGATCCGTTCGACCATCACCGCCTTGTTCACGGTGAAGGGGATCGACGTGATTTGCAAGATGTCGGCGGCGCCCTCGCTGCCCCGTTTCGCCTCGACGCCGGGGATGTGGGTGGCCGTTCCGCGGAGTTTGATCGTCCCGGAACCGATGCGGTAGATCTCGCGGAGTTCTGCCGACGTGTTGACGATCTGGCCGCCGGTTGGGAAATCGGGACCTTGGACGGCGTCTTGGGCGACGAGCTGATAATCCTTGATGTCGGGATCGTTCAGCAACTTCAACAGCGCGTTGCAGACCTCTTTCAGGTTGTGCGGCGGGATGTTGGTCGCCATCCCGACCGCGATCCCGGTAGCGCCGTTGACCAGCAGGTTCGGCACGCGGCTGGGCAAGACCACCGGTTCGTTGCCGGTGCCGTCGTAGTTCGCCTTGTAGGCGACGGTGCGGGTCGCGAGATCGGCCAGCAATTCGCCGGCGATCGGTGCCATCCGGCACTCGGTGTACCGCATCGCCGCGGCGTTGTCGCCGTCGACGCTGCCGAAGTTGCCGCTGCCATCGACCAGCGGCATGCGGAGCGAAAAGGGTTGGGCCATGCGGACCAACGCTTCGTAGATCGACGAGTCGCCGTGCGGGTGGTATTTACCCATCACGTCGCCGACGACCTTGGCGCACTTGCGGTGCTTGGCGGTCGCGTCGAGCCGCAGCTCGTCCATCGTGTAAAGGATGCGTCGCTGAACCGGCTTCAGCCCATCGCGAACGTCGGGCAGCGCGCGGCTGGTGATCACCGACAGCGAGTAATTCAGGTACCGGCTTTGGGCTTCGAGCCGCAGCGGGGCCGCGACGACGCTGTTTTCATTCGCCGGTTCGCCGGGGGCGCCGTTCGCATCGGAGCCGTCCTTGCGCGAGCCTCGGGAGGGACGCTTTGCCACGCGGTGAATACCCGTTGAAGAAAATGTGCGGACGCGGCATCCGGTTGCCGCGGCGTCAGGGACATGAACGCGGACGCCGAATTCGCTGGGAAGCGATCAACGGCAGCAGAAACCGACCGAGCCTGACTGAGTGGGTTAGCCGCTGGGACCAACAGGAGACCCGACCGGTCGGTTGCGGGGAACAAGGCCAGGCCGAGCGACCGCGTCGCCGACGCGAGTCGCCCGTCAGCAGGAGCCAACCGGGCGAGGCGAAATCATCGAGCGACTCGCCGTTGAAGCTTGGCCGGCGCTCAGTCGGTCGCCGCAGCCGGTTCCGTTTCCGCCGGTTCGACTTGCAAGCTCTCGGGGTCTTCCTTCCCGATGTCCAGCGGGCCGATAACCCTTGGGACCGGCGGTTCGTCGACCTCGGGTTCGAGGGCGTAGGCGTTCAATCGGGCGTCGGTCAGCGTGAAGGTGATGAACAGCGCGACGAAGACGAACGAGCTGAGGAAGATGATCAGGTTGAACGGCTTGTCGAACGCCAGGTGCATGAAGAACAGCATGACCAGGGTCGCCTTGATCGTGGCGATGAACATCGTCAACGCGATGTCCCAATTCCCAAGATCGAAGCTGGCTTGGTAGACCGTGAGGATCGTCAGCACGGTCAACGCGACGAACACCGCCAGCAACCCGGCGACGGGGAACGGGTGGGCGAAATCGTAGCCTTCACGATGGGGAGTATCGGCGTGTGCGTGGGAGTGCATGGCTAAGGTTTGCGGGGAGAGTCAATGGTGGATGGAGGGGAACCCGAAAGCCGCTGGCCTGGTACGGGACAGCGGCGGAGGACCGCGAAACTCACCGGATCAGGTAGAGCAGCGGGAACAGGTAAATCCAAATCAAGTCGACGATGTGCCAATAGAGCCCGACGTAATCGACCGGACCGAAGTACTGACGGTTGAAATCGCGGCGGACGCTGCGGACCAGCAACCAGATCAACACGCCGATCCCGCAGAGGATGTGGATCGCGTGGATCCCGGTCATCACGTAATAGATGCCGAAAAAGACCCCCGCACGGCTGCGGGTATTGATTTCGGTCTCCACCCCGGTGATCGGAGCGGCGATTTCGCTGCCGCGAGCGACGACGCCCTGGCCGGCGGTCACACCTTGGCGGTCGCGGGCGGCCAGGTCGCTGCGGATACCGGTGTTCGTTTCGTCTTCGGCCAACCGCCGCAGCACCGACTTTTCGCCGGTCGTGCCGCGGGCCGGGACGAACGGCGCGACACCGCCAGCAACGAACTCAGCGTCGGAACCGTGTCCTTCCGCGTGCAAGGCGTCGTCATGGTGGGCCGACGCGTGGTGATCGTCGTGCCCTTCGCCCGATTCCAGGATCATCCCCAGCCCGATACCGACGAAGAAGAATGCGAAGACGACGATCAACGGCTTGGCGACCGCCATCGCGAACTCGTTCTTGGAGCTGCGGCTGTAGAAGTACCAGGCGACCAACCCGACCAACCCGATCGCGAACGGCAGAGCCATGTAAATCAGGTAGGGCGAAATCCCCTCGGGATGCGGGTTGTCCGGATGAAAGGAGTAAAATTTGGGCGGCAGCAATCCGAGGTCCCATTTGTGCGAGTACTCGATCGACTTGACGCCCAAGAAGACCATGGCACAGGAGAGCGTCGCGGCGAGCAGCCCGGTCAGCTTGCTGAATTCCTCGGTCTGGGCACAGCGGACGGCCCAGGCCATCGTCAGGGAGCTGAACAGCAGCACGCCGGTGTTGATCGCACCGAGCTTCGTGTTCAGGAATTCGCTGCAACCGACAAAGACTTCCGGGTTATTGGCGCGAAAGATCGCGTAGGCGCAAAACAGGCCGCTGAAAAACAGGATTTCCGTAACCAGGAACAACCACATCCCGAGCTTGCCCGAATCGAACTGCTGTTCGGGCGTGTCAAAGTGGTGTGCCAGAAACGCCGGATGGTCATGATCGTGGTCATGCCCGTGGCCGTGCGATTCATCGATTTCCGGGAGCGATTCGGTGGTTGCCATGACGATAAATGAGGGGTCCGCGAACCGAAGGGGAAAGGGGTCAACCAGGTCCTACGACCAAGTTATACAAAAATCCTGCGCCAGCACACGGCCAGCCGACTGCGTCAAATCGCCACTGGCGCCGCACGCCCTTTGCGAATCGGGGAGACGAGCTGGAGGAAGGCGCAAAAAAGTCAGAAAAGCGATTGATCTCGGCGTCTCCCGCCGGGTCGAAACGGCGGATTGGCTGCAGGATCTGAGGGCTTTCCCATGATCCGGCGAACGAATTCAGCCTGCCGGATTCAGCCCAGGATCAGCGATCCTGCCAGCGGCCGTCGACAAATCGCTGTTGCGGCCGGAAGCGGGCTTTGTAGTTCAAATGCCGATTTTCGGCGACGTACATCCCGAGGTAAACGTAGGGCCGGCCCGTTTCACAAGCGTATTCGATCTGCTTCAGCACCGCGTAGGTGCCGAGGCTGTAGCGTGACCACTCCGGGTCGAAGTGGGTGTAGACGGCCGACAGCGACCGCCTGCCGATGTCGATGATCGAGACGGCGATCAAGCGGTCTTGGTGCCGGATCGCCAGTTCCACCGAACGGCAGCAGCTTTCGACCAAAAAGGCGAGATATCCGTTGGCTTCGACCGGCGGATCGCCCCGGTCGAGCTCCCGGATTTGGCGATGGCGATTGAACAGCGAGATCCGTGTTGCGTCGCCGAGGATCGGACCGATTTGGGCAGTCAAATCGGCATCACCGCGCCGCAACACCCGGCGGAGCGACGTCGTCCATTCGAATCGGTCGACGATCACCCGAGTCGGTTCGCAGGACTGACATCCGGGACACTCCGTCCGGTACAGAAAGTCGCCGGTGCGGCGGTAACCGTGGGCGAGCAGTTCATCGAGTTCGTCGCCGTCGAGTTTCCCGATCGGCAGCCGCAACGGCATGCGGGCGAGGCGGCCGTCGAGGTAGGGACATTCCTGCGTTTGGTCATGGACCAGGATCAGCTTCGACAAGGTCCCGGGCGTTTCTCCGTCCGGCGGTCGTCCGCCATCGATCTGCATCGGACACCCCCGTCAGCCGTCGTTCGCCTTTTTCCGTCCCCCGGTCCCCCGCCGCTACCCCGGTAACGGTCCCCCACCCACATTCCGAGGAGCGTCCATGATTTCACCAAGAGTCCGCGCCGGCAAATCAAATTTCGGCTGGGCGGACCGGAAGAGGCTGTGAATTTACGCGAAAGGCAAAGTGGTAGGCACACTCCGTGTGCCGTAACCCTCCAAAAGCAACGCTTTTGTGAGACGCCCGGCGGGCACAGGGACTGTGCCTGCTGCTTTAAAAATGCACACCCTCGCGGGGATGAACGCTGGACGGGAAGGACGCAAGCGTACGAACGGATCGCCTGGGCTCAATCGGGGATCTGTTCGCCACGGATGAGATCGTCGAACGTTTCCCGGCTGCGGATCAGCTTCGCCTGTCCGGCTTCGATCAGCACTTCGGCCGCCCGAGTCTTGCTGTTGTAATTGCTGCTCATCGCGAAGCCGTACGCACCGGCGTTCCCGAGCACCAGAAAATCGCCGACTCTCGCGAGCGGCAGTTTCCTAGAACAGACAAATCCCCCTTCGGCTTGGGTGAAAATGTCGCCCGATTCACAGAGCGGCCCGCCGACGATCGCATCGACGTCAGGCCGCGTCGTTTCCGAACCGTCACGAGGACAGAGCGCGATCGGGTGATGCGAACCGTACATCGCGGGTCGAGCCAAGTCGTTGAAGCCGGCATCGAGCAGGAAGAAGCGGTTCGTGCCCATCTTCTTGACGGCGCGGACTTCCGCAACCAACGCCCCCGATTCGGCCACGAGGTACCGACCCGGCTCGATCTCCAGACGGACCGAATGGCCGACTTGTTGTTCGATCCGCTTTCGCGAATCGTCCCACAACCGGTAGTACTGCTCGATGTCAATGAACGACTCGTCGCTCTTATAGGGCACCGGCAACCCGCCGCCGCTGCTGATCGTCGTCACGGTCCGGCCGACCGTCGCCACCGTCCGCTCCATCGCTTGGCAGACCTGCGACAGGTGTTCCAGATCGGTGCCGGAGCCGATGTGCATGTGGATGCCGGTGACGGTCACGCCATACCGGTCGGCTCGCAACAAACACTCGTCGACCTGTTCGTGCCAAATCCCGTGCTTGCTCTGTTCCCCGCCGGTGTTCGTTTTCTGGCTGTGACCATGCCCAAAGCCGGGATTGATCCGCAGCGTCACGTTCGCGCCGGGACGGCGGTCGCCGAGCTGGTCGATCATGTCGGGCGAGCCGCAATTGACGTGAATCGCGTGCTCCACGACCAGATCGAGCGATTCGCGGTCGAAGATATCGGCGGTGTAGACGATCCCCGGCGTTTCGCCATGAGCCGTGAAGCCCGCCGCCAAGGCTCGGCGAATCTCGCCCGCGCTGACCGCGTCGACGACGGCACCGGCCCGGCGGACCCGATCGAGGATCGCGAGGCTGCTGCATGCCTTTTGGGCATACCGAACGACGTCGAATGCGGTCAAATCGGCGATCCGTTGGCGGATCAGCTCCGCGTCGTAAAGGTACAGCGGTGTGCCAAACTGTTCGGCCAACGGCGCGATCGCCAGCCCGGCGAAGTGGGTTTGGTGAGTCGAAAATTCGGGGGCGGCAGCGATCATGGCGATTCCGGAAGGGGTGGCGACGACGGGGGCAAATATAGGTTACAAAAGCGTCCAGCGGAAAGCCCGCCCGGGTAGCCGTCGATCGCCCCAGCGGCGGGTGACGGAGACCGTTGACGGCATGCCCGCTGAAGCCGCCCCGCCCGATACCGCTCCACTCGCCGTCGCCGTTCGGCCGGCCGATTTTCCCTCCGCGTACGAGTCCCGAGACGTGAAATCCAAGACCGCCCGTTGCCACGATTCGTCGCATCCCCCTTGCCGCCAGACGACGACTAGCCCTTGCCGCCAGGCGGTGGCGATCGAGTGCCGTGCTTGTTCCGAGCCCAAACCGCTCGTCGGCCAGCAGCCAGCGCCGCGTGTCGGCCAGGAGCTCATGCCGGCGGAACGCGATCTCAGCTCCGATTCTTCGGCCGCGCCAACGCCTTGTCAGTCACATGGCGATGCCGCCAGCCGATCGTCCGGAAGGTGGCTCGGCCAGCTTCGCGGTTGCGTCGCCGGGCTGGTCGCGTTGGGAACGAGCTCATTTGGCACCGGTGCGGTCGGTTGGTGCCAGGATGTGGAGAAAGGCCTCGTTTCGGGCATCGACCAATCGATCATCAGCGAATCGTTGCGGCCGGGTGTCGACTTTTATCAATATTCCAACGACGGCTGGTTGGCGACGACCGAGATCCCGGCTGACCGAGCCGATTACGGGATCTTCGCGATCCTCGACGACCGGACTCAGGAACAGGTTCGCGCGATCATCGAAGGGGTGGCCGAACAGACCGACGCGGAACCTGGCAGCGCGGCTCAGAAAGTCGGCGACTTCTACCGCAGCTACGTCGACCTGGACGCCCGCAACGCCGCCGGCATCGAGCCGCTCCGACCGCTATTGGAAGAGATCCGTGTGATCGAAGACCCCGCCGGGTTGGCGACCACGATGGGACGACTGCAACGGCTAGGAGTCGCCGCGCCGCTGGGTGCTTACGTTTCGGTCGATGCCCGCAAAAGCGATTCGTACACCGTCTACGTCACGCAGTACGGTTTGACCCTGCCCGACCGCGATTACTACCTGCTCGACGATGAGCGTTACGAAAAGCTCCGCGGGCAGCTCGTCGAGTACATCGCGGACCTGTTGGCCGCCGCCGATTTCCCGACGGCGTCCGGCCGCGATCACACGGCCTTGGCCAAGGACGTGTTGGCGATCGAAACGCGGATCGCGCAAGCCCAGTGGACAAAGACCGAGAATCGCGACCCGGAAAAGACCTACAACAAGCTCGACAGCGACGCGTTGGCCGAGCTGACCGGGGCGTTCGCGTGGGCCGAGTTTCGCGACGCCTACGGGATCGCGGCGGACCAGCCGTTGGTGGTGAGGCAACCGAGTTATTTCGAATCGCTGGGTGAACTGTTCGACTCGTTCGATCTGGCGAGCTGGAAAGCGTACCTGGCGTTTCATCTGATCGACGGCAAGGCGGGTTACCTGTCAGAGGAATTGGAACGGCGGAATTTTGCCTTTCACGGGACGGCCGTCAGCGGCGTCGATGAGCAGCGGCCGCTGTGGCAGCGGGCGGTCCGGACGACCGGCAGCGTCGTCGGCGAATTGGTCGGCCAGCTTTACGTTGAACAGCACTTCGCACCCGAAGCGAAGCAGCGGATGAACGAGTTGGTCGAAAACCTGAAGCGGGCTTTCGCGCAGCGGATCGAAGAGCTGCCGTGGATGGGCGAGGGGACGAAGCGGCAGGCACTCGAGAAACTCGCCAAGTTCAACACGAAGATCGGTTACCCGGACGTCTGGAAGTCCTACGAAAAGCTGACGATCGGTGGCGAATCGCTAGCGGCAAACATGCTGGCGGCAGCCGAATTCGAGACCGACCGCGACCTGCAAAAACTCGGCGGACCGATCGATCGGAACGAGTGGTTCATGACGCCGCAGACGATCAACGCCTACTACAGCCCAACGATGAACGAAATCGTCTTCCCCGCCGCGATCCTGCAGCCCCCCTTCTTCAACCTCGAAGCGGACGACGCGGTGAATTACGGCGGCATCGGCGCCGTCATCGGTCACGAGATCAGCCATGGGTTTGACGACAAAGGGAGCAAGTTCGATGGCAACGGCAACCTGCGGAACTGGTGGACCGAAGACGATCGGAGCGAGTTCGAAAAACGGGCCCGCGGGCTGGTCGCGCAATACAACGCTTATGAGCCGATCGAGGGGATGCCGATCAACGGCGAATTGACGCTCGGCGAGAATATCGGCGATCTCGGCGGGCTCAGCGTCGCGCACGCCGCCTACCGGCTGTCGCTGGGCGATCAGGAAGCACCCGTTATCGACGGGTTGAGCGGCGACCAAAGGTTTTTCCTCGGTTGGGGGCAAATCTGGCGGCGGCTCTACCGCGACGCGGAGCTGCGAAAGCGGCTGCTGACCGACCCGCACAGCCCCAGCCAATTCCGCGTCAACGGGATCGTCCGCAACATGGATGCGTTCTACGACGCCTTCGAAATCCTCCCCGAAGATCCGCTCTACCTCGCCCCCGAAAACCGCGTCCGGATTTGGTAAGCCCAATCGGTTCGGTTCAGCCTCTGAAAGGGGGAATGTCCGGTCGTGGCGGCCGCGTTCCCCCGCGACCTGCGAGGTTGGTAAGCTTTTCTCCGCCTACTCGTTGATTCCCTTTCAGCAACCTTTTCAGCCCCGACGACAGTCTGGGGCAGGACAGCGGATTCCCATGAAACAGTCGGTAAACGTCGCGATGATCGGACTCGGATTCGGCACCGAATTCATGCCGATCTACCAAGCCCATCCCCAAGCCAACGTCGCCGCGATCTGCCGCCGTGACGTCAACGCGATGAACGAGGTCGGTGATCGTTTCGGCATCGAAAAGCGGTACGCCAAGTACGCGGAAGTTTTGGCTGATCCCGACATCGACTTCGTCCACATCAACAGCCCGATCAACGACCACGCCTGGATGGCGCTGGAGGCCCTTGACGCCGGCAAACACGTGATGTGTACCGTCCCGATGGCAACGACGATCGACGAATGCCGCAGGATCGTCGAGAAGGTCAAGCAGACGGGATTGAAATACATGATGGCCGAAACGGTCGTCTACAGCCGCGAGTACCTGTTCATCAAGGAGATGTACGACCAAGGGGAATTGGGCAAAATCCAGTACCTCGCCGCGTCTCACCCGCAGGACATGGACGGCTGGCCGAGCTATTGGGAAAAGATGATCCCGATGCACTACGCGACGCACGTTGTCAGCCCCTGTTTGGCGCTGACGGAATCGCTCGCCGAAGCGGTCTCCTGCTTCGGCTCGGGGAGCGTGCGGGATGACATCGCCGAAAAATCAGGAAATCGGTTCGCGGTCGAAAGTTGCCACATCAAACTGAAAGATAGCGACCTGACGGCGCACATCTGGCGATTCCTCTACGACGTGGCGCGGCAATATCGCGAAAGCTTCGACGTCTACGGCACGAAGAAGAGTTTTGAGTGGACGTTGATCGAGAACGAGCCGCATGTGTTGCACACGGCGAAGAAGCCGGAACACGAGATCCCCGAGAAGGTGACGGTCCCCGACTACGCCGATCGGCTCCCCGAACCGATCCGTCGATTCACCCAACCGGCGGAAATTCACGACGCGGGTCACCTGTCGTTCATCCAAGGTGGCGGCCACGGCGGATCGCACCCCCACTTGGTACACGAATTCGTGTCGGCGTTGATCGAAGATCGCGACCCACGTCCCAACGCCGTGACCAGCGCGAACTGGACCTGCGTCGGCCTCTGCGCCCACGAATCCGCGATCCGAGGCGGCGAGTTGGTGCGACTGCCCGACTTCACCCTGGGCACCGCCTGAGCGGCAAGTCAACGCTCCCCAAAGTCTCGGCGACCCAACACTCCCGCCCAATCGGCGGGGCTGGTGAACCAATGGGCCTGACGAGCCAACGGGGACTGATGATTTGGCGCGACCGGATCTCAGTCAAAGCGGGACCGCGCCTATGTAGCATGCCGCTCCGTCGACCCCGAAGCAGGTCAAACAACCTTGCTTCACCCGCAGAAAACACGGCTGATTGAGTTCGGTCGGCGGGCCTCGGACCGACATCGCCAGCAAGGGACGGGGAAATGCGAAAGTATCTCCCGCCACCGAAGATCACTCATCCCTGGCCCAGTACCCGGCATCACGCCCGACTCAGAGCAAGAGCCGTATGAGCGAATTGTTCACGTACGGATCTGTGCGGGGGGCCACCGGCAACGGTGGTCCCTACCGCGATAGCACCGCTTGCGCGACTGCGCACGAGCAGGACGGACAGCGGTCAACCGATCATGGTCGGTACGTAGTGCCCGAAGGCGCGGAACTTGGATGGCACCTCCCGCAAGGCGATCGGAAACAAAAAATCCGAGATTTTTGATCGATCCCTTGATAGCATTCAAGACCGTCGATCCGGGCTGGCAAGGCAAGCAGTGATGCTCGGCTCTGGGCTCACGCCATCGGCAGGCAAGTACCCTACAGAAATGTTCCGGTGTGATCTGAAAGGTCGGCCAATGGCGATGCCGGGGGAGAGGAGATTGGCGGTCATAAGGGTGTGCAATGCCCAGCAATCAGTTGGACCCGTTGCGGGGTTTGCGATGCTGTGTTGTCTTGCCGTTTCGAACGATCAGGGGGTGCCGATTCGTTCGATGTCGATGACTACGTCGGCGACGACGCGGTCTTCGAACTGGGTCACGTTCGCGGCACCGCCGCGGAACCAAACCAAGGGCGGCGCTAGATAACCGGCTGGGGGGACAGTCGGGACTCGGGGGCCCAACCAGGCGGTGCTGGACCACCTCGTGTGACCGGTGACTGACCTGGGGTCGGCGATCGCTTGAAAATCGCCTCCCAGCGGGTCTTGGAGCGTTCCCCCCAGCAGTTCGCCAGCGACGAGGGCTGCTTCTTCACGACCGACTCGCAATTGCCGCGTCAGCATCCCGAGCAATTCGGCGTTCGCCTTGGACGCCGTGGCGGCACGCTGGAAGAGTTGGTCATTGGCCCAGCCTTCGATCCGCGTGCCGACCAACGAATCGGCTTGGATGCGGATTTGTGCTTCGTCGTCGGATTCGTCCGCCACGATGTGCGGCAAGGAGGCTTCCAACACCTCGGGTTGGAACGACAGGATGCTGAAGTCGCCGCCTTGGAAGCGGTACAGGCCGCCGATCAGGCGGGTCATTCCCGGTCCGACCGGTTGGCCTCGACCGATCCCCAAGGGCAATCGATCGATCAGCCCCGGAAACGGCCAGGCGCCGATATATCCGGGGAGCCCCCTGAGCGCCCCGAAGGCGCTGAGGATGCTGCCGAATTGATCCGGTTGCGGCAGCGTCGTGTCTTTGACGGCGGCGAAGAGGTGGTGGGGCGGGATCCTGCCGCCGAGCTGGTCGCTGACGACGTGGGCCTGCAACGCGATCACGTCGTCGGGTGAAAAGTCGATTTTGACGCGGGTCGGCGGCCCGAGTTGTTTCGCGATCTTGCCGTATTTTTCCGGCGACCAAGGGGCGACCTCGGCGTGTACCGACAACCGTTCGATCCCCGGGGCTTCGGGAAAGGTTTGGCGATTCAGGCCGACGAAGATCGGGTCCATCTGTTGCCACTCGCGGCTATGGAAATCGGCGATCTCGCGATACCAACGGTCCTCTTCGGCGGTCACCAATTCGGGGCGGGCGTCGACGATCGGCAGCATCGTGCCGCGGGCGCCACGGCGCGAATCGACGATCGTTTCGCCCACCGCCAACAGGCCGCTGCCGTCGGGCCGCTCGCCAAATCCGACCGGCAGGAAGCCGGCATCAACCAGATCGTCGATTTCCCACAAGTCGTGCGATTCGGCCGCGGCGGCCAAGCGGGCGAGTCGCAACAGCGCGATGTCGGCTTGCGATTCCATCCGGCGACGGATTTCGATCAGGTATTCGGGGCTGACCAACCCCGCCAGCATCTGCGGCGAGAAGTAGGCGAAGACGGTGTCGTCGCGATCGAGCGGCAGGTTGCGGCGAGCCAGTCGGAACTCCGGCGTCGCCGCCAACGATTCGCCGCTCGCACCGACCTCGAAAAACCGCTCGACCAGTCGGCGGCTGTTGCTGACGAAGACGTAGTTGTCGTCGACCGCCATGAATGAGCGGACTCGGTTGTCCGACGTCGAAATCAGCGACACGTCGCGGCCGGCGATCCGTTCGGTCGACCCGCGAACCGTCGGATCGCTCCGCAATAGAGCCGTACGGTCATTATCGAACGACGACCGCAACAGGAATGCGTCACGAGCCCGGAAGAGGACTCCCAGCGACGCCCCTTCGGACAGGAACAAATCTCGCCCGATGATCGCTTGGTCTTCGATCACCGTGGCGCCGAGCATCCGCGACAATTCGGTCGTCTTCAGCCACAACTGGTCCTCGACCCGTTGGGCCGCGTTGTCCGCAATCCCGCTGAGCGTCACCATTCGCCCGACATCACCGCCGTATTCATTCGATAGGTCGCGGAACCAGATGTAATTGGCGAAGGAACCGAACCGCAGATAAAAGCATTCCGGCGGAACCCGTTCGGCGGTCGGTTCGACTCGGATGCCCTCCAGGTCCGCGGCGACCGGAGTCGGCCGCCACTGGGGCGGCGGCGGCAGCGGAAGGTCGGCGACCTCGCCGGCCCCACCCAGCCCTGCGGCGGAGTGGCGGAGGATCGCCGTGCGGATTTCTTGCGCCCCGGCGAGCAATTTCAATGTCGACCAGAGCGACGCCTCGCCGGCCAATTCCGGCCCGTCGAAATCGTCTGGCAGCGGCAGGTTCAGGCGTCCAGACAGCAGCGCGATCAGGTAGCTTTCCACGACCGGCGGGTAATCCCCTTGGTCGCCCTGACGCATCAACGCCTGGGTGTAGCCGTTCCACCACTGGCCGAGCAATTCCTCATGCGCCGTGGGCGTTTCGGCCCTCTGCGGCGTGACCACCCACTCGGTGCGGCCCGCTTGATCGGGTTCGCTCAGCCGCAACCTCAGCGGTTGATCGCCTTGGAACAGGAAAGTGACCTCGTGGGCGACCGTCAGCGGATCGTTTCCGGCGGTCAGATCCCGCACCAGATCGCCGACGCGGCGGAGCAATCGCCCGCCACCGATCGCTTGGCCGCCCAAATCGGGAACGCGAACCGATCGGGCCGCCCCTTCGACTTGAATTTCGCGATGGACGGGATAGAGAACGCGATTTTCCTCATCGGTGATCTCCAGCGAACCGATCGAGCCGCCTCGGACCGGTCGGCCCAAGGGGAGTTTGATCCGGCCGACGCCGTAGGGCGAGCCGGAGATCGCGATCGCCGACGTCGCGGCTCCCGGCGGCAGCGGCGCGTCCGGACGGCCTGCATCAGGCCGTGCGACACCCGGCCGAGCTGCGGGCGGATCGGGCTGAGCAGGCGGAGGCGGCAATTGAGCGGGTGGGCGGGTGACCGATTCGGGGGGACGAGCAGGCAGCGTCGGGCGCGAGGGCAACTGGACGTTCGGCACGCCGGCTGGCGGCGCGGTCCCCGGCTGCGGCTCGAAGGCTTGCGGCCGTGGGGGCGGAGGTGCCGGCGAGGGTTGCTGGGCAATGGCGACGGTCGCCAGGGCGGTCGACAGCCACCCGGCGGTTATCCACAATCGAGCTCGAGTCATCCATTCGCTCCCGCGGATTTGGAAAAGTCAGCCCAAACCGTTCGGCCGACCTGCTCATTATTGATCACATTCTCTCCCAAGGGTAGGCAGCGGTGGAAAGTCCTTCGCGAAGCGGCGTCTTCGAATCGAAAACCGACGACCGGGTCGAACGGTTCGCAGAGAGCATCAGTTTCGATGCACGGCTCTTTCCGCAAGACATCCGCGGCTCGATCGCCCACGCCCGGATGTTGGCCGCGAAAGGTTGGATCACCGCGACGGAAGCGACCCAGATCGAGATGACTTTGCGGGAGATCGGCGAGGAGTTGGCGGGCGGCAAGTTGCCGCTGCGGATCGAGCTGGAAGATATCCACATGCACATCGAACAGGCGTTGATCGATCGCTTGGGAGATGTCGGCCGCAAACTGCATACGGCTCGCAGCCGCAACGACCAGGTCAGCACGGACATGCGGTTGTGGGTTCGCGAGGCGCTCGACCGGGTCGATGTCGCTTTGGCGGCGCTGCAAGCCGCTTTCGTCGGCCGCTGTGACGCTGACGCCGACGTGATTTTGCCGGCCTACACCCATTTGCAGCGGGCGCAGCCCGTTTTGGCGCCGCACTACTGGTTGGCGTATGTCGAGAAGTTCCAACGGGATCGCGAACGGGTGGCCGATTGCCGCCGCCGCGTGAATCGTTGCAGCCTCGGTGTGGCGGCGGTCGCCGGCACGTCGCTCGACATCGATCGGCGGATGACCGCCACGGAATTGGGGTTCGATTCGGTCACGCCGAACAGCCTCGATACGAGCAGCGACCGCGATTTTGTCCTGGAGAGCGGTTTCGTCTTGGCGATGATCGCTTCTCACCTCAGCGGCTGGGCCGAGGAATGGATCCTCTGGAGCACCGTCGAGTTCGGCTTTTTGAAGTTGCCGCACGCGTTCTGCACCGGCAGCAGCATCATGCCGCAAAAGGTCAACCCGGACGTGTTGGAATTGACCCGCGGCAAGTCGGCGCGGGTGATGGGCAACCTGCAGACGTTGATGTTGTTGGTCAAGAATTTGCCGTTGGCCTACAACCGTGACCTGCAGGAAGACAAGCCGCCGCTGTTCGATTCGTTCGACACGATCGAAGCGGCACTGGAACTCGCCGCACCGCTGGTCGCCGGCGCGGAATTGCGGCGCGAATCGATCGCCGCGCGGTTGGAACTGGGGTACCTCGATGCCACCACGTTGATGGAATACCTGATCGCCCAAGGGATGCCCCAGCGTCGGGCTCATCACCTGGTCGGCGGCCTGGTCGGCGAAGCGATGCGGCAGGGTGTGCCACTGGCAGAATTGAGTCTCGACACGCTGCGGGAACATGCCCCGGAATTGGACATGAAAGTTTATGGGGTGCTGGGGGCGGCCAACGCCGTCGCGGCTTTCCGGAGTGAAGGGAGCACGTCACCCGAGCGGGTTGCGGAGCAGGTCGCGGCTTGGAAAGTTCGCTTGGGCGAGGCCGATTGATGAGCGGATCGACCAAGGTCGTGATCGCCATCGTACTGCTGATGGCGAGTGTCCGCGCCGTCCATTTGGTCCAATATGCCCGCTGGTCGCGGGCGGTGTCAGCCGATCGGGTCGACCTCCGCGCGGTGCTCGATATCGGGTCGGACATCGGGCCGGATAACGTTTCGGGCGAAGGCGTTTTGGTCCCGCTGCGTGATCCCGCGAATCACAGTGCGACGCCTGCGGGATGGCTGGTCGCGTGGCGTGAAGGCGACGATCGGTCGACCGCGATTTTGTCTGACCGCAGCGGTCGCTGGTGGGGTGCGCGGGTGACGGGCGATTCGGCGTTGCGATCACCTCTGGAGTGGTATCGGCGATTGGCCAAGGAGTTGCCTGTCGACGTCAAGGAGCTAACAGTTCCACCGCCCGGTGGTGAAATCGAATGGATTTCGCTTGCTGGGCTCGGGGCGGACGCGCGGTTGATGCCGTTGGTATGGGACGATACGGCTCCGGTCTTCATCACGGCCGGACCGGACGGAGCTCCTGGGGTGGCCGGTGTCGACGACGATGGGGATGGTCAGCTCGACAACATGCGGGAACTCGGCACCACCGGCTCGGACGACGAAATCCTCGCGCCGGGACATCCCGGTTACCCGTCCAACTTGGCAGGGGATCGGCTCGCCGCGGACCCGCCCGTGCAGGCAGCGGATGAACGAAGTGTCGTCGCCGAATCGGTCGATGGCGAATTGCGGGTTGCCGGCATCGTTTCTCGAGTGATCTCGCGAGGGGCGCTCGTCGAGTGGCTAGGCGAATGGTATTGGAAAGGGAAGTCAGACCGATTGGCGGACGGGCCGGATCGGTTAAATAATGAGCGTGGTGATGCCGAGGCGGATGGCCTACCGGCTTGTTCGGTTGGTGAGGATTCGAACGGGATTGTCCCGCGCGAACTTTGGTTGCGATTCGTCAGTCCCGAGGGGGACACTTTGGCGGAACTGGAACTTTGGCGTAACGCGACCGGCAAGCGGTCGGGGGAAATATGAGCGGTCGGATCATCGGTATCGGGCTGGCCTCGCCACGCCACAGCATCGACCAATCGGGCTCGTTGGCGTTCGCCAAGGAAATGCTGTTTCCACCCAATCAGCGTGGCCGGGGACTCGACGCGATCTACCGCCGGTCGACCGTGCAGCGACGCGGCAGTGTGCTGTTGGAACAGACTTCGCCCAGCCAACCGTCGGCGGCCGATGCGCCGAACGCTGCGTCGACCGACTCACCGGTGGACCCTGCGGACCCGCGTGCGCAAAACTTTTATCCCGTCGCCGATTCGCAGGAAGAACGTGGGCCGACGACCGGCGAACGGATCTTGCGGTTCGGGGAAGAGGCGATGCCGCTGGCACATGAAGCCTCCGCAGCGGCGCTGCGAGAAGCGGGAATCGACGCGGCGACGATCACCCACCTGGTCGTCGTCACCTGCACCGGGTTCCAATCGCCAGGCGTCGACGTGGGGCTGATCCGTTCCCTCGGTCTGTCGCCCGAAACCGAACGGGTCCAGGTCGGTTTCATGGGCTGCCACGCCGCGATCAACGGGTTGCGAGTCGCGTCGGGATGGGTCAGCCAAGATCCGGCGGCTCGAGTGCTGGTCGTCTGTGTTGAACTCTGCACGCTCCACTACCAATACGGCTGGGAAACCGACCACCTGGTCAGCAACGCGATCTTCGCCGACGGCGCCGCGGCGGTGGTCTTGGTAAGCGATTCCGATCCGGCCCTGGCCACTGCGTCGGCGGAGAAATCGGCGGAGCCACCACCCGGCGAAACTCCTCAATTGGTCGCGACCGGCTCGCGGCTGATCGCCGATTCGGCAGAGGCGATGACCTGGCACATCGGCGATCACGGGTTCCGCATGACGTTGTCAGCCGAAGTTCCCGATCGCATTCGAGCCGAATTGCCCGGTTTCTTGGAAAGCTGGCTGCAACGACACGGCTTGCGGGTTGCGGACATCGGCGGCTGGGCGATCCATCCCGGCGGGCCCAGGATCCTCAGCAGCGCGCAAGAAGCATTGGGATTGGACGACGAATTGTTGGTGGAAGCCCGCGGCGTGTTGCAGGATCATGGCAACATGTCCTCCCCAACAATGCTATTCATCCTCGAACGGCTAGCCCGAACCGGCCGGCCACGCCCCTGGCTGATGCTCGGTTTCGGCCCAGGGCTAGAAGTCGAAGTCGCGCTGCTGCGATAACTTCAGGGGGATGACTAACGTTCGGGAGTCCGATTCAACCGGTTCTGCCGTGTCTTCGCTTTCCCTACCGTGCTTTCAATTTTTCAATGTGGGCTTCCAGCTCCTCCAGGCTTGCCCAGCCGAGC
>RECD01000087.1 GCA_007694185.1 Planctomycetaceae bacterium
CCAAGATCGGCGTGACCACCTTGCCAGCGACGTCGGTGAGGCGGTAGTCACGTCCGGCGTGGCGGAAGGTCAGCCGTTCGTGGTCGAGTCCCAGCAGATGCAGGATCGTCGCGTGCAAGTCGTGAACATGGACCCGTCCTTCCGCCGGGCCGATGCCGTGTTCGTCAGAGCTCCCATGGACCAACCCGCCCCGGACGCCGCCGCCGGCCATCCAGGAGGAGAAAACCTGATGATGATGCTCGCGGCCCTTGGCGTCGGCGCTGGTGTTGTAAGGGGTCCGCCCGAACTCGGTGGTCCAGACCAACAAGGTGCTGTCGAGCAGCCCGCGTTGCTTCAGGTCGGCGATCAGGGCAGCCTGGGGCTGATCGATCGCCTTGGCCAGCGGCCCGTGAGCTTTCATGTCACCGTGCGAATCCCAGTTTTCGCCCGAACCCGAACCGGCATCGATCAGTTCGACGAACCGCACGCCCCGTTCGATCAGCCGTCGGGTGACGAGGCATTGCCAGCCAAACCCGGAGTGATCGCCGGGCCGCAACCCGTAGGCTTGCAGCGTCGCTTCGCTCTCCTGTGACAAGTCGAAAGCCTCGGGGGCTTCCCGCTGCATGCCGAAGGCCGTTTCGAACGACTTGATGCGAGCTTCGAGCGCCGCGTCTTGGGGACGCTCGCGAAGGTGGCTGTCGTTCAATTGGCCGCGCAACTTCATTTCCAACTGCTGCAACTGGTCACTGGCGGAGAGTCGTCGCAAGTTGGGCAACGGATCGGGGCCCGGCTTGACGTGAGTTCCTTGGTGGCAACCGGGCAAAAAATCGCTTCCCCAAACCTGGGCCCCGGCATAGGGGGCCGAGGGCGCCAAGACCATGAAGGAGGGCAGGTTGGCGTTTTCCGTCCCCAAACCGTAGCTGACCCAAGATCCGATGCTGGGGCGGGCAAAGTTGAACGACCCGGTGTGCATCCCCATGGTTGCCTTGTCGTGACCGGTATGGTCGCCCTCGACACAATTGAGGACGCAAACCTCATCGATCACCTCGCCCAAATGCGGGAACAAGTCGCTGACCGGCGTCCCGCATTCGCCACGCGGCCGAAATTCCCAATCGGGACGCTTGAGATAGCGTTTGAAGTCACCCGTTTTTCCCTGCCAATTGTCGATCGAAATCGACTTGCCATGGTTCGCGAAGAGGCTCGGTTTGTAATCGAACGTGTCGACGTGCGACGCCCCACCGGTCGAGAACATGAAGATGACGTTCTTGGCCTTGCCGGGAAAATGACCCGGACGCGGGGCGAGCGGGTCGGTCACGTCGGCTTGCGCTTCGGATGCCAGCATGCCGGCGAGCGCCAACGATCCGAAGCCGCCGACCGCCTGACGCAGGACCTCACGTCGCGACATCGGGCTGGCAGTCCGTTGCTGGTATCGAGCGTCGCGGTTCATTCCGTCGCGTCCGGAAGTTGGCGAGGGCAACATGGTTTACACGGTGGGTGGGAAAGGGATGCGACCGGGTGCGGGAACGCGGTCAGCTAGAAATGGTTGGACAAATGGCGGTAGGAATCGGTTCGTCGTTCCTGCGAACTGTGGCCTCAATCGATGTAGAGGAATTCGTTGCTGGTCAGCAGCACCCGGCAGTAGGCTTCCCACGCCGATCGCGAATCGTTGGCGTCGCCGGCGGCTCGTAACAATTCCTTCGATTCATCAATGAACGCGTTCGCTTGCGCGACTTCGTCTGCGGTCGGTTCGCGGCCGAACGCCAACCAATGGGCTCGCGCGATCGACCGCTCGGTTTCGGGCTCACCCACGTTGGCCAGCGTGTTGGCCTCCTCCCGTAGGCGTTCGGCAAAGCCGGCCGCTTGGGCGTGAACGAACGGCGAATTCATCAGATACAGGCTTTGCGTCGGGGTGATCGTGACCTGCCGCGTCGCCGTGCTGATGTTCGGGTCGGCCGCGTCAAATAGGGCCAAGAACGGGTGCCGCCGCGACCGTTGGATCATCAGGTAGACGCTGCGATGATCCGAGTCGTAAACCGCATGGAACGGGTAGTGGATCGTAAACGCCCACGAGTTGACGTCAGGGAAGGGGTGCGGCCCGGCCGGGGTGCGGTTCAACCGGCCGCTGACAACCAGCATCGCGTCGCGGATCGATTCCGCGTCGAGTGGCCTTCGGCGATGTCGGCCGAACCGGCGGTTTGCGGGATCGCCCGCGAGCAGCTCGGGCGTGTCTTGACTGGCCAGTCGGTACACGCGCGACGTCAGGATTCGTCGCTGCAGACGCTTGATCGACCAGCCATCCTCCATGAATTCGGCCGCGAGGAAATCGAGCAATTCCGGGTGGCTCGGGCTTTCACCTCGGGTGCCGAAATCGTTCGGCGTGTCGACAAGCCCGACTCCGAACAACTGTTGCCAAACGCGGTTCACGAGCACCCGAGCGGTCAACGGGTTGCTGGGGCGGCTCAACCATTCGGCCAACTCCATGCGGCCACTGCCCGATGTGTCGGGCGACAGTCGATCGCCTCCGAGAATTTCCAAGAACCGTCGCGGGACCTCTTCACCGAGCCGATCGGGTTCACCACGCCGCTGCAACCGGACGTTGGCGGGCGTCCCCTCGCTGACGCCGTAGGCCATCGGGAACTCGATGCTCGCCTGAGCCGTGGCCCGTGCCGCGGTCAACCGTTCGGTTTCGGCAGCCAGTTCGGTGAGACGACTTTTGACCGAGGCCAGTTCGGCTGCGGCGTCGGTGCCGGGGGATTCGGGTGTCGCGTCCGCAGGGAGTGATTCCGGTAACGGCTGAAACGGCTCGGCCTGCCCGATCACGTTGTCGATGTCTCGGGTCGGCGATGCCGTTTGAACTTGACCGTAACCGTCGCAGACGAAGGTGTTCAGCAGGCCGTCCCAACCAGGTGCGGCTGCGAAATCATCAAACGCGACGACGTCTCCGGGGCGACCGATCCGCCCCGAGAACGTTTTGGCGTTCATGTCGACGGTCAATTGCAGGTTGTACCACTGGCCAGGCTCCAATTCGCGAACGACCTCGAAGGTCTCGCCGTTGCGGACCGAAAATTGGCGCGAGTTCACGCTGCATTCCAATGCCAAGGAGCGGATCGCGCCATGACCGAGATAAAAACGGTAAGCCCCGTCCCCTTCGACCGCTTCGACATTTCGAAAATCGAGGTTGAAGTGAAATTTTGGCGTGTTGGCCGCCGTCGTGTTCGCGAACTCTTGACGAATCCCGTCGGTCGGTTTGCCGTGAGAGATCCGGATACCCTGGCTGCCCGCAGGGTAGACATGGGTATAAGGACTTTGGGCTTCGGCGAGGATCGTGTTCGGGCCCGCGGTGAACCATGGCGCCCCGCCCGGTTTGCCGATCGTCTGCAATTCGAGCCCCGGATCACGGCTGACGCCTACCGTCGTCTGGCTCAGGATTTCGGCACGCTCCGCACCGATCGCTTCCAATTGTTGGTCGAAGGCGGCCACTTCGCCGGCTACCCGCTGTTCCGCCGCGGCGACTTCGGAAGGCAACGCCAACGGCACCAAGTCGTGTGGCCGCTTGTGTTCCTCACCGCCGGGGAAACTGTACCGGGAACTCGCGAAGATCCCGTAGAGTGCGTAGTAGTCCTCCGCGGTGATCGCGTCGTATTTGTGGTCGTGGCAGCGAGCACATCCGATCGACAAACCGAGCACCGTTTGCCCGAGGTTGTCGAGCGTGTCGGCGATATCGAGATGCTGGAACGCGGTGTTGATGTTGTAGCCGAACCGTTTCGTCATCGCGATGTAACCGGTCGCGGTCACCAGTTCGGCGAACCGATCGGGCGTGATCGAACCCTCGGCCACGGCTTGATGGGCCAAGAGATCGCCGGCGACCTGTTCACGCAAAAATTGGTCGTAGGGCTTGTCGGCGTTGAAGGCAGCGATCACGTAATCGCGATACTTGTAAGCTTCGCGAATCGGGTAGTCGGCCCCGTCACCTGCCGTGTCGGCGTAACGCACCAGATCGAGCCAATGGCGTCCCCAGCGCTCGCCGTAATGCGGCGAGTCGAGCAGGCGGTCGATCGCCTTCACACGCGCCTGGGGCGTTGAGTCGTTCAGAAAGTTTCGCATGTCCTCAGGGGTCGGCGGCAATCCGGTCAGGTCGAAGGTGAGTCGACGCAGCCACTGGCGGTCGTCAGCATCGGCAACCGGTGTCAGCCCCTGTTTCAGCAAGTCGGCAAGGATGAAACGGTCGATGTCGGTTTCGGCCCAATCGGCGAGTTCGCCGTCGAGCGTGATTCCGCTCGCGTCCGTCTTGCTAGAAAACGCGGTGAGGTCGATCCGAGGGATCGCCGGTTTTCGGACCGGCTGATACGCCCAGTGACGGCGTTCTTCATCCGTGATCGGGCCGCTACGCAGCCCCATCGGATTCGCCTCGGCGGTCGGATCGCCGGGCCAAGGGGCGCCCTGACGCACCCATTCGCGGAGGATTTCGATTTGCGCCGCAGACAACGGCCCGTCCGGGGGCATTTGGATGTCACCCTCGTAGCCGACGACCGTCAACAGCAAGCTTTGGTCGGGATTCTCTCGATCGATCGCCGCACCGCTGTCACCGCCGCGCAGCAATCCGCTGGCAACATCGAGCCGGAGCCCCGATTCGGCTTTCTTGACGCCATGGCATTCGACACAAGCGTCTACCAACAACGGACGGACGTGGTTTTCGAAAAACTGTTCCTGGGATGCCGTCACCGGGGCAGCCGCCACCGCAGGTCGCTCCGGCTCCTGAGCGACAGCCGGCCGTGCCAGCACCAGCATCACGCAAAGCGTCAAAACGGCACGACCGCAGGCCAGGTTCAGACGGAAAGGAGAAAGCAAATGTTTGTCCAACGGATTCATCCGTTCGGTAAGGGCTGGAGAGGGAGGTAAGGCGAGGACGGGGGTGGTGGGGTGCGAGGGGCTGAACCGTGCCGGGGCGAACTTGATCCAGTTTGCGGCCCCAGCAGCCAAGTCCTAGCTTAACAAATGCCGCACCCCACGATCACATTTCTTCGCCAATTGCGGCAACCGAGGATGCCCGTCTCAGCAGCGAACGTTCGAGCCTCCGAAGTGACGACTGGCCGCCCATTGGCTAAGCTTCGGCGAAACCCCGCTTGGAAATCGATACCCGCCGGGGACCTGAAGCCCGTCACGGAAGCTTGTTGTCATGATGCCCCGTTTTTGCCGGTTGCCAACCGTCGCGTCGTCGATGGCCATCATCGCGACTCTGTTTCCTGTGAATCAGTCGGGCGGACAGTCGCCCCTGGATCAGGCTGAGAATTCGCAGGGGGAACGCGGCCTGCGGGCCGTGATGCCGCCGATCGACTCGGTGATCGAGTTTGACACGCCTGCGGCTGACGCGGTGCTGGCGGCGCTGCAAATTTTTCCTGCCGACAACCCCTGGAACCTGCCGGTCGATCAGTGGCCGCTGCATCCCCGTTCGGATCAAATTGTCGCCACCATCGGGCCGGACAAGCCGTTGCGGTACAACCCCGACATGGCGTTCGTCATCGTCCCGCCGGATCATCCCCGTCAGGATTTGGTCAGCGTGCAGTACCGTGACGAATCGGATGCGGGGCCTTTCCCGCTGCCGGCAAACCTGCCGATCGAAGGTTGGCCGGCGACCTATCGCCGCGACGCGTCGCTCGCCGGGATGACGCTCGAGGACGTGCAGCGGGATCGGCGGGAGTTGGGAGGTGA
>RECD01000081.1 GCA_007694185.1 Planctomycetaceae bacterium
ATCGCGAACAGCATCCTGATCAAGGTCAACCAGATCGGCACGCTGACCGAAACGATCGACGCGATCCAGTTGGCTGGACGCAACGGCTTTACCAGCGTTGCCAGCCACCGCAGCGGTGAGACCGAAGACGCGACGATCGCTGACCTGGCGGTGGCGATGTCGACTGGCCAGATCAAGACCGGTTCGGCCAGCCGCAGCGACCGGATGGCCAAGTACAATCAGCTGTTGAGGATCGAAGAGATGCTCGGCGACAACGCCATTTACGCCGGCCCGCTGTTCAAGCGACGCTGAGCAGACCAGTAACGCCACGGAGGCGTTCGCACCGATGCAAACGATCCTCGCCGAACAGCCGCTCGTGACGGCCGCCTTGCTGGCGGTCGTCGCGGCAACCGGGCTGTACGCCTGGCTGCAAACCGGAGGCCGTGGCCCGCTGGCGGTCGGCTTGGTCGCCATCTTGTTGATCCCCGTGGCGTGGTTCGTCGCCGCGGCGTGGGAGACCGATCGCGAAAAGATCCGGGCGGCAATCGAAACGACGGCGCGAGCTGTCCAAGCCAATGACATCGAGGCGGCGATCGCCGTCATCGACCCGGCCCGCACCGACCTGATCAGCGCCGCTCGAGCCGACTTGGGCCGCTTCCGGTTCACCGCCGCGAAAGTCAATCGGGTTCGCGAGATCCGGATGGTCGAAGGGAGTTTTCCGCCGGAAGCCGAAGTCGATATCGCCGTTTCCGTCGCCGTCTCGGACGTCCGTGGAGAGATGGGCGAATTCCGAGTTCCCCGCCGCGTCCTGTTGTTGTTTCGCAAGTCCGCCGACGGCCGTTGGTTGGTTCACGATTACAACCACCTGCCGCCGATCGGCGGCGGCGACAACTTCAGCCCCAACCCGCAATTTCTTCCCTCCGCCCCGTAAGCTTGTCACCCCCACCGTTCCACACCAAACCCTGACGCGAACCGCAAGCCGACGATGCCGAGCACTTTCGAGGATTTTGGTACCCGGTTTCTCTACCCGGACAACTGGACGATCCAGGCTCGCGAGCGTGACCGCGATTGCGAAGGGGTGACGCTCGATTTGCCCCGCGGCGGATTTTTCTCGGTCACGCGGCATTTTGCTCATTCCGATCCCGAGAAATTGCTGACCCAGATCGGCGATTCGATGAAATCGGAATACCCGGAAATCGAAACCGACCCGCTGGCCGTCAGCGACGAGGACGATTTTTTCCTCGAATCGCGGTTCTATTACCTCGATCTGCTGATCATCAGCCGGGCGATCGCGATCGAGACGCAGCAGGATGTGGTGATCGTCCAGTGCCAGGCGGAGAGCCGCGAATTCGATGCGAACGAACCGGTTTTTCAAGCGATCCTGCAATCGTTGCGAGAATCGATCGATACGCCGGAATGACACGGTGGGTCTGCGTTCGGGCAGCACAGCGAACCGAAAAACCGCGGCCGGCTGCGATTCAACGTGCTAGAATTGAGCTTGCCGGCGGTCTGCCGAAGTCCCGCCGCCGGACTTCATCCCGTTCCGGCTTGCCCGTGGGATCTTCGCACATGTCAGCCTCATCTGTCCGGCTCGCTACCGTCCGGTCCACTACTGCGTTGCCCGTTCGGGCCGCCGTCTGCCTCGTTTTGCTCACGCTGGTCGCCACACCTGCGGCGGCTCAAGAGCCGGGGGCCGATCCTTATGCGGCGGCGCGTCAACGGTTAGTCGAAACGCGAATCGAGTCGGCTGGGGTTACGAACCCACGTGTCCTGCGCGTGATGCGGCAAACGCCTCGGCACGAATTCGTCCCGGAAAACGTCCGGCCTCAAGCCTATTTCGACATGGCGCTTCCGATCGGCGACGCGCAGACGATCAGCAGCCCGTTCATTGTCGCTTGGATGACCGAAACGATCGACCCGCAACCGACCGATCGGGTGCTCGAAATCGGCACCGGCAGCGGATATCAAGCGGCGGTGTTGAGCCCGTTGGTGAAGGACGTTTACACGATCGAAATCGTCCCGTCGCTCGGCCGCAGGGCGCAGCAGACGCTTGAACGGCTCGGTTACGAGAACGTCCAAGTCCGCGTCGGCGACGGGTTTCTCGGTTGGCCCGAAGCGGCCCCGTTTGACAAAATCATCGTCACGTGTAGCCCCGAAAATGTCCCGCAACCGTTGGTTGACCAGTTGCGAGAAGGGGGCCAGATGCTGATTCCGGTCGGCGAGCGTTTCCAGCAGACGCTCTATTTGAAGACCAAGGTCAACGGCGAATTGGTCGGCGTGCCGTTGCAACCGACGCTGTTCGTGCCGATGACCGGCAAGGCCGAAGCGACCCGCCAGCGGTTACCCGATCCGGCCAATCCGACCGTCGTCAACGGCGATTTCGAAATGCCGCTGCCGACCGATGACTCGTTGCCGAAGGGCGCCATCCCCGGCTGGTATTACGAGCGGCAAGTAAAACTCCTCCGCGGCGACGCGTACGCAGGCGAAAACTTCGTCCGCTTCCAGAACGAGACGCCCGAATTGGCCTCCAACTTGTTGCAAGGGCTGCCGCTGGACGGGCGTCTCGTGACTTCGGTGCGGCTCAGCGGCGCGTTGCGAACGGACGACGTGAAGCCGGGGTTGTATCCCGATTCGCTGCCGGCGATTGTGCTGAGTTTCTACGACGATCAGCGACGTCAGATCGACATGGTCGTGCTCGGTTCGACCCGCGGAACCCGCTCCTGGCGGTCAATCAGTCGGTTGATCCGCGTCCCGCCACAAGCCCGCGAAGCGATCGTCCGCGTCGGGCTGTTTGGCGCCACCGGCACCGCCGACTTCGATTCGATCCGAGTCGAAGCGGTCCGCTGAAAATCGGCCCAAGAAAACTGCCACTCGCGCTCAGCGCAGCGGTGCTCGTGTTCGGCCAGACGGCCGGTCAGAGCCCACAGGTGGCCCGGAACGATTGAACCACCTCTCATTCCTCCCGTCCGGGACAAAGGCCCGACAATTTGCGAAAAATTAGGGGCTGGCAACGCTATCAAAGCTGAAAAACGGACCAGCAACTTCGGAGCGATCTCTTCGCGTCTTCGCGCGACACACACAGCCCGGAATCGCCGAGCCCAAACAAGACAAGCATCGACTGGTCACCGCGGCCCGAAAAATCAGGTCGAAAAAACGCCGGTCGCCCCGATCGATTGCTCACGCGAAGACGCGAAGTTCAGATGGTTGAATGCGAGGCCCCCCTCCCTCGGGATCCATTTTTTTGCCTGATGACGGTGGCTGCCCCTCTTCGCGCGCTTGGTGTCCTCCGTGGTGAATCCCTGCCGCCACCGGCTTCGACTTGGCGTGGTGACACGCACCCCGCGTCAGGCGACCAGACGTGATCAAGTCGAATGGGTGCGTCAGCCGGCGCGTGCATCGCACGGGATGCCGTCCGGCATGCGATCGCGTCCGGTCGGGAACACCACGAAGAGCACGAAGAAAGATATTGGATGACCGATCTGGCGCCCTGATCGGCGGTCCCACCGAGCTTCATCGGAAGCCGAAAAAATGGCACCCTCCGGGGAGCCGTCGAAGGCCTAAATCTTGATTCCCGCGGCTTTGATTACCTTGTCTTGAAGGACGATGGTTTTCGTCTTGTGATCGGTGACCTCCTTCTCCAAGGCGACCTGATCCTTTTTGAGTTTCACGAGCCGTGTCGCAAACTCCTTCAAGATATCTTTGGTCGGCGAGGCGTTGAACGTCTTTTCGGCTTGGTCCATTTCCAACCGAAGTGTCTTGGTCGCGCCCGACGCCTTCTTCAAGTTTTCGTTGCGCTCGCCCACCAGGCCTTTGACCATGTTGGTCGTGTTCTTGTCATCTTTGTTATTCAGCACGTCGGTGATCGCCTTGATCTTGTTTTCGAATTTACGCAGGCACTCCTTCGCGTTGGCAACATGTTTGTCGCAAGCGTCGGCCGATTTTTTCAGTTCGTCCTTGGTGCTGGTGGCCATGCCGAGTGCCTTTTTGTGGCGTGCTTCGGCTGCTCGTGCCAACGTCTCGCAACGTTTTGCATACTCCGCGACTCGGTCGCGCACCGCACTCATGCCCCGGTTGTCGGCGATGATCTTGGCCCGTGCCGCCTGTACATAAGTCTCGAATGCTTTGACGTCCTGGGATGTGATCTGTGGAAATGACTTCGAAATGATCTCGACATAGCTGTTGCCGCGCAAACCATCGACAGCGAATGCCTCGGCATATTCCAATGCTTTCTTCTGCAGGTTATCGCCGATAGCCTTGATGATATCGACAGCCCCCTTCACTTCGCCGACGGTGTAGATGTTGGGCATCCATTCGGGCTTCAGCATGTCCTTGGTCTTTTGTTCCGCCTGCTCAAGGATCTTTTTCGCCTCATCGCGCTTGGAGTCGCACAGCGCCTTCCAAGTGTTGAAGTTCTTGACGGCGATTTTCAACGCCGGATTCACCGCTTTGCTGCGCACCAATGCCGCCGCATCGTTCGGCGGCAGTTTGTCATTGGCAAGCCCTTTGATCACCGAGTCGAACATGACCTTGTCGAACATTGCAGAGTGCTCCTCAACTTGTGACGGGAAGAAAAAACAAATCGGTCGATCGCGCACAGGGAGTGCGACACGGATGGGAGGCCCACTGCTTGGAAGGGTAGGGAGCCACCGCGTGGGAAAGTCTGGCATGAACTCCGGTGGGAATTCAGGTGCGTCCATGGCAAGCGGTTGCGCACGTGTCGTTCGACCCAATCGTCCGGCGCGCGCTGGCGTCCGGTTAGCGGAAACCGGACACAAACGCGTGCCGGTTGGTGATCTTTTTTGCTAGAAAACTCATGACGATCTGCTTACTGTCAACGCCGTCGGAAAACGCAGGCTCGGAACTCGCCACGGAGCACGTCGAGGCGAGGGATGCAGCCGAGAGGTTATCCTACGTTTCCGTGCGGGACAATCCTTTTTCGCTGCGGGAAAGACAAAAAATCGGACAGCTACGAGAGGAGGCCATCGACGGGTAGACGGGCGTGGCAACCGGCGTGCCGGGGGCAAAACCGTAGAACCGCGAGGCGTAGGAGGTTCCGCGCTGGTAGGGCCCGCTTCGGGTGACCGGCACAGCCGAGTTCACAGACCCGCCGGAGCGACCGTTCACGACCTTCCCGATGGAGCGGTTCGGCGGAGCGCCGCAATGGCGTGCCAAGGAAGCGGCCCAGCGGCAATGGCCACAACCAAAGCCCACCCATCGGCGGTCGCTGCGGCCCGAAAAGCCAGGCCGAAGAACCAGGCCGAGGAACAAGGCCGAGGAACAAGGCCGAGGAACCAGGCCGAGGAACCAGGCCGAGGAACCAGGCCGAGGAACCAGGCCGAAGAACCAGGCGGAAAAGCCAGCCCGAAAAAAGGGTGTGCCCCACGATCGTTTGCTCACGCGAAGTCGCGAAGTCGCGAAGTTCAGGCGGTTGAACGGGATGGGCCGCAGCCCCGCAATCCATTTTTTATGCACTTCAACAGGTTTCATCCACCACGACTCGTACGCGCAGATCGGCACGCCGTTGGCCAGCTTCGTGGATGATGGCCAAATGTTTCTGGTGAGGTGCTTCCAGACGCACGCATTCGGCGGTATCCCGAAGGGATTACAGCCATTAGCCGGCGGTCGAGCGGAGCGAAC
>RECD01000116.1 GCA_007694185.1 Planctomycetaceae bacterium
CGGCCCTCGGAAGGTGCCATCCATTTTTCTCGGGCACGCTCCGGTTTTATGGGGCACGCCCCGGCTCCGATTGGTGCCACCCACTTTTTGGGGGCGGGTCAGGGGGAGGGGGTGGGGCGGGCGGGGGTTTGGGGGTGACGGGGTGTTCGTTGACAGCTTGCCGGGCGCCGATAGAATCGGTGCGGTTCCGGATTCAGCCTTTTTTTCGCTTACGAAGCATCGCATGAAGTGCCAGCACTGTGAGAAGCCGGCCACTTTTCACATCACCGAACTGATCGGCCCCGATGGACCGCAGGTCATGCACTTGTGCGAGGAGCATGCTCGTGTTTTTTTGGCGAAGGAGCCTGCTAGCCCTGCGGCCTCGATCGCGGGGGCTTTGGCGAAGCAATTGAAGCTTGGCGGGAAGGGTGCGTTGGAAACGGAGACGTCGGAGTGTCCGGTCTGCGGCATCAGCTTCTTCGAATTCCGCAATAGCGGCCGTTTGGGCTGCCCGTATGACTACACCCATTTCGAGAAGGAGCTCGAACCGTTGCTGGTCAACATCCATGACGGATCGACTCACCGCGGCAAGCACCCGCGACGGGCGGCCGTTTCGGCTGATTCCCAGGCTCGTCTGATCCGGCTGAGGCGGGAGATGGAGGAGGCGATCGAGCGGGAAGACTACGAATTGGCCTCTGAGTTGCGGGACCAGATCCGCGAACTCGAAGAATCCGGCGGGGACTGAGCCGATTCGGTCGAAGTTCCGCGATCGGCTTGGCGGTCCGATCCTTGCCCAAACGGTCGGTTGCCGATATTTTTCAGGGCGAGAGGTCCGCTTGGGCGGAACCGGTCGCTCGGTTGAGCTTCCGGGGACTCGATCGTTGCCGGGGGGATAACCGAGCGTGTTGCGAGATCAGTCATTTGACGAGCTGGCCGGGAGGTGCGGAGAATGGCTGCGCGGAACCGGCCCGGAATCGGACATCGTGATCAGCAGCCGGATCCGGCTAGCCCGCAATCTCGCCGATTTCCCGTTCATTCGGCGATGTTCGGACGAGGACCGGTTGAGCATCGAGCGGACCGTGCGGGCTCGGATGGACAAGATCGATGCGTTGTCCACAGTCCGCTACGTCGACGTCGACGAATTGTCGGAAGTTGATCGTCTGTTTTTGGTCGAGCGTCAACTGATCAGCCGCGAGTTGGCTGATGCCGACGGGTCGCGGGCGGTGGCGATCGACCCGGGCGAGCAGTTCTCGGTGATGATCAACGAAGAGGATCATCTGCGGATTCAGGTCATGCACAGCGGCTTGGACCTGGAGGCGGCCTGGGACCAGATCAACGAACTGGACGATCTGCTGGAAACGACGATCACGTACGCGTTCCACCCCAAATTCGGTTACTTGACCGCTTGCCCCACGAACGTCGGGACGGGGCTGCGGGTCAGCGTCATGATGCACTTGCCGGCGCTGGTGATCACCCGCCAGATCGACAAGGTGTTTCGAAGCCTGCAGAAAATCAGCGTCACCGTGCGGGGCCTGTACGGCGAGGGGTCGCAGTACACGGGCGATTTTTACCAGGTCAGCAACCAGATCACGCTGGGCAAGACGGAAGCGGAGTTGATGCAACAGGTCGCGGAAGTGGTGCCGCTGTTGATCGATTACGAGCGGCGGGCTCGCCAGTTCTTGGTCCAGCAGAGTGAAAAGGACTTGCACGACGACGTCAGCCGGGCGCTGGGGATTCTCTGCACGGCGAAGAAGATCAGCAGCGAAGAGACGATGCATTATCTCTCGAAAGTTCGCATGGGGGTGAATCTCGGCTTGATCGAAGACGTCGAGGTGAACATCATCAACAAGCTGTTCATCCACACCCAACCGGCTCACTTGCAGAAGCTGCGAGGGCGGTTGCTCGGTTCATCCGACCGCAACATCGAACGGGCCAATTATCTTCAGAAGCACCTTACCGGCCAGGGCAGACGGGAATCGGACCTGAATTGACCTCCACCGGATTCGCAGGCCGATTTTCCCCATGTCCCACCCTGACTTCGCTCGCTTTGACCAGCTCGCGGCTGAGTACGATTTCGTCCCGGTTTACCGACGCTTGCTCAGTGACACGCTGACCCCGGTCACGGCGATCGCGGCTTTGGACAACGGCGGGCCGCTGTGCCTGTTTGAGAGCGTTGTCGGTGGGGAAAAAGTCGGGCGATACAGTTTTTTGGCGTCCGACCCGATCAAGCGGGTGTACGCGATCCGCGATCAGATGACCGTCGTCCAGGCGGACGGTTCGAGCGAGACGCGAACGGAGCCCGATCCGCTCGCCGCGCTCCGCGAGCACCTGAAGTCGACGGTCGCCCCGGATGACGCTTTGCCGCCGTTCATCGGCGGCGCGATCGGCTACGCGGGCTACGACGTGGTCCGCTACGTCGAGAAACTCGATCATCCGCCCGAGGACGATCGCGCCCTTCCCGATCTCGATTTCTCGTTTTATCACTCGCTGTGCATTTTCGATCACGCCAACAAGACGGTAACGCTGGTCGCGTTGGCTCCGGGTTTGGGGGCTGACCCGGCAGCGAGCTTTGCGGCGGCACAAACGCGGCTTGATGACTTGACGTGTCGGTTGTCGACGCCGCCGACGTTCGGGCTGGCCGAATTGCCCTACCCGGGCGATCCTCAACCGCCTGCCGCGGCGATCGAAATGACCAGCAACTTCACTCGCGAAAGCTTCTGCGAGGCGGTCCGCAAGTGCGTCGGTTACATCCATGCCGGCGACATCTTTCAGGTCGTGCCTAGCCAGCGGTTTTCGGTTCGGATCGACGTCGAGCCGCTGGAGATTTATCGCAGCCTGCGGGTGATCAACCCAAGTCCCTTCATGTTCTTTGTCCGCACCCCCGATGTGGTCTTGGTCGGCAGTTCACCGGAGATCATGTGCCGGGTGGCGGACCGTTTCGTGACGGTGCGGCCGTTGGCGGGGACCCGGCGGCGGGGCAAGAACGAGGCGCAGGATTTGGAGTTGGAACGGGAATTGTTGAGCGACCCGAAGGAGCGTGCGGAACATGTGATGCTGGTCGATTTGGGACGCAATGACGTCGGTCGGGTGGCCCAATTCGGGTCGGTGGAATTGACCGAGGTGATGGTGGTGGAGCGATACAGCCATGTGATGCACATCAGCAGCGAGGTTCGGGGCGAGCTGCGTGACGAATTGGATGCGTTCGACGCGATCAAGGCTTGCCTACCCGCCGGCACCGTTTCGGGGGCGCCGAAGGTTCGGGCGATGCAGATCATCGACGAGTTGGAACCGCATCGGCGCGGCCCGTATGGCGGCGCCGTCGGTTACTTTGATTATCGTGGCAACATGGACACCTGCATCGCCTTGCGGACGATGGTGATCAAGGACGGGATCGTGCATGTTCAGGCTGGTTGTGGGGTGGTTGCCGACAGCGATCCTGATGCCGAGTACGAAGAGACCGTCAACAAGGCGCAAGCCCTGATCCAGGCCATCCGGGTCACCGCCCAGCGGTCCCCGCCCCCACCGAAGTGAAACTTCCCTCTGTCAGCCCACCTTTTGCCGGAGATCCAGCGATGACCGACCCGCAGCCGAGCCGTTGGAACCGACGCGACGTTTTGAAGGCGACCCTGGCTACCCCGCCGCTGTTGATCGGGGCGGGAAGCGAGGCGTTCGCCGGTCCGGCTCAGGCGGCGCAAGACGCGGCGGCTGGTCCCGCAGGGGCTGGCGACGCGGTCACGCGACCGGCTCGGCGATCCGATTTGATCGCGAAGGAAAACGCCAAGGCCGGCTCGACCGATTGGCAATTGACCCGCGTGCGGCTCGACCGGAATCTCGGTTTCCGCTCGTCAGACATCGAGGGCTACTGCTCGCGGCAGAGCGTCGCGGCGGGCGAGCAGCTCGACATCATGGTTTCGACTCGCGAACCGGTCGATTTCAAAATCGAAATTTTTCGCACCGGTTACTACGGTGGCGCCGGGGCGCGGTTGATGACGACGCTCGGACCGTTGCCGGGGCGTCCTCAACCGGTTCCCGAAATCGGCGAAAAGAACCTCCACGAATGCCGCTGGGAACCGTCCGCCTCGATCACGATCCCCGAGGATTGGCCGAGCGGCGTCTATCTGGGAAGGCTGACGACGCTCACCGATAAATCCGGGTTCGGCTATTGGCAGAGCTACGTCGTGTTCATCGTCAAGGACGATCGGCCGGCCGACATCCTGTTCCAGTGCTCGGACAACACTTGGCAAGCCTACAACCGGTGGCCCAACGACTACTCGCTCTACACCCACCCCCAAGGTGTTCAGGGGCCGTGGGCGGACATCAGCTTCGATCGTCCCTACGCGAAGTACGGCCAGATTTACGAAAATCCGCAATCGATCGGATCGGGCGAATGGCTCTGTTTTGAGTTCCCTTTTGCCTATTGGCTCGAATCGCTCGGATACGACGTCACGTATTGCTCCAACAGCGACTTGATGACGCCCGATCGCGGGTTGAAGTGCAAGACGATGCTCAGCGTGGGGCATGACGAGTACTGGGACATCCGCCAATACGAAAGCGTCGTCAAATTGCGGGATGCCGGAGTCAACGTGATGTTCTTCAGCGGCAATTCGGTCTGCTGGGTCACCCCGATGCGGCCTTCGTTTGACGGGCGTGAAAACCGGATCTTGTTCCGCGGCGGCCCGTACGGCGGCGATTACCGTTACGCGGTCGAGCGGGAACAGAATTTTGGCCCTTACCCGCACCGCGGCCCGGACGAGGGTTACCTGATGGGGGCTCGCAACATCCGCCCGGTCAACGGCGGTGGTGATTGGGTTTGCCTCCGACCGGATCACTGGATGTTCGATGGGACCGGCATGACCGAGGGCGAATCGATCCCGGGGCTGGTCGGTTGGGAATTTCATGGCGATCCGCCACCGATCCCGGGGTTGGAAATCGTCGCCGGCGGCACGGCACTCAACGGCGGCGTGAACCCGGCCCCTTGGCAAGCGACGATCTATCCCGGTCCGAAGGACAATTTTGTCTTCAACGCGTCGACAATCTTTTGGTGTCAGGGGCTCGCCAGCCCACCCGGGCACATGTTGCCGTGGTCGCACTGGTCGCGGCCGCATGGGCCTGACGTGCGGGTTCAGCGGATCACGAAGAACCTCATCGATCGCTCGATCGCTTAGGAGCGTGCGGTAAAAAAGTGTCCCGAACCTTTTGTGCGAAGCACCCGAAGGGCAAGTTCCTCGGAAAAGGTTCCGGACGCTTTTTTGCCGCTCATTGCTTAGGGATCCTTGCTTCGTCGTGCGGGCACCGCGCTGCGAAGTCGCGTTGTCGCGTTGTCGCGTTGTCGCGAAACGGCTCGGCCGGACGTCCCCGTTGCGAGGCGTTTGCCGCTGGGCAGAGCTGGGTCGCGTGACCGTTCCAAGCCGATCCCGGATGGACGTCAGGCGAAAGTCTGGATCGTTTGTGCGAATCGCGCAAACAGAGTGTATGATGAGGATCGCGCGGGCTGGTCGGGTCAACCGACCGGCGACCGCGTTCCCACCCCCGTCGCGTCTCACCCCCGCCCCCGCGAATCGATGGTGTCATCGTTGAACGCCCGCTTCCCGTCGCTGTTTCGCTGTGTCGTGGTCCTGTTGGGAGCATCCGTTTGCGGGTCGTTTGCCGCGGCCCAGTATCCGGAAATCGAGCTGACCTGGGTCCGTCCCACGGTGGCTCAAATCGGCACCGAGGTCGAATTGACGGCCGGTGGCGGGGCCCATTTGGAGCAGGTCGACCGGCTCGTTTTTTCGGACCCGCGGATCACCGCCGAATTGGTCACGCAACCTGGCGAGGGCGAAGGTGCGGAACCGGTCCCGCAGTGGGGCCGATTTCGGGTAACGATCCCGGCTGACCTGCCGGCGGGGCGTTACGATGTGCGGGCGGTGGGTGCTTACGGGATCAGCAACCCGCGCATTCTGACGGTCACGGCTCACCCGGTCGTCACCGCCGCGGCGATCGGGCAATCAGCCGGATCGCCCACGCAGCTCGAACTGCCGGCCGGCCCGGATAGCGGCTGGGTCTTGGAAAACCGAGCCACGGCAGCCCGTGTCGACTATTTCTTGATCCCGGCTGCGGCGAGCGAACCGCGGCGGGTCAGCCTGTTGGCTCAGCGGATCGACTCGCGAATGATCGGCCAGCTGAAGCTTTACGATTCGACCGGCAAGCTATTGCGGAGCGTTCGCGGGTCCGACGGTTTCGACCCCGGATTGACGTTGCCCGCGGCTCCCGACGGCCACTTCATCGTCGGCGTCCAAGATTTTTTGCTGCGCGGCGGCGACCCGTTCTTCTATCAACTGCGGGTCGATGCGGACGATCACGAGCCGAGCGCGGGCACACCGGAACCGGGCGAGGGCGAAGCGTCAGTCGATCGCAGCGGACTGACGCCCCATCCGCAGGGTCTCGATGCGATCACTCTCGGCGATGCCTTGCACGACATCATCTCACCGGCGCCGGCGGCCGCCGCGGAGGCGCCGAATCATCCGGTCGTGATCGAACCGCCCTGCTTGGTCGCTTCCCATTTCACGTTGCCGAGGCTTGGGTTGTCGGAAGGCCAGGTGGCTTTTCAGTTCGCGGCGACCGCCGGGCAGAAGTGGGAAATCGAGATCATTTCGCAGCGGTTGGAGCAGCCGACCGATCCGAATTTGCGGATTCAACGTCAGGACACGGACGCCGAGGGCAATCCGAAATGGGTTGATGTCGCGACGGCGGACGAGTCGGCGATGGTGGGTGACTTCGCGATGCGGTTGCGGGTGAAGGATCCGATCACGGTTTTCACGGCGCCGGCCGATGGCAACTATCGGTTATTGCTACGGAACCTCGACACCGGTTCGGAGCTGGCGTCTGAACCCGAATTTTGGGTTCGAATTCGCGAGCCTGAACCCGATTTTCGGCTCGTCGCGATGTACCCCTTCCCTCACAACGACCCGGCGACGACGCGGCCTCGAGGCGCGCAGTTATTCGCCGGTGGGACGCGTTCTATCCGGGTGTTGGCGTTTCGCCGCGGCGGTTTTGACGGGCCGATCGAGTTGTCCGTGGCGGGGCTTCCTGAGGGGATGCCCATCCCGACGGCGGTGATCGGCGCGAACCAAACCGAAGCGCATTTGACGCTGACCGCCCCCGAAACGCCCGCTTCCTGGACCGGCCAATTGCAGGTGATCGGAAAGGGGACGACCGAGGCGGGGGAATTGGAGCGTGAGGCGGCTCCGGCGACCGTCATTTGGGGGCGTGGTGATCTGCGGGACATCGTGACCACGCGGTTGACCAGCGACTTGTCGCTGAGCATGTCGGATCAAATGACCGCGCCGGTCACGATCACGCTCGGCGGTGATGAGCCGGCGCAGGTTAAACCTGGCACCAACCTGAACGTCCCCGTCCGCGTCACGCGTCGGGATGGCGGCGGCAACCCGATCGTGCTGCGTCCTCGCAACCTTCCCCCCGGAGTGACCGTTGCGGAAGTGACGATTCCCGCGGATCAGTCGGAAGGGACGATCGAATTGAAGGTCGCGGCCGACGCGAAGCTCGGCAAGTACTCACCTTGGTTACTCGCAGAAACGAAAGTCACGTTCAAACCGGTCACGGCGGACGCTTCCGAATTGACCGTTTTCATTCCCACCAACACGGCCAACCTCGAATTGGTCGACTCGCCATGATTGCTACCCACCCCTTCGGCCGTTTCGGCCTGTTCTCCCATGTCGCTCGGATCGCGGCTGTGACCGGCGTCCTGTTCGCCGTTTCGACGGCGACGGCGATCGACTTGCCGATCCCGGTCGAAGAACCGGAACGGGAAGGCGAAGTCGACTTCCATTCCGAAGTGATGCCGCTGCTGCGACGTTCCTGTTTGGCGTGTCACAATGCCAAGCTGGCCGAGTCGGGGCTCGACCTGGAGACGGTCGCCAAGATGATCGAAGGTGGTGACAGCGGCACGGCACTCGTCCCGGGAGATGTCGCCGCCAGCTTATTGTTGACGCGTGCGACCGGCGAGGAAGAGCCGTTGATGCCGCCCGAAGACAATTCGGCCGGCGCCAACCCGTTGACTTCGCAAGAGTTGGGTTTGATCAGCCTGTGGATTCGCCAAGGGGCCAAGGTGGGCGATCCCAAACCGACCGACGCACCTTCTTGGCAGCGAATTCCGGCATCGTTCCAGCCGATTTATGCGATCGACGCATCTCCGGACGGGCATTACTTTGCCGCGGGACGTGGCAGTTCCGTCGCGGTGCATGAAGTCGCGGGGCTGGCCGAAGTCGCTCGATTGGTCGATCCGAACCTACCCGAATCGGCTGGTGAGAACGCCACCGACATCGACTTGGTGCAAGCGATCGCCTTTTCGCCCGACGGGTCGCGGATCGCCACCGGCGGATATCGTTCGGTCAAACTGTGGTCAAAGCATCATCCGGAACTCGATCTGACCGCCGGCCCTTGGGCGGGCGGCGTCGGGCCGGCTGCTGCCGCGGGAGGTGATTCCCCGATCCGAGCTGTCGCCCTTCCTGATTTGTCGATCCGAGTTTTCGACATGGCTTCCGGCGAGACCAAGGTGACGATTCTCGGTCATCGGTTGCCGCTGGTCGGGCTCGCTTTGTCCGCTGCCGGCGACCGGTTGGTCAGCCTCGATGTTGGCGGCAACGTGATGCTGTGGGATGCCGCTTCGGGTCAGGCTTTGGCTCGCATCGAATTGACTCGAACGGTCGAATCGTTGGCCGCCGCGGCGGACCTCAGTCGCATCGCGGTCCTCGATGGGCTCGGCAGCATTCACCTGCTGCAGGTCACTGCCGGTGAAACGACTTCGATCGCCCCGTACGCCGCCGAAGCGGCCGCCGCGATCGAAGGGGTGACCTCGATCGCTTGGGTCGAAGCCGAACCGCCACTCTTGGTCGTCGCGACCGAAGCGGCGTCGGTACAGGTGCTGGACGCGACCCAAGGGAGCGTCGTCAAGTCGATCGACGCGGGATCGGTGGTCGAATCGATGGCCGTCGCCCAGGCGACCAAGCAACTCGCCACAGCCGGCCGGGATGGCCAGATCAAAATTTGGGACGTCGCTTCGGGAGAACTGAAGCGGACCTTGCGGGGTGATCCTCGCAACGTGCGGTTGGCCACGGCCTCTGCCAGCGACGTGCAGCGACAACAAGGTGTGCTGACGCGACTGACCGCCGCCGGCGAAGACTTAAAGAAACGTCTCGAGAACGAGGAAGCCGCGGTAACGAAGGCGACGGAAACTCGCGACACGGCAGCCGAAGCGGTCAAGGAACCGACTCAGAAGTTCGCGGATGCCGAAGCCGCGTTGAAGCAGTCGGAAACCAAGATCGCCGAATTGGAAAAGCAGATCCCCGCATTGAAGGGGATGATCGAAGAGACCGAAGCCAAGCAAAAGGCGGCGGAAGAAGCGGCCGCCAAAGCGAAGGCGGAAGCCGAGAAGGCCGCGGCGGAGAAGGCTGCTGCGGAAAAAGCCGCTGCTGAGAAAGCGGCGGCGGAAAAAGCTGCTGCGGAAGCGGCTGCTGCTGAAAAAGCTGCTGCGGAGAAGGCGGAAGCCGAAAAGGCTGCTGCCGATGAAGCCGCCGCTGACGCGGCTGAGAATGCTGACGCGGCCGGCGAAGAGCCTGGGGATGCTGCGGATTCGCCCGAGCCCGCAACGCCCGGTGATGAACCGGCTGCTGACGAGCAGCCTGAGGAAGCTCCGCCTGCTGACGAGAAGCCGGCTGACGAGAAACCCGCTGATGAGAAACCCGCTGACGAAAAGCCGCTGGAGGTCCAATTGGCCGAAGCGGTCGCGGGGATGAAGGCGCAGCTCGAAAAGGCGGAAGCCGAGTTGAAGGCGTTGACCGACGGGTTGGAAGAACAGAAGAAGGCGGTGACTGCGGCCAAGGAGGCGAAGGACAAAGCTGATGCCGAATTGGTCAAGACCCAGCAAGCTCTCGATGCGGGGATCGAAGCCCGCGATCGGCTCGTCGGGTTGATCGGCGATCACGACGCTCGGGTCGCCGACGAAACGCGTCAGTCGACTGCTTTGACCCGTCGCCAAGAGCGGCTAACGCGTGATTTTCCCGAGTACGTTTCGCCCGTCGACGCGCTGACCTTCTCGCCAGCGGGTGACACGCTCGCGTCGTTCCATCGGGACGGTGTGGTGCGGGTGTACGTGGGCGAGGAAACGGGGGCCCGCTCGGTGTTGTCGGCCGCGACTTCCGAAACGCTCGGCGACATCGCGCCGCAACTGGTGTTCTCGGATGCCGAATCGCTGCTGCTGTTCAGCTCGACTGTCGGCCCGCAGGGGTGGAAGTTGAAGCCGACTTGGAATTTGACGCTCCAGATCGGCAATCCGCTCGATGCCGCCGCCGAGTCGCCGATCAGCGACCGGGTGACCGCGATCGACTTTCATCCGGACGGCCGGATGATCGCGGTCGGCAGCGGTCCGCCGAGTCGTGCTGGTGAGGTGCTGCTGTTTTCCACGGTTGACGGCAGCCTGATTCGCGAATGGTCGAACATCCACAGCGATACGGTGCTGGCGGTTCAGTTTTCGCCCGACGGCCGACGGCTCGCGTCGTCCGCCGCTGACAAGATCGTGCGGATCATCGACCCCGCCAGAGACAGCGTGTTGCGATCGCTGGAGGGCCACACCCACCACGTCCTGTCGATCGCTTGGCACGACGACGCCGCGACCTTGGCGTCAGCAAGCGCGGACAAGACGATTAAGGTGTGGGATGCTGACACCGGCACGCAGAAACGCACGATCCCAGGGATCGGCAAAGAAGCGGCCGCGATCCGTTTCGTCGGACAGACGGGCCAGGTGCTGACCGCGGGCGCGGACGGCAGCGTCCGTTTGCACGAAACCGGTGACGGGAAAAGTATCCGAGCGTTCGCGGCCGCCGGCGATTTCTTGTTTTCCGTCGCCGTCACTCCTGACGGCGGAATCGTCTTCTCCGGAGGTCAGGAGGGGATTTTGCGTGCTTGGAAAGTTGCTGATGGTGCCGTCGTCGCGGAGCTGAAACCGGAATGAAATCGCTACCCCTGATCTGTGGCAGCCTCAGTTGCCTGTTGCTGATCTTGGTCAACGCGCCTGCGTCGGCCAACGAGCCGTTGCGAACGCTCGATTTGGCTGCCGACACGGATCGGCAAGTGATCGTCGATCGCGAGCCCGGCCAGTATCTCGGGCACCCGACAACGGTGTTGCTCGAAGACGGCCAGACGATCCTCTGCGTCTATCCCAAGGGACATGGTCGTGGCGGGATCGTTTACAAGCGGAGTCTGGACGGCGGGAAGAGCTGGAGCGATCGGTTGTTTACGCCGGCCAGTTGGGCGACCAGTTTGGAGGTGCCGACGATCCACCGCGTCGTGGACGCCGCCGGCAAGAAGCGGTTGATCCTCTGGAGCGGGCTGTATCCGGCGCGGTTGGCCGTCAGCGAGGATGACGGCATGACCTGGGGAGAGTTGGAACAGGTCGGCGATTGGGGCGGGATCGTTGTGATGGGTTTCACGGAACCGCTCCGCGAGCCCGGTCATTACCTGGCGATGTTCCACGACGACGGCCGTTTCTATCAGTCCCGCCCGGCGATGAAAAAGCCGGTCGAATTCACCCTGTTTCAGACTCGCTCGACCGATGGCGGATTGACTTGGTCAGCTCCCGAAGTGGTGCAACAGGACACGGCGGTACACCTTTGCGAGCCCGGTTTCATTCGGTCTCCGGATGGCGAAGAGATCGCGGTGCTGTTGCGAGAGAACTCGCGAACGAAGAATTCGCACATTATCTTCAGTCGTGACGAGGGCAAGACATGGACCTTGCCACGGGAACTTCCCGATTCGCTCAACGGCGACCGGCATACCGGCAAATACACGCCGGACGGCCGCCTGTTCATCTCGTTTCGTTCGGTTCCGCCCCGCGGCAAACAGGCGCCGTTCGCAGGTGACTGGGTCGCGTGGGTCGGCAGCTACGAAGACTTGAAGGCCGGCCACGACGGTCAGTACCACGTGCGGCTGATGGACAACCGGAAAGGCCAAGACTGCGCTTATCCCGGTGTCGAAGTTTTGCCCGATGGCACGATCGTGACGACCACCTACGGGCACTGGATCGAGAACGAATCGCCCTTCGTCGTCACCGTTCGGTTGCGTCTGAAAGAACTCGACGAACTCGCCGCGCAGTCCCGATGAACCCGTCGTTGTTGACCGCCACCGGCCGCGCCGAGTTGGCGGAAGTTTATCACGCGGCGCTGGTCGATGACGTGCTGCCGTTTTGGCTGCGGCACGGGATCGATTCGAAGCATGGCGGGCTGATGAATTGTCTCGACCGAGACGGCGCGATCATCGACACCGATAAAAGCATCTGGTTTCAAGGCCGGGCGGCTTGGACCTTCGCCACGTTGGCCGTTGACGCCGATCGGCTCGGCTTGCCCCGTCAGCCGTTGATCGAAGCGGCCCGGTCCTGCATTCAGTTCTTGCGGACGTATGGCGAGGCTCCCGACGGCAAGCTGTGGTTCTCGGTAACACGGCAGGGCGAACCGTTGAGGATGCGACGCTACGCATACAGCGAGAGCTTTGCGGCGATCGGGAATGCGGCCTACGCCAAGGCGACCGGCGATGAGCAGGCGGCTCGGGATGCGGTCCGCTACCTGGCCGAGTTCCGGCGTCTGACCACCACCCCCGGCGCGTTACCGGACAAGTACGAGCCGACGCGACCGATGAAGGGGATCGGGCCGCTGTTCATCCTGATCGCGACGGCGCAGGAAGTGCGACGCTGTCTGGGTGACGTCGCGGTGGCCAGGACGACCTGCTCGGACTGGATCGACCTGGCGATCGCCGAGATCGAGCGGGACTTCGTCAAGCCGGAACTCGAGGCGGTCTTGGAATGCGTCGCGCCGGACGGCGGCGTGATCGACCATCACGAAGGCCGCACGCTCAACCCCGGCCATGCGTTGGAGTGCGGCTGGTTCATCCTGCACGAAGCATCGTTGAGAAATGATTCTCGGCTGGTCGATCTCGGCGTCCGAATGATCGACTGGATGTGGAAGCGGGGGTGGGATGAACAGCATGGCGGACTGCTCTATTTCACCGACCTGTTCGACCGGCCGGTGCAGGAGTATTGGCACGACATGAAATTCTGGTGGCCGCATTGTGAAGCGATCGTAGCGACGCTGGTGGCATGGCAATTGACTGGTGAACCTCGCTTCGCCGAGCGACACCAACGGGTGCATGATTGGAGTTTCCGGCATTTCGCTGACCCGCAGCATGGTGAATGGTACGGCTACCTCCATCGCGACGGGGCGCCGGCCTCACCCGCCAAGGGGACGATGTGGAAGGGCCCGTTTCACCTGCCGCGGATGTTGTGGTATTGCCACTCGCGTTTGACCGCAGCGAACTGAACCACGCCCGAGTTACGCCCGAGTCATTCTGAAAATGCGGCGGGTCGGCCAGGTCCGGTGTCGACTCGTCGCCGGCAGAACGGGCTGAGTCGATGGCTAGCGAGGCAATTCGATCGGCTCGGGCATCGTGGCGTCGATCGCCAGCCATCGCTCCCACAGGGCTTGCCGCTTCTCCGGATGTCGCTGGGCGAGGTCTTGCGATTCCGCCAGGTCACTTGCCAAGTCATAGAGCTCGATCGGGGCGTTCTGGGCGGGACGGACGACCTTCCAGTCGTTCGATCGATACGCCGCCTTGCCGCCGCTCATCCGCCAATAAAGCTCCTGGTGCAAAGCTTCGCGTTCAGGATCGGTCAACCATTCCATCAGGGCGTATCCGTCGGATGTGGGGTCGGCCGGCAGACCGGCTAACTCCAGCGCCGTCGCGGCGATGTCGAGACTCGAAACCGGCCGCGGCTCGACGCGTCCCGCCGGCAATCGACCTGGCATCGACCAGACCATCGGGACCCGCAGTCCCCCTTCGTAAACGCTCCCCTTGCCATCCCGCAGCGGCGCGTTGCTGCTGGTCAATTCCGCCGTCGGACCGCCGTTATCGCTCAGGAAGACAACGAGCGTCTTTCGTTCCGCTCCCGCGGCACGCAGCGCTGTGGAGATTTGGCTGATACCCCGATCGAGTGCGACCAACATGCCGGCGAAGATCCGACGCTGATCATCCTCGATGTGTCGGAGCGATTCAGATTCCAAATCCTCGACACGCGCCTGCATCGGGCTGTGTACCGCACTGTAGCTGGCGATCAGGCAAAACGGCCCATCCGGATGCCGGCGGATGAATTCGACCGCTTCCGAGGTGATCGCATCCGTCAGGTAATCGGCCTCCACAATCACCTGATCGCCTCGCAGGACCGGGTTGTTGGCGTCGTAAGCCGGTTCGTTGATGCTGGCGTAGTTGCCGCGGATCAAGCCACCTTCGCGAATCCGCTCGCCTCGCGGCAACGACCGGTCACGGATCATCGTCAGCACGCCTCGGTAGGGTGGACCGGGAACGTAGAAGCGGCCTTCATGAAGGAACCCGTAAAACTCGTCGAAGCCTCGTCGCAGCGGATGCTTGGATGGGACGGTCCCCAAATGCCACTTGCCGACCAGCGAAGTTGCGTAGCCGGCCTCGGCGAGTCGTTTGACGAAAGTCGTTTCCGATTCGGGCAAGCCCGCTTCGGGATGCAGGTTTCGATGGCCCGTCGGGTTCATGTCGTAGCCGAATCGCGACTGGTAGCGGCCGGTCATCAGCCCGGCTCGAGACGGGCTGCAATAGGACGAGGTGACGTACGCCGACGTGCAACGAACGCCGGACGCGGCGAGCGCGTCGATCGCCGGTGTCGGGATTTCGCGATTGCCCATCATCCCGGTTTCACCGTAGCCGAGATCGTCCGCGATGATCACGACGACATTTGGCTTGTCGGCCAAGTCGGATGTCGCCGGAATCGCGTTCGATCGAGGTGGGGGCTCCGCCAAGCCCGACGCCGGCGACAGAACGAAAAACATCGCCGCGATCGCGAAGGGGCGAATCATGTGCGCGCACCGAATCGCCCATCGCTTGTCCGGTCGCCCCATTTCGGACAACCGGCGGCACTCATCAGCAACCGCGCACCTAACGGACAACATTCGCCCAACGGATGACATGCGTCGTTTTCTCCCTGGTCATGTGACATAAATGAAAACCGATCCGATCCGATCCGATCCGATCGGATCCAGATCACGGCCGACGTTTAAAGTTAGTCGTTGCAAGATCCTCTCGTTGAAACACCGATCTGTGCTCTCACCACAGCAAACCCCACCGGCAGCGAACGGCTGCGGCTCAGTCGAGGGCGTGGTGGCAGCTCGGGCAGACGGGTACCGGGGCGGCGAGCGGTTCGCCGCAGTGGTAGCAGTAGAGACCGACTTCGGCAGCGGGCGATTCGCCTTCCGTGTCCTCCGCTTCCGTCCAACGGTCGATCAACTCGCGCACATGCCCTTCGTCGAAGTTCATGGCAAGGACCTCGTGATGCGTCTGGAAAATCGGAATCATCACGGCGCATTCCGGGTCGGGAACGGCGATGCGAGCGTCGACGCCGGAGTTGCGAAGGTATTCGGCGAGTCGTTTGGCCGCTTCGAAGTCCAGACCGCTGTAAACGGCCGTGGGATCGGTGACTTTCATGAGCTTGAACGCCCCGCGGAAGGAGTTGTAGGTTGAAGAGGACTGCAAGTCGAAAAGAATCTTGCCGGAGGGCATGGTGGCCAGCCCGCCAAGGCCGCGTGGACCGGATGTTGAGCGCCGGACTGTCATCGAACCGGCCAGTGGAATCGCCAATGCCGCCACGGCGTGAGGCCCTACGGTTTCGCGGCCTCCTTCATCAAGCTATTCGAATCCGCTGTTCCAGTCCAACTTTTTAACGTGCCGGTCGTCCGTCGCCGTCGCGGGATCGGAAATGATGAGCGATCTCGGCGGCCACGCAGATCGGCTCATAAAACCGGACGACGTGTTCCGGCAGATTCAATTCCGGGCGGATCACGGCCAGCACTTTCTTTTGAGGCGTCCAGTGGACTGCCAAATCCTCTTGATGACGGCCAAACAGCCGAATGTTGAGCGGTAGCGGGTTGGGGATCGGGAGCTCTGGAATCAGAACGATTTGGAGATTGATCGTCGTACCGTAAACCCATTCCGCGGGGCGTTTACCAAACAGGAATCGCGCCATGCCACCCCGCGCTTCGGACCGCCTGATCGGATTGCCGAGCAAACGCTCGACATCCTGTTCGGTCGCGCCCGCCACGATGTCTGCGGAGCGATCGATGAGCCGTTGCAGTTGAACCTTTTCACCCGTGCCGACGATGACCAGAAACAGCATCCAGATTTCGAACAGAACGACGCAACCGGTCATGATGGCACTCCCGCAGACAAGGGGATTCCGAGGAACAGTCACCGGGCGCATTCACACTTCGCACCGAACCGCCGGCGAGCGCTCACCAGCCGCGCGTGCCGAAAAAGTCAGGCCCGGGGTTCCCAGAGTGATTTGGTCCCAACGCTTGCACTGTACCAGCGCCAAACCTCGCCTGCTGCGTATTGATCCATCCTACGGGTTCAGAAACGCCGATGTTACGGCCAGGACGGTCGCCAGCCATCCGAGGGGCGACCGTCCAAAAATTCGCGAGCCGGCCAAGGGACCTCGCTCCGTCAGGTTGCTCAGTACAGCGGCGTGTTGGGAATCGAGACCGTCAACGCCGCACCGTAGGCCGTCCCGTCAAATCCCTCACCCGCTTCGTCCGGTTTGCGAAGGTGGACCACGAAGAGATACAGGTTCGCTTCCGAGGGAAGGAATTCGGCTTCGCCGTTGGCGTCGGTCAACCGTTCGAAACGCGAGTCGAACCCTTCGGCCAATTCCTCGCCGCGGGGAATCGACGTGACTCGGGCCTCCGCCAGCGGGACGCCGTTGAACAGCACCCGTAACCGAAACGGTTTTTCGACAGCCGTCTCGGCGACCGGGTGAGTCAATGGCACGATCTCCAGAGCATGCCCCAGTGGCTGCGAATGGATGGCCGTCTTGCCGTCAGGTTCGCCGACCAAGAAGTAGGTCTTCGCGCTCTTAACCGCTCGAGTCGTGCCGTGAAGCAGGTCGAGTTGATGCGCGACGGCGTGCAAACCTGGCTTCTTGGGATGAAAGCGGCCGGTCCAGTAACCCTGTTTCGGCTCGTAGGCTGTGGGACGCAGGTCGGGAATCAGGTCGGTCTCGCTACCACCTGGATCGACCACTGAAAGCGAAGCGTGATCGAGCGTGATCAAGCTGTGCAGCTTGAAGTCTCGGTGATCATTGCCGTGATTTCCAAGCTTCAAATCGACATGGACGAGGTTTCCCGGGCGGACTTCCGAAGTGTTGACCTCGACCCAGGTGTCATGCCCGTGGGCCGATGTCACTCCCAAGATCGGCACCAGAATTGTGAAGTGGGTCAGCACGCTGCGGAGAAATGTTTTCGTGAACATGGTTGGTTGAACTCTTACAAAGGAATGCAATGTGTTTGGAACGTCGTCGTCGACCGACAGGTTTTGATTTTTGATCCTGCCGGTCAGCGACGTTTGCGAATCACAGGTCGTGACCAACGGATCAAAAATCCGTGATCACTTCCGCACCGGCTCGGGTCCCGAGGCCGCGCCACAGGTCCAGATCGATGCTGGCGGTCACGAACCGAACGCTGCCGTCGCAAAGCAGAACGTTGACGCCGCCGGGATGCTCGCTCCTGGCACCGAAGATCCCGTTGCCGCAGGTCCCCATGTCAGGCACGTTGCTGTCCGGACCGTGATAGTGGTGATAGACGGTGTAGTACTCGCGGCCGCTGATCCAACCTCCGCCGCGGTGACCGCCCCAACCCCGACCGAGTGGTGCCGTGGCGGCTTCGAATTGGGCCGGGTCGTAGGGCGGTTGGTAACCGTTGGCAAGACCGGGCGGATGCGGCGGGATGGCTCTCGACGTCCAGACGCAAGCGACATCGATCCAGACTCGTCTCCGCTCGCGATCGGAAGTCGGGGCCGGAACCCGCTGTTCCGGCAGCCCGAGCAACGACTCCGAGAAAAGTGCCGTGTTGCTGAGCCCATCGATCACATCTCGAAAGCGAACCCGCGAGTTCGCCCACACCAACCCGTCGGTCGGCGCGCGACCGTCGTAGAGGGTCCCCAAGCCGGTCCCTTGGTTGATGTGGTAATTGGTGCCTGCGTAGAGATCGACACGTCCCGTCGCGCCATCCCGATTTCCCGTGGTGACCTCGAAGACATCGGGGCCGGGATCGCTGGGGCAGCGAAAGAGCGGCAGCACCGTCCTGGCCGGTTCGATGAACGGGCCGTTCAAATCGCCGGGACAGCAGCCGATCGTCAGGGGCTGAGAGAAGTCGAGCAAGTCTTGCAATGCGGCCTGCTCAACAAACGGCAGCAATTGCGACTGAACCGAAAAATTGCCGACCGCTGACGCCCCTTGGGAATACAAACCAGGAAGCGTTCGGTGGGCGCTCTCATAACTGTGAACGGCCAGTCCGATCTGCTTGAGATTGTTAGCGCATTGCATCCGGCGGGCCGCTTCGCGAGCCGCTTGAACGGCGGGCAACAACAAAGAGACCAAGACACCGATGATCGCGATCACGACCAGCAGTTCGACCAAAGTGAAGGCGCGGATTTTCCGCGCGGGTTGAAGTGACATTTTCTTTCCATCGGGAGGGCTTTGCTTGGATGAAACGATCGCGCGCCAGCGACCTTACCGATCCGGCCAAAAGGTTTGGCCAACCGGGTGGGGCGCCGCAGGTGCATGCGATCGTGAACGATCAGGCAGGCACTCGCCGTGGCGGTCGATCCAAGCGGCTCACTTCCGAGCCCTGAAAAGAAGTGGACCTTACCGGTCCGAGCCGATCCGACAGCAAAAGAATGGGTGTTGGCGCCGGATGCTCGACGGGCAACACCAGACTCAACAACACATACAAGCGATCGATCCCGCCACAGCGTCGCTTCCCGATCCCGGGGATCACCGCGACCGTCGATTCGTCGTCGCAGCGACCGGTGTCGCAGCATTGCGAATCGGCACCGCAGCTCGCAACGTCTGACTTGGTCGTGCCGGCGCCGCAGCAAGCGAGGATCGGTTTCTTGGCCGCACAACAAGCTGGTGCTGACGGCTCAACCTCGTCGTCTCCACCGCTGGCGGCCATCCGTTCAAACCACTCGGGCGGCTGGACGCCGTGGGCGATCGCCCAAGCCAACTTTTTCGCCGGCGTCAGGCAACCGCAACCGGACCAGCACGATTGGGCGTCACGGCACGAGCAGTTGCAATCCATGCACGGGAACGGCATGGATCGATCTTTCACCACTTTTTTGGGGATCGAAATCACCAAGCCGCTCGCCAACGCAACCACCAACAGCATCGCCGAGATGACTCGACGATCGCGGTTCGGGTGTAGAAAGCGGGGGCGGGGGAGCATGTCGCGTGAGGTCAGCGCAGCGATAAGGTGGGAGTGCGATGGGCGGCAACTTTGACGCCGCGCCGAAAATCAGCCTAACCCGTCAACCCGCGCCATGCTAGGGTCATCGTCCAACTTGCGTCAAAGTGACGAAAAGTGAGTCGGCCGGTCCACATCTGTCGCCAGGTTCGCGAGTCGCCGATGCCGCTGCCGACCAATGCCTCGTTCCGGCGTGCATGACGATTCCGTCGCGGTGCCGGGACGGATAGACTTGATTGTTCGGGGTTGGTTGACTCGTTCCGTCCGTCAGCCGCTGACCGAACACTCCTCGCGAATTTCCTTCTCTCCAGCCTCCGAGTCGTTCATGCACGCCGCTTTTCGGATTTTCGCTTTTGCCCTGGTCGTGTTGCTTTCGCTCGGCCATTTGGCCCGCGGTTCGGAAAGCGGCGCCGAACGCCCCAACGTGATCCTGATCCTGGTCGACGACCTCGGTTTTTCCGATTTGGGATTTCATGGCGGCGAGATCGCGACCCCCAACCTGGACGCCTTGGCCGCCGGTGGGGTGCGGTTCTCGCAGTTCTACAACACCGGCCGCTGTTGCCCGACGCGGGCGTCGCTGATGACGGGGTTGCACCCGCACCAAACCGGGATCGGGCACATGACCAACCCCGGGGGAGCGACCAACCATGATCACGGCGTTCCGGGCTATCGCGGCTACCTGAACGATTCCTGCGTGACCGCCGCCGAGGTGCTCCGGTCAGCCGGTTACGCGACGATGATGACTGGCAAGTGGCACCTGGGGTTTGATCAGCAAGAGTGCTGGCCACTGCAACGTGGCTTCGATCGCTATTTCGGCTGCATCGAGGGGGCGACGCGGTTCTTTTTTCCCGTCCACCCGCGGGGGATGTTTCTCGGCAACGACCCCGTCGAGGAACCGGCCAGCACCACCGATCGCGATTTCTACACGACCGACGCGTTCACCGATCACGCGATTCGCTTCCTATCCGAACACGCTGGCGGCGCTCGCAAGTCCGACCCGTTCTTCCTGTATCTCGCCTACACCGCACCCCACTGGCCCTTGCAAGCCTTCGAGGAGGACATCGCCAAGTATCGCGGGCGTTACAAAATCGGCTGGGAAGAACTCCGTCGGCGACGATATCAACGCCAGATCGAATCGGGGCTGATCGACCCGGCTTGGCCGTTGTCGCCGCCGACCGAAGGCATCCCCGACTGGGATTCGTTGGACGAAACTCAGCAGGATGAGATGGACCTGAAGATGGCCGTCTACGCCGCGATGGTCGACCGGGTCGACCAGAACGTCGGCAAGCTGGTCGCCCACCTGAAGGACTCGGGCGCCTACGACGACACGCTGATCCTGTTTCTGTCGGACAACGGAGCCTGCCAGGAAGGCGGGATGTTGGGACGGGGTAATTTTCGAGAGATCGAAAAGCGCAACCAGGAAACGAGCAACAGTTATGGCGAAGCCTGGGCCAACGCGGGCAGCACTCCCTTCCGTCTGTACAAGCACTTCCTGCATGAAGGCGGCTCGGCAACGCCCTTCTTCATGCACTGGCCGTCGAGGATCGTGCCGAATGAATCGTGGTATGACTCGCCGGCCCAATTGATCGACCTGCTGCCGACGTTGATCGATTTGGCCGACGCCGAATACCCGACGGAAATGCGTGGCCAAGCGATCCCGCCGTTGGAGGGGATTTCGTTGCGGCCGGCGCTCGACGGTGAGCGGCTCGACCGCGAGCAACCTATTTTCCTCGAGCACGAAAATAACGCGTCGATTCGCAGCGGCGACTGGAAACTGGTCGGGCGTGGCGTCGCCGCTCATGACGGCGTGGAGCGTGAAAAGTGGGAGCTTTATCACCTCGGTGACGACCGCACGGAGATGAATGACTTAGCCGGGGCGATGCCGGACAAAGTCCGTGAATTGGCGGATCTGTGGGACGGTTGGGCACAACGTGTCGGCGTCTATCCCAAAGGCGAGCGTCCGCGCGGGGCGACTGCGTCCGGTGGCAGCGCTTCGGCTGCGAATAAGCCCGATGCGGATGTCGAACCGCCGCAGGTTGCCGGCCGCCCGTTCACGATCACCGCCCGCGTTCGCAACCCGCGACCTCAAGGCGTCGTCCTGGCCCATGGCGGACTTCGCTTCGGTTACTCGTTGCACTTCGTCGACGGCAGACCGGCCTTTTCGATCCGCAATGAGGGCCAATTGACCGAATGGGTAGCGGAGGAATCGGTGAAGGGGGTTGTCGACCTGCGGGTGGCGCTGACCGCGGAAACGATCAAGCTCACGGTGAATGACCAGGTCGTACTCGAGCGTCCGTCACCGGGGCTGCTGAAGTCGCAACCGATCATCGGGCTCGCCGTCGGCCGGGACCAAGGTGACCCCGTCGGTTCCTACGAGGCCCCCAATCCGTTCAACGGACGGATCGTCTCTCACGCTGTCGAATTTGGCACGGACAAAGCTGGCGAAGTCGAAATCGGTGGAGGCTCGGCGGATCGCGTGGCGATGCGGACGGTTTGGGGCGAGCAGCTCGAACAGGATGCCAGCGCGATCCCCTGGACCGAGTACCCTCGCCCGGCGATGGTGCGAGACGATTGGATGAACCTGAACGGACCTTGGCAGTACGCGATCCTCGATGACGCTGCGGCATCGTCCTTCGAGTTTCCGCCGAGCTGGGACGGGAGCATTCGCGTGCCGTTTGCGGTCGAGTCGCCGTTGTCGGGTGTCCAGCGGCGGCTGTCGCCGGACCAGTCGTTGTGGTACCGCCGCGAGTTTCTGGTTCGCAAGCAGCCTGGTAAACGCCAACGGATTCACTTCGAAGCGGTCGACTACCATTCGACCGTGTGGGTCAACGACACCGAAATCGGGTCTCACACCGGCGGCAACCTGCCGTTTTCGTTCGACATCACCGATGCGGCCCGAGAAGGTGACAACACGCTAACGCTGCGGGTTTTGGACGCCACCGACACGAGGCATCAACTGCACGGCAAACAGCGGTTGAAGCCGGAGGGGATTTGGTACACCCCCGTCTCGGGGATATGGCAGACGGTGTGGTTGGAGCAAATCCCTCAGCAGGCGATCGCGTCGTTCAAGACCACCACGTCGTTGGACGGGCGGGTCGAAATCGAACTCACCACCTACCCGGAGTCGTTGGAACGCCGGACCGCGAGGTCGCCCGCGCGGGTCGCCAAAGCGGTCGCCTCCCTCGACGGCGTCGTTGTCGCGCGCGGCGAAGGGCCACCGAACCGCTTGGTGCTTCGCATCCCCAATCCGAAGCTCTGGTCACCCGATTCGCCGACGCTCTACGACCTGGAAATCACACTCGGTGATGACCGTGTCCGATCCTATGTCGGGATTCGCGAATCGTCGCGCCGGCGTGACGCGGACGGCCACTGGAGGCTGACGCTCAACGGCCAGGAAAGTTTTCAGTTCGGCACGCTCGATCAAGGCTGGTGGCCCGACGGGCTGCTGACGCCGCCGTCGGACGAGGCGATGCGGTCGGACATCGAGTTTTTGAAAGCCGCCGGATTCAACACGATCCGCAAGCACATTAAGGTCGAACCTCGACGCTACTACTATCACTGCGATCGGCTGGGCATGCTCGTTTGGCAGGACCAAGTCAGCTCCATGGCGGACAACCCCAAGTGGACGCGTTTGGCCCCCGACCCGGCGGACCCGGTTTGGCCGGATGCCGCGCACCAGCAGTTCATGGCGGAGCTGCAAGGGATGGTCGATGGCCTGAGGCATCACCCCTCGATCGTCCAGTGGGTGCCGTTCAACGAGGCCTGGGGGCAACACCAGACGATCGAAGTCGGTAAGTGGCTGGTCGATTACGACCCCTCGCGATTGGTAAACGTCGCCAGTGGCGGCAACTTTCACCCCGTCGGTCACATCGTCGATCATCACGAGTACCCGCACCCGAAGTTCCCGTTCGAACTCGGTCAGGGCGGGCGATTCGACGACTTCGTCAAAGTGATTGGTGAATTCGGCGGGCACGGTTTCCCGGTCGACGGGCACCTCTGGAGCACCCGGACGCGGAACTGGGGATATGGCGGACTGCCCGCCAGCCGTGAGGAATGGGTCGAGCGTTATCGTGAGTCGCTCCGCTTGTTGGGAGAACTGCGTTCGCAAGGCATCGCCGCCGGGATTTACACGCAAACGTCGGACGTCGAAGGGGAGATCAACGGTCTGCTGACCTACGATCGGCGGGTGCCCAAATTGTCAGCGGAGGAATTGCGCGCGATGCACGTCGCGGCAGGCTTCGCCAAACCGCTCCCCGCAGCCGCCAAAACCGACAACGCGACGTCGCGCTAACGGCGTGTCCGGAACCTGGCCGCAGCGCGGACCATGGATCAAGAACTTGGTCAAGTCGACGACCTGTCTCGCGAGCGGCTCGTTCCCGGCACCTCCGTCGCGCATCCCAGTGAAACAGGCGCCCGGTAGCGGTCAGGCAGGTGGAACCTCCACGAACCCGGGATTCGCTGCCCGCTGATCCTCTCTTGCCCCGTCGCATCCCGCCACTCACGGAAGGTGCCACCCACTTTTTGCACTCACGGAAGGTGCCACCCACTTTTTGTGCCCGCCCCGTTGCCGCCCCAGTCCCTCGCGGAAGAGCGCGGAAGGTGGCACCTTTCGGAGTGGCGACGGGTGGAAAGTGGGTGGCACCTTCCGGAGTGGCGTTCCGGAGTG